>JODI01000012.1 GCA_000720805.1 Streptomyces violaceoruber
AGACGGCATACGAGATTCGCCTTAGTCTCGTGGGCTCGGAGATGTGTATAAGAGACAGGGGGGTGGTGTGGCGGGGGCGTTGTCCTTGCCTCCGTACAGCTCCGCGGCGGTGGCCAGGACACGGAGGCAGGCGGGGCCGTCCAGGGCGGTGTGGTTGATGGTGAGGAACAGGACGGTGCCTTTGGGGCGCCGGCCGGTGCCGTCGGCGGGTGGGGTCGCCTGGTCGAGCGGGGGGACCCCCACGGCCCCGGCGGCGCGACTGCCCGCGGCCAGGGCACGCAGGCCCACCACATCACTCGCCTCGCTCCCCTGCACCGGCCCCGCGCCCTCCACCACCTCCAGCCGGATCGGCGGGGACAGCGACAGCGGCGGTGCCTCCACCAGGGCCCGTGTCCGCGCGTCCCGTAGGGCGTCCCGCCCCGGGGCCGGGAAGCTCACCACCTCCACGTCCGGTTCCGCTGTCAGCTCCCACTCGTACCGGCGTCGGTACCACCGTCCCGGCGCCTGGCGCATCAGGACGCGCGGGTGCCGGTGCAGGGCCTCCGTGAAGGCCTTCCGCAGGCGTGCCGGGTCCAGCCGGCCCGGCAGGTGGACCTCGATGTGGACGGTTTCCGGTTCCTCGTCCTGGTGGCAGTGGCGGGCCACCTCGTCCACCACCGGGAACGGGATGCGGGTGGTCGGCGTACGGGTCGTCATACGGGTTCGGGCCTCCCCTTCTCGGCCTCGACCGGAGGCAGTTGCTCGGTCGGCGCCTCTGATGCGGGTGGTGGAGCGGCGGCGGGGTCACCCGCGCGGTCGCGGTCTCGGTCACTGGGCTCCGCCACGCTCACCAGTGCCGCGAACAGCCCGATCAGCGCCAGCAGTTGGGCCACGTGCCCGAACGCCCCCTGCCCAGCGCCCACCGGTTCGCCCGCGCCCGTCGCCGCCGCGATGCCGGCTCCCACGAGGGCGACGAACGCGATCGGGACGAGGAGGGCGTGGCGGCGGTACGCGAGGAGGGCCAGGGCCGGCACCAGCAGGGCGAACCAGCCGGCGATCACCGCGCCCACCAGGGTGAGCGCCACCGTGCCGAGCCACAGGCCCGGCGCGGGCGGCAGGGGCTGCGGGTCGTCCGGGTTCGGGGCGTTGCGACGCCACAGGGCGAGGCCCAGCAGGGCGGCGAGGGCGACCGCGCTGCCGATCAGTCCGGCGTCGTAGGTGGTCGCGGGTTCGTAGGACAGCTTGACGGTGCCGCCCGCGCCCGCCGGGATCCGCCAGCCCTGCTGCCAGCCGTCCAGCCGTACCGGTGTCAGTTCCTTGCCGTCGAGAGTGGCTCGCCAGCCGTCGTTGTAGTTCTCGTAGGTCGTCATGTAGGAGGCCGCGCCGGAGCCGACGGTGGCTTCGCGGCGGTCGCCGAGCCAGTCCCGCACCCGCAGTTCACGGCCGGCGGGTGACGCCTTGGGCACCGTGCCGCGGGTCAGCGTGACGTCGGTCAGGGTCAGGGGGCCGGCGTCGCCGCCCTCGACCCGGTGCGATCCAGCCGACAGCTCCAACCCAGCTGCTGACTGGCCGGATCGACATGGCGTCACCTCCACGGGGCGACGCTCGGTCAGGTCGCGTATCCGTCCCCGCACGCTCGTCTGGTAGAGCTCGCCGTCCACCGCGAGCACCGGGCCCTGCCCGCACGGCAGGGAGAAGGCGCGGGTGGGCTTCGGCTGGGGTGTGCGGTAGCTGTCGAGGGCCGGGATGTACGCCTCGGTGAGGCCGACCGGGAGTTGCAGGTCCTCGTCGGCGACCGGGTTGTGCAGGGTGATCGGAGCGGTCTCGGTGATCGTGATGTCGAGGCGGTCCGTGGTGATCGCCGGGAAGCGGGCCGCCCCGTTCTCGTCGACGCCGGCGATCGCCGCGCCGTCGGGTGAGCTGATGTCCACCTGGGTGGGCCGGGACGACAGGCCGCCCGCGGCGGCCAGCACGATCTCGCCGACCGGCTGCTTGCCGGTCCAGCGCAGATGGACGGTCGGCCGGTCACCCGCGATCCACGCCGTGGTCAGGTCGCCGTCGGTGAGGTTGCGTGCCGACAGGCCCGCGCCCAGCATCGCCGTGGAGTCCGCGGTCGCCGTGATGCGGTTCTGCTGGTCGGGCGCGACCCGGTACAGCATCCGGTCGAGTTCCTCGCCGGTCACCGGGACCGCGCTCGCCTTGATCCGGTACGTCCCCGCGGTGGCCGTGGTGAAGGTGCGGTGCAGGCCCGCCTCGGTGCCCGTCGGGGAGAAGCCGGCCGGGTCGGCGGTGCGGTGCAGGGAGACGATCTCGTTCGAGGCGTCGGTGGCGCGGGCGTCCGTGGGCAGCCGGAGCAGCCGGGTCACCTGGACGTCCGGCAGGTCGATCTCCGAGAAGCCCGCGCCCGCCAGACCGGTGCGCCGGGCCTCCGAGTCGGTGATCGTCAGTTTCATCCAGCTCGTCTCGCCCGGGGGCGCCTTGATGTTCTGCGTGGAGCCGTCCGGGCGCAGGAGGCTGCTGCGTGACCCCTTCTCCGTCTCCACCCGCACCCGGGTCGCCGCCGACCGCACGCTCTCCTGCGGCAACGGCGTGACCTTGAACGACGAGGGCATGTCGTAGGCGTCGTCGGTGAAGGCGATCCGCAGCCACTGGCCGTCCGGAGAGCCCGCCACGCCCTCCGCCCAGGCGGTGTCCGGGTTGCCGTCGAAGGCGTTCACCGGATCGAACTGGGGCAGGTGGAAAAGCCAGTTGCCGTACGAGGACGCCGTGACCGAGCGGGCGCCGCGCAGTTCGGCGACCGTCTGGTGGTCCAGGCCCTCGGTCGGCAGGATCTGGTGCGGTTTCTCACCGGCGTCCTGGGCGGCGCCGGACGCGTTGCGTTCGTCGCGGGTGTACGTGTACGAGGTGTTCGCGTTGACCAGGCCGAAGCGGGTGTCCGCGCGGCGCAGCCCGTCGCCGACGATCTGCAGCGCGGGAGTGCCGAGACCGGGGTGGTTGTCGCCGGTCAGGACGGTCGACCGGCCCCGCAGGTCGGTGGCCACGGGGAGAAGGGCCTCCGGGCCGCCGGAGACCACCGCCGTGTCGGCGACCGGGGTCAGTCCGGCCTGGCCGGGACGCGGTACGTCCTCGCTCGCCGGACGGTAGATCTCCACCGCCCGCTGCCTCGGATACAGGCCCTCCACCTGGAGCGGGGTGTCCTCGGCGATCCGGCCGCCGGTCATCAGCGGGCCGAGACCCGTCACCCGCTGGTAGCCGGACTGTTCCAGGGTCCGCTTCACCGTCGAGGTCGGCACGTTGCCGATCTGGTCGGGGTCGAGGTCGTTGCGGACGACGACGTAGTAGACGCCCGCGCGGCTCAAGTAGTCGGCCAGGCCCGGGACTTCGCCGCCCGTCAGCAGGGCCTCCTCCACCGCGTCCATGGCGCGCCGGTTGCCGGGGGTGCCGAAGGGCACGTAGTCGCGTTGCGCCCACCGGGAGTCGGCGAGCACGTCGAGAGGCTGGTCGATGGGGGAGCCCCAGCTGTAGATGCCGTGCGCGGTCGCCGGGACGACCAGGGCACGGGAGTCGGGGGAGTACTTGTGCAGCCAGTCGGCCGTCGCCTGCCAGTACTTGGGGAGTTCCTGGAAGGAACCCGGGTTCAGGATCGAGCCGTTGAGATACGGCCACAGGAGGCCGGGCAGGATCAGGACCGCCGCGACCAGCGGGGCGAACCGGCGGCCCCGGATGCGGCGGGCGCCGCGCTGCTCACCGGCCACGCCCACCACATGGGCCAGGCCCAGCACCAGGGCGAGGGCGAGCCCCACCTGGAACTTGTAGATGTTGCGGAAGGGGGCCAGGCCGCCGTCCAGCCAGTCCTGCACCGCCCCGTGGAAGGGGGCGCCGAACGCGCCGCCGTATCCGGCGAGCAGGACCAGCGAGGCCGTCAGCGCGGTCAGCACCAGCCAGCGGCGTTCCGGCAGGTCCCGGCGGGCGAGGCCGGCGAGGCCCAGTCCGGCCGCCAGGGCCGAGCAGAGGATGACGATCACCGAGGAGGCGACCGTCCAGCCCGCCGGCAGCCAGGCCTCGCCCAGGTGCAGATAGGCGACCCAGTTCCCGCCGCCGCGCAGCGCCTCCGTCGCCGACATGGTCTCGGTGGTGGTCCGCGCGCTCTCGACGTACGGCAGGAAGTTCTCGCCGTAGAAGCCGAGCAGCAGCAGCGGGATCCACCACCAGGCCGTCGCCAGCAGCACGCCCGGCGCCCACCAGGCGATCAGCTTGCGCTGTCTGGGGCCGGGCGGACGGGACAGGAGGTAGAGACCGGCCGGGAGCAGGGCCGCCAGCGTCGAGGACGCGTTGACGCCGCCCATGAAGGGGACGATCAGCGCCGAGCGCAGGGCGGCGATCCGGGCGCTGAAGCGTTCGTCGGCCAGCGGCAGCAGCACCCAGGGCAGGAACGCGCCGGGCAGCGCGGCGGCCGAGGTGGAGCCGATGACGATGGTGAACACCGGCCACAGGGCGTACGCCACCGCCGCGAGGAGGCGGGAGGCCCCGCTGCCCACGCGCAGCCGTTCGGCCAGCCGCAGCGCGCCCCAGAACGCCACCGACACGATCAGTGACAGCCACAGCCGCTCGATCAGCCACACCGGCAGCTGCACGGCGTGGCCGAGCCAGTAGAACGGCAGCATGGGCCACAGGTAGCCGACGTACTGGTCCTGGATCCCGCCGAAGGAACCCTGGTCGTGCCACAACTGGCCCAGATCGGCGAGGAATTGTCCCGGGTCACTGGTGACGCCGAGCTTGGTGTCGAAGGTCTGGCGGCCCGGCCGCACCGCCAGGAACAGCACGAAGACCACGGCCCAGAACCCCAGCAGCCAGCGCCGGGACCTGGGGCCCTGAGGAGGGCCCGACATGATCGCGGTGGTGGGGACCGCAGCCGGAGGAGGGGCCTGGACCGTGGACGTCGTCATGGTGGACACCGCCGGAGGATGAGGAGGAGGTTCCAGGTGGCGACCTCGCGGATCCCGGGGGCTCTGACGACGGTCTCCGCGAGGAAGGGCCAGTAGCGGGAGCGCGCCGAGACGACCCGGACGTCGTCTCTGGCGCGCACCTGCCGCAGGGTCGGGCCGATGTGCACGGCGAACAGGTTCTCGCCGAGGGTGTGCTTGGCTGCCCGGCCGGTACGGCGCCGGTAGCGGGCGCGGGCCCGCTCGGCACCCAGGTAGTGCCAGGGTGCCCACTCGTGACCGCCCCACGGGGACAGCCAGTTGGTGAACGACACGTAGATCAGGCCGCCCGGCCGGGTCACCCGGATCAGCTCGCTGAGGAAGGTCTGCGGATCGGCCACGTGCTCCAGCACGTTGGAGGAGAACGTGACGTCCGCGACCCCGTCGGAGAGCGGCAGCAGGTATCCGTCGGCGATCACGGTCCCCTCGGGCGGCTTCTCGCCCAGCTCCCGCACGTCCGGTTCGAAGAGGTGGGCGTGGGCGCCGCGGCTGCGGAACTCCTCGGTGAAGTGGCCGCTGCCGCCGCCGACGTCCACGACCGTACGGCCGGCGACCGGACCGTCGTACGCCTCCACCTGGTCGGCCGCGTCCCGGGCGAGCAGGGAGTAGCAGGCCTCAGGGTCGTCCTGCTCGTGCAGAAAGGCTCGGAAGAGGGCGAGGGACCGCCTCAGGGAGGGGTCCTTCATATCTCGGTCCACTGGGGCGCCGCCCAAGGGGCGCGGGGAACGGCGCGACCAGCCACCGACAACCGGCACTCGCGAGACGGCCTTCCCCGTACGGCGAGTGGGCGTCACGGCACCCAACCCCGCACCGCCTCCGCGGCCACCGCCCGGAACTGCCGAACCGTACGGTCCCACCGATACCGCGCCGCCCGGTCACGGGCAGCCTTGCCCATCAACTCCCGCCGATGCCCGGACAGGGCCAGCGTGCACCAGGCCGCCGCGAACGAGGACTCGCCGGCCGCGAGAACGCCGGTCACACCGTCCACGACCGAGTCGCGCAGGCCGGGAACGTCGAAGGCGATCGACGGGGTCTCGCGCGCGGCGGCCTCGGTGACCACCAGACCCCACCCCTCCACCGCGGAGGGATGCAGCAGCAGCCAGGCCGCGCACAGCAGGCGGTGCTTCTCCGCCTCGGAGACATGGCCGGTGAACTCCACACCGGGACCGGTCAGTTGCTCGAGACGCTCCCGCTCGGGACCGTCACCGACGATCACCAGCCGGCCGCCGGTGACCGGCCGCACCCGCTCCCAGAGCCGGAGCAGCAGATCGATCCGTTTGTACTCGACGAGCCGGCCCACCGCGACGAACAGGGGCTCGGGGGAGCGTTCGGTCCGCGGGCCCGGCTCCTCCACGCCGTTGTGCACGACCCGGATGCGGTCGCGTTCGACACCGATCGCGCGCAGCGCGTGGGCCGTGGAAGGGGAGACGGCGACCAGCAGGCCGCGTTGCTGGGCGGCCCCGGCCAGGGCCCAGTGTTCGAGTCTTCGGCCGATCCGGGCGGCCGGGGTCAGCGGCCCGCCGAAGCGCATCTTCCACAGATCGGTGTGGACGTGGTTGACCAGGCACAGCGTGGGGCCGCGGTGCCACAGGGGCGCCAGGTACGGCATCCCGTTGCAGACCTCGACCAGCAGGTCGGTCTCGCCGACCTGACGGGCGAAGGCGGAACGGGCGCGCAGGTAGTGGCCGAACTCGCCGCCCGCCGACACGACCCGGTAGTCGCGGTACGCGGCGGGCCCGCCGCACAGCAGGGTCACCTGGTGACCGAGCCGGGTCAGTCCGTCGGCGAGCTTGTCGACCAGCAGCTCGGAGCCGCCGGCGGCCGGGTTGCCCAGATCCCGATGGGCGAGGAAGACGATGCGGCGTGGCGGTGGGGGGAGCGCCGAGGGATGCTGCGCCGCCCGGGGGACCGGGGTGCGCAGGGAGGACGGCACGTGCTGGGGCATGGGTGCTCCAACTCGTCAGGGTGCGGAACTCAGCGTGGGGGAGGAGTGCGTGTTCCTGTGGGGGGTTTCAGAGGTTTCTGCGTGGTGGGTGTGGACGGTCTGTGCTCGGGTGGGGTGGACAGTTTTCGCCCACCCGTTCCTCACGGCTACTCACGCAGGTGACAATTTCCGGCTTTATTAGAGCTGACGTCACGTCACATCGTGACCGGGACTCGGTGCACATCGGGAGTTTCCGGGGAATCAGGGCGCTTACGTCCCCGTACCACCAAAACGCCTCCCACGGCCGCCAGGACGAATCCGGTCACAGCAGCACCGATCGGCAAGGTCGCGCCCACCGCGCGCAGTTGGCCGCTGTCCCGCTTGGCCTGCGCCACCGCGTCCTTCTGGGTGCCGGTGGTGAAGGCGATCTTCCGGCTGTCCAGCAGCACCACCGCGTCCTTCTTCGCGCCGGGCGCCCGCAGCGTGCGCTTCGGGCCGACCTGCGCGTAGATCACCCGGCCGGTGGCCTGGTCGACGACCAGCTCGATGCCGTGGTTGGAGTACCACTCCTCCGCCAGCACCTGCGGCCGGTTCGGCTGGCCGACGATGCTGCCCGGCACCAGCCGGGTGCCGACCTTCGCGGGCGCGACCGTCCCGGTGAACCGGTAACCCTTGTACCCCTGAATCCTCCTGGCACCCCCGTAGTGCAAAGTGACCGTGGATCCCAGGGAGTTGTCCCACCACTGGTACGAGCGTTTGTGCACGTCGAAGGGGAACTTCAGATAGGCCTCCCCCTCGATGTAGGGCTTCTCCCCGCAGCAGTGCACGGGCTTGGTGGTCTCGCGGTCCATGACCCAGCGGTGCGGGACGAACTCCAGCGCGTCGTGCGGGTCGGCGGCCGGCAGCGACTTGTCGGTGTCGACCGTGGTCGTCACGTCCCACACGGCGGCCCGGCCGCTGCGCTCGCTTTCGGCCACATTGCCGCGCACCCGCTGGGTGACGGTGATCCGCTGGTCGGACACGGTCTCCAGCTCCTCGGTGTCGAAGACGCTGCCGGTGCCCTTGTAGACGGCGGTGGTGTCGATGTCGATGGGGTTCACGGCCGCGCGTGGCTCGACGTACCAGGCGAGCAGGGGCGCCAGTACCAGCAGAAACGTACCGAGGCCCAGCAGAATCAGGGAAAGTGGTGACGCTGTACGGCGCATCCGGCTACTCCAGGGGCGTGGGATGAGGAGTTCGGGCCGCTCTATGGGCCGAGGACCGTAGGCGCCTCTTGACGGAGTGTCAATCTCCTGTCGACACTGGGGCCGACAGGCAGGGTGGGACGCCGGGTGGGTACGACGTCCGGATTTTTGCCGGACAGAGAGGCTGACCCTGCGATGTCCAGACTGTTCGCCGCCGCACTGACCGTCGTGCTCGCCGCCGCCCTCGCCGTCGGCGCCGCGTTCGGCATCGTCGCGCTGCTCGAGGCCACGCCCGACCAGCCCAACACACCCATGATCACGTACGAGCAAGCAGGCCAGGGGAGTTGACCCGTGCCCGCCCGCCCGGCAACCCTCAGCACCCGCTCGGCCTGGCACGACGTCCCCCGTCTCCAGGTACGCCAGTTCGCGGCGACCGCCATGGCCGAGGCACCCGAGCTCGCCGAGGAGATCCTCCGTGAGATCCGCCGCGAGTACCCTCATCTGCCCGTCGTCCTCGACGAGTCGGGTGAACCCATGGCTCTGGTCGGCATCCGCCGTGCCATCGAGGTCTTCGTCCAGCACCTGGAGAACTCCGACTACTCGGCGGGCCGCCCGACCGTACCGCCGGGCGTCTTCCAGGAGTTCGGCCGCGGTGAGGGCCTGGGCGGCCGCAGCCTCGACTCGCTCCAGGCGATCTACCGCATGGGCGTACGGCTGGCCTGGCGCCGTTTCGCCGACATCGGGCAGCGAGTCGAGATCCCGCCGCCCGCGATGTACGAGCTGGTGGACGCGGGCTACGAGTACCTGGACGGCCTCGTCGACCAGTCCGTACGCGGCTACGCGGAGGCGGCGGCCAGACAGGCCGGGGAACGATTACGGCTCCAGCGCCGCCTGATGGAACTCATCTTCGCCGAGCACCACCGGGGCGACCCGGCCGACGCCCTCACCGAACGGGCCGCCCGGATCGGCTGGCCCCTGCCCGAGAAGGTCGCGGTCGGTGTCCTGCTGCGCCCGGCACGGGAGGCGGTGGCGCCCGCGGTCGGGCAGGGCGTCCTGCTCGACATGGAGTACGAGCAGCCGCGGATGGTCGTGCCCGAGCCGGACGCCGCCGGCCGCCCCGAACTGCTGCACCGCGCCCTGGCCGGCTGGGCCGGGGCGATCGGCCCGCCGGTCCCGCTCGCCGACGCCGGCAAGTCGCTGCGCTGGGCCGAGGCGGCCGTGGGGCTGATGGAACGGGGACTGCTTCCGGCGGGCGAGGTCCTCCACTGCACCGAGCACACCGAGGCGCTCGTCCTGCTCCAGCCCGAGGAACTGATCGACGACCTCGCCCTGCGCTGCCTGGCCCCCCTGACCCACTGCGGCCCCACCCACGGCCGGCGCCTCGCGGAGACGTTGCTGGCCTGGCTGGAGACCAGGGGCGGCGCGCCCGAGGTGGCGGCCCGGCTGGGCGTCCACCCGCAGACCGTCCGCTACCGGCTCCGGCAGATCCGCGAGCTGTGGGGCGCCGAGATCGACGACCCGGACCGCCGCTTCGAACTCGAACTGGTGCTGCGGGCACAGCGGTTGCGGGGGACTCTGGGGGAGACGCGGGGACGGGGGGGAACGTAGGCGGCCGGGGTGCGGGGCGTTGGTACGCGCCCCGCACACCGGCCGCCGTAAGACCGCCCGGCTCAGATGATCACCGGCGGTTGTGGAGCCTCACCCGCAGCCGCGGCGAGAAGCGGACCGCCGCGGCACCCAGTGCCGCGAGGGCCGCCGCCGCGCCCAGCATCAGGCCGATGCCGCCCGCGCCGGTGCTCGCCAGGCCGCCCGAGAGCGGCGAGGTGGTGTCGTTGCCGGAGCCGCCGGTAACGGAGCCGCCAGTGTCGGTGCCGCCGGAACCGTCGCCGTCTCCCGTGCCGCCCGTGACGCCGTCGGCGGAGCCGGACGGGCTGGGGGTGGGGCTGGGGGACGCGGACGGGTCGGGCTCGACCTTCTCGACGACCTCGACGGTGAAGGAGGCGGACGCGCCTCCGTCGACGGACGCGGTGACGGTGTACGTGCCGAGCTCGTCACCGGCGACCAGTTCCCGCGAGCTGACCTTGCCCTCGGCGTCGGCCGTCTCCCGGGTGCCCGCGTACTTGCCCTCGAACTCGGGGAGCCCCGCGCTGCCGCTGTGGACGAGGAAGTCCACCTTCACGCCGGCGGCCGGCTTGCCCTCGTCGGTCACCAGGGCCTGGAGCACCTCGGGGAAGGGCTGGCCGGGCTCGGCCTGCTGCTTGTCGCCCGCGAGGACCTTCACCTCGTTCGCCAGGTTCCGCACGTGGACGACGAAGTCCGTCGAGAGACCACCCGGCGCCGTCGCGTGGATGGTGAAGTCGCCCTTCTTGCTGCCGGTGTAGATGCTGGGCGTCTGCACGCGGCCCTGGGCGTCGGTCGCCAGCACGACGGACGTCCTGTTCTCGCGGTTGCCGAAGGTCAGGTCCCGCTTCAGGGGGTCGTCGATCGCGAACTTCACCGAGACACCCTCGACCGGGTTGCCGTCCTTGTCCCGGACCACCGCGGCAGTCGGCGGGACCTCGTAACCAGCCTCGACGGACTGCTCCGCCGCGGAGGCCGGGCTCAGTGTCGCGGGCGCGACGGCACCCTTCCACTGGACCACCACGCGGCCGTCACCGCCGATCAGGTGGACGCCGCCCTCGGCCACCCCCTGAGTCTCCGGCTCCGGCGGTCCCGACCAGAACGGGTCGTCCTTCGCGGGCGGCGCGTTGCGGACACCGGTGACCAGCCGCACGTCGGTCACCCGGGCGGGGTCGGCGTAGCTGGTGCCGCCTCCGCCGCTGCCGCTGCCGATGGCCTTCTCGTCCTCCGAGCCGGCACCGCCACCGCCGCCCGCATAACCGGCACCGCCGCCGCCACCGCCGTTACGGGCCTTGCCACCGTCACCGCCACGGCCGCCCGCGGTGGCGTCGGCCCCCGCCGCGCCGTTGCCGGCCCCCGCGCCACCGGTGCCCTTGTCGGCACCCTTGCCGCCGAAGCCCGACTCGGAGCCGTCCTGCCCCTTGTCGCCGCCGGCGGCACCGCCCCACCCCGGGCCCGGCAGGGTGCTGCCGGCGCCGCCTCCGCCGCCGGCGATGACGAGCGCCTCGCCGCCGCTGGTGCGGATGGCGCTGCTGTTGCCGCCGGGCTGGGCATAGCGGCCGCCGGGGGCACCACCGAGCGCGTCGCCGAACGTCGTTCCGTACTCGTATCCGCCGACCGCGACGGACAGCGACTCACCGGGCGTGACCTTCAGCGTGCCCGCGGCGTACCCGCCCGCGCCGCCGTGCGAGCTGGGGCCGCCCCAGCCGCCCTGCCCCCACGCCCGCACGTCCAGCGTGTGCACGCCGGACGGGACCTGGAAGGCGGCCTTGGCCCCGCTGAAGTCGAACAACCGGCAGCCCGTGAAGCCCGCCGTCGGCACGCACGCGCTGCCCTCCGCCGCTGTGCCCGCGGCCGCCGCCGGCACCGCCGCCCAGCTGCCCCCGGCGCCCAGTGCCACCAGGGCGACCGTCGCCGCACCACGTCTCAGACGGACACGCCGTAACTCAAGGGAATCCCGCATCATCCACCACTCCATAGCTCGACGGCTCGGGCCGGCTCCCCCCAAGGAGCCCAGAAAGGTGATCAAAGATCATCACCATTTCTCCACAGGTAAGACCACAGAGCGGAGAAAAGGTTGTACCTGTGAGGCGGAAGTGACAGCGCACGCCCATTGCCCGGGCAAACGCTCTATGACTAGCCTGTGTTCGTCATGCCGATCGTCTGTTGAAATTTCGAACGCAGACGCCTTAGCCGCAAAGGGAGGGGGCCGGTCGTGGGACGCTTGGTACCTGCCGTGACCCGGGCTCTCGACATTCTTGAGCTCTTTCTCGACGGGGACGGAACGCTGTCCGCCCCCGACATCGTGCGCCGGCTGCAGCTGCCGCGCACCACCGTGCACGAGCTGGTCACCACGCTCGCCGCCCGGTCGTACATCGTGCAGGTGCCCGGCCAGCCCGGCCGCTACCGGCTCGGAGTGCGCCCCTATCAGCTGGGCAGCCGGTACTCCGAGCAGCTCGACCTCGCCGCCGAGGGCCAGCACGTCGCCCGCTCCGTCGCCGAGACCTGCGACGAGACCGTGCACGTGGCGATCCTGGAGGGCACGGACGTCATCTACATCGCCAAGGTCGACTCCACACACGCGGTACGGATGGTCTCCGCGGCCGGGCGCCGGCTGCCCGCCCACTGCACCTCCGTCGGCAAGATGCTGCTGGCATCCCTTCCCGACCACGAGCTCACCGCGCGCATCCCGGACGCCACCGACCTGATCGCGATGACCCCCAACAGCATCACCGACCCGGACGCCCTGCGCGAGGCCCTGGCCGAGATCCGGCGGCGCGGGATAGCGGTGGAGAGCCGTGAGTCCAACCCGGACGTCTCCTGCGTGGCCGCGCCGGTGCAGGACCGCACCGGCCGGGTCGTCGCCGCGCTGTCCATCTCGGTGCCCATGATCCGCTGGAGCGACGAGCGCCGCGTCGAGCTGGAGCAGCTCGCCGCCAAGGGTGCCGCCGAACTGTCGGAGCGTCTCGGATACCGGAGCGTGGCATGACGTACACCCACGAGGTGGCGGTACGGGCGGAGGCGACCCTCGGCGAGGGCCCCACCTGGGACGCGGCGGCCGGACGGCTGCTCTGGATCGACATCCTCGGCTCGCGGATCCACACGTACGACCCGGTCTCCGGCCGTCGGACGACCCGCACCACCGAGCAGCACGTCGGCGCGGTCAAGCCGCGCGCGGGCGGCGGCCTGGTCCTCAACCTCCGGGACGGTGTCGGCCTGCTCGACCCCGACGACACCTTCCGCTGGCTGCGCCACGAGCCGGTCCCCGGCCGCCGCGCCAACGACGCCGCGGTCGCCCCCGACGGCTCCCTGTGGGCCGGCACCATGCGCTACGACGAGGCACCCGGCGGCGGCACGCTGTCCCGGATCACCGGCGACGGCACGGCCGACGTCGTCCTCGACGACGTGGCGGTCAGCAACGGCACGGGCTGGAGCCCCGACGGTCGCCTGATGTACTACATCGACTCCCCGACCCGCCGCGTCGACGTCTTCGACTTCGAGAACGGCCGGGCCCTCAACCGCCGCCCGCTGGTCGAGATCGAGGACGGGGCCGGCTTCCCCGACGGCCTCACCGTCGACGCCGACGGCTGTGTGTGGGTGGCGCTGTGGGACGGGGCGGCGGTGCGCCGCTACACGCCCGGTGGCGAGCTGGACAGGGTCGTCGAACTGCCGACACCCCGGGTGACCGCGTGCGCGTTCGGGGGCGCGGATCTGACGGACCTGTACATCACGACGGCCCGGGTGGGTCTTTCCGCGCCGGATCCGGTGGCGGGGTCGTTGCTGGTGGTGCGGGGGGCCGGCAAGGGGCTGACGCAGCCCGCGTTCGCCGGTTAGCGGCACCCCTCCCCGAAAGCGCGGGCGAGCGCCCCCGTTCCGGCCCCGGCACCGGTCCAGGTTCTACCCGCTCGCCCGCACCAGCCCCCGCAGGACCCCCCGCTCCTCCGCGGTCAACGGCGGCCCCTCCAACGGCGGCAGCAGCGACCCGTTCAGCACCGCCAGCAACGTCGCCGGATGCAGCAACCGCTCCGGGCCCGCCGTAAGACTCGTCACGTCCCACAGCGCCGAAGCCGCCCGGTACGACCCCGTCGCCGCCCTCGTCAGCCGCCGTGAGTACCGCGTCACCAGCCGGTCCGCCGCGTTCGGCCGCCCGCCCCGCGTCTGCGGGTACCAGACGTCCTGCCCCACGGCCATGGCCCACGCCGCGTCCACCGACCGCGCCGCCCCCCGCTGCACCCGCCGTGCCAGCCCGGGCGCCCCCAGCCCGCTCCGGCGGACCTCCTCGCCCAGGAACCGTGCCCCGAGCGCGGCCACCGACATGCCCTGCCCGTACGCCGGGTTGTACGTGGCCAGCGCGTCGCCCAGGACGACCAGACCCTCGGGCCAGTCGCCTGCCTTCTCCAGATACCGCCGGGCGTTGTGCGTGCTGCGGCTGATGTGTACGTCGGTCAGTGGCTCCGCACCGGAGATGAGCTGCCCGACGATGGGGTGCGGCAGGTCGAGGGTGTAGCGCAGGAAGCCCTCCGGGTCGGCCGGTGGCTCACCGCCCCGGGTGCCGGCGAGGCTGACCATCCACCGGCCGCCCTCGATGGGCAGCACCATCCCGCTGCGTCCCGGCCGGTTCGCGTACGGATCGGCCTGCACGACGGTCAGGGGGAACCGCTCGGCGCCCTCGGGCACCCGGTAGACGCGGGTCGCGTTGACCAGCCCGGAGTCCACGGTCCGCTCGTGGATGCCGGTGACGCCGAGGCGCTCCAGCCAGTGCGCGACCCGTGAGCCGCGGCCACTGGCGTCGACGACGAAATCGGCGTGAAGGTCCGTGTCCTCACCGGCAGTTGACAGTCGTACGCCGGTGACCCGCTCGTCCCGTCCGATGAGTTCGAGGACGTGTGCCTGGCGCAGCTCGACCCCGGTGTGGTCCAGCACGGCCGTGCGGACCGCCCAGTCCAGCAACGCCCGGCTGCACGCGAGCATATGGGGACCGTCGTGCCGCCAGCGGCGGAACCAGCCCTCCGGGGTGAGCGCCACCATGCCGGAGCCGAGGGGTATGTCGTGGGCGCCCGCGGCGAGCAGATGCCGGCGCATGCTCACACCGGGCACCAGGTCCTCCATGGCGGCGAGGCCGCCCGCCATCAGCAGATGCGCGTGCCGGCCCTGGGGGAGGCCCTTGCGGTGGTCGGGTCCGTCGGGCAGGTCGTCGCGGTCCAGGACGATCACTTCGTCCGCGGCACCGGACAGCGCCGCCGCGGCCAGCATGCCGGCCAGGCCGGCACCGATGACGACAGCTCTCCGCGTCATGGAGCTCCTCTAGTTCAGACAGGGGTCTTCAACTGCTGGTTCTCGAAGTGAGGTAGTGAGCCTAACCATGTATGGGCGGAAGCTCGCCGTCCGGTGGCTGGCCGGAGCGGGTACACACGCATCGGCATCGGCATCGGCATCGGCATCGGCATCGCGCACGCGGTGCGGCACGGGCGCAGGCGCCCGTCACGGTGGCCGCACGCGGCCTGCCAGCCTGCGGCCCCAAGTCTGGCCGGGCGCTTCGACGCAACGGTGGGTCAGCAGGCACAGAGGCAACAGCACGGCGAAGAAGGCCACTTCGAGCGCGGGATCGTCCTGCCGCCGTCGGCCGATCGTGCTGTCGATCACCGCCAGCAGCACCGGATGCACCAGATAGATCGAGTAGCTGATGGTTCCCAATCCGGTCCATATCCGAGGTATGCGCCGGCGGCGCGACAACAGTGCGGCGCCGAAGGTGAGTACGGCCAGCAGGAACGCGGTGATCCAGCCGCGCCGTGTGAAGTGGTCGCCGTCGCCGTACCCGTACGCGCTCCCCACGGCGCAGGCGACCACCATGACGGCAGTGCCGGCCGCACGGCCCCAGGTGCTCTGGCCGTTCTCGGCACGGTGGACGGCGGTGCCGAGGAACATCACGGCGAGGATCACCAGGCCCTCCCACAGCGGGACCGTGCCGTTGAACGAGACCAGGACGAGCGCCAGCACGCCGCCCAACACACCCCCGAACACCCTGAGCACGGGTGACCCGGCGCTCGCACAGCAGATAGCGATCCCCATGGCGATCGAGGCAGACGCGATCAGCGGGCCGGTGCCGACCAGGTCGGACAGGGCAGAGGCCGGCAGCGCCACCCCTGCCGTCACGCTCACAGCGGCGAGCACCGCCAAGACGACGGCGATCGGCGCGGACCGCCGGTGAAGGCGGACCGTGAAAAGCGCGACGACCAGCAGGTAGAAGGCCATCTCGTAGGAGAGCGTCCACAGGACGAGAAGGAGACTGGGTGTCCCCAGCAACTCCTGGAGCATGGTGGCGTGGGCGACAGCCACACCGGCAGCGCCCTGCTGACCGAAGTCACGCAACTCCACCATGCCCAGGAGATGGGCGGCAAGGAGCACCGCGACGACAGCCGCCCACAGCGGGTACACACGGAAGACCCGTCCGATCCAGAACGTCCGCACGCAGCCCCGGCGCTCCAGCGACGCCGGGATGATGTAGCCGCTCACCAGGAAGAACACCATGATGCCGTAGCGGCTGGTGTTGAACTGCGGCATCAGCTCCCGCCGGAAGTCCGCCATGAAGGTGTACGACGAGTGGTCGAACACCACGACGAGTGCGGCGATGCCCCGCAACGCGTCCAGCCAGCCCAACCGCGCCGGACCGGACGTCGCGAGGGCGGTCAGTAAGCGCGACAGGGCGGAGAGCGGATGCGCCGGTGAAGCAGGGCCGAGGGGTGGCGATTCCATGCGGAGGCAGAGTCCCCTTTGATGAGGTGTCCGTTGGCTGTCGAGAGGCGGCTGCCGACGCGGCCCGCCAAGGGCGACGCGGACCGGCCGGGTGCGCTTGCGGGGCGCCCCGCCGGCCGCCGACGACCAGCAGGGCGTTCCCCGCGGAGCGGCCCCCCGGGCGCCGCTCACATCACCGATTTCAGCGGCTGCGGCATTGTTCGGCAGTACCGTTCTGGCGGCCGAACAACGAAACGGGCGTGCGACCCTTTCGGCTGTCGTCGAGGTGCGTGCGGGGATCGGCCGCGCACCGGTCCGGGGCGGCTGGAGGGGGAAGGTGTGGCAGGGCGTCGTGAGGTGCCGGTGGATCCGACGGCGGGTCCGGTGCAGCGGTTCGCGTTCGAGTTACGCAAGCTGAGGGCGGAGGCGGACGGGATCACCTACCGGTCGCTGGCCCAGCGGGCGGGCTACTCGGTGACCACGCTGTCGCAGGCGGCGGCCGGCGAGCAGTTGCCGACACTGCCGGTGGCCCTTGCCTATGCGGGGGCGTGCGGTGGAGACCTGGCGGAATGGGAGGCCCGGTGGAAGGAGGCGGTGGAGGAGTCCGCCGGTGACGGCTCTCGGGACGACGACGGACCACTCACTCCGTACCGGGGTCTGGCGCGGTTCGAGGCCGGGGACAGCGGCCTGTTCTTCGGCCGGGAACAACTCACCGCCGACCTGGTCGACCTGCTGCGCCGTCGGCGGTTCGCCGCGGTCTTCGGTCCCTCCGGCAGCGGCAAGTCCTCCCTGCTGCGGGCCGGCCTGATACCCGTCCTCAGGCAGGCTCAGGAGCCCGGCCTGCGGCCGGCCGCGATCCGGATCCTGACCCCGGGCGAACGCCCCGCCCACAGCCACGCGTCCCTGCTCACCCCCGCATCTCCCGGTGACGGCGGCGCCGGGGCGGACACGGTCGTGATCGTCGACCAGTTCGAGGAGGTCTTCACCCTCTGCCACGATGCCGCCGAGCGCGCTCGCTTCATCGATCTGTTGCTGACGGCCCGGCGGCCCGAGAGCCGCCTGCGGGTGCTGTTGGCGGTACGCGGCGACTTCTACGGCCGCTGCGCCGAGCACCGCGACCTGGCCGACGCACTGCGCGATGCCAACCTCCTGGCCGGAGCGATGAGCCCGGCGGAACTGCGCGACGCCGTCGTCAAGCCGGCCACCGCCGCCGGACTGTCCGTGGAACGCGCCCTCACCGCCCGGCTGGTCAAGGAGGTCGCCGACGCGCCGGGCGGGCTGCCCCTGCTGTCCCACGCGTTGCTGGAGACCTGGCGCCGCCGCCGCGGCAAGACACTGACCATGGCGGGGTACGAGGCTGCCGGATGCCTGGACGGCGCGATCGCCAAGACCGCCGAGAAGGTCTACGCCGGGTTCACCGAAGGCCAGGCGGCCGCCGCCCGCCGGGTGTTGCTGCGCCTGGTCGTCCCGGGTGACGGTACGCCCGACACCCGGCGTCCCGTCGAGCGCGCGGAACTGCCCGGCCTCGGCCGGGATGACACCGCCCAGGTGGTGGAGGCACTCGCCGGGGCGCGGCTGCTCACCCTGGACGGCGACACGGTCGAGATGGCCCACGAGGCCCTGATCACGGCCTGGCCCCGGCTGCGCGGCTGGATCGAGGAGGACCGCGAACGCCTGCGGGTGCACCGGAACCTGACCGAAGCGGCCCACACCTGGCAGGAACTGGGTCGCGAGGAGGGAGCCTTGTTCCGGGGAAGCCGGCTCGCCGCCGCCCGGGAACACTTCGGTGGCGCACCGCGCGAGGACCTGACCGACGTGGAGCACGCCTTCCTCGACGCCGGCCGTGACCACGAGCAGAAGGGCCGTCGCCGGTACCGGCTGGTGCTCACCGCGGTCACCACCGCCCTGTGCCTCGCCCTCGTCGCCGCCGGCCTCGCCGTAGGACAGTGGCAGAGCGCCGTCACCGCCCAACGCCTGGCCCAGTCCCGGCAACTGGCCGCCCAGTCCGGTGCGTTGCTGGACTCCGAACCCGACCTCGCCTCACTGCTCGCCGTGCACGCCTACCGGACCAGTCCGACCCGCGAGGCCGCCGCCGCCCTGTTCGCGGCCGCGGCGCTGCCGCTGCGCAAGCGCCTGACCGGCGGCACCGAACCCGTGGACTCCCTCACTCTCAGCGCGGACGGGCACACCCTCGCAGCCCAGAGCCGGGACGGCACAGTGCGGATCTGGGATCTTCCCGGAGGCCGGCTCCGGCACACGTTCACCGGCCACGACAGCGGCGAGGTCGCGGCGTTCAGCCCGGATGGACGCACCCTGGCTGTCGCCACCGGCGGGGTCGTACGCATGTGGGATCCGGTCACCGGCAGGAAACTCGGAAACCTCACCATCCCCGGCGGTGCGATACGCGGGATCGCCTTCAGCCCTGACGGTCGTACCGTGGCCGCCGTCTCCGCGACGACTGTCCGGGTGTGGGACGTGACCACCGGCCGCAAGCGGCACGGTTTCACAGGCCATCCCACCCCGGAATCGGTCGCCTTCGGCCCTGACGGACGTACCGTCGCCGCAGTGAGCCTCGGCGGACTGGTGCGCGTGTGGGACGTGGCCACCGGCCGCACCCGGACCACCCACGACAGCCAAACCAAGGGCTACGCAGTGGCTTTCAGCCCTGACGGGCGCACCTACGCGGTTGTCCGCACCGACGGTTCGGTGCAACTGCGGGAGGTGGCCACCGGCATGGTCCGGCGCACCATCAGGGACGGTGCCGTCGGGTCGAACGAACTGGCCTTCGCCCCGGACGGGCGGACCCTCGCCATTCCGGGCCGCGGGGACACGGTGCGACTGTGGGACACCGCCTCCGGCGCGCGACGGGCCACCGTGACCGTCGGGCACCACGGACGGGGAGCCATGAGAGTGGCCCTCAGCGCCGACCGCCGCACTCTGGTCACCGGCAGCAATGCGGACCCCGCTATCCGCGTCCACCGCCTGGCCGCCGATCCCCCGCAGACCACTCTGCCCGGCCCTGCCGGCACGTACAGCGGCGACTTGGCCTTCAGCCCGGACGGACGCACGGTGGCCACGGTCCGCCCGGGCCCGCCGGGCCGTGGGTCGGTACAGCTCTGGGATGCCGCAACCGGCGATCGCGAAGCCACCCTGGCACTGGACACCGGCCCGGCACTCCAGGAAGAGCCGCCGCCCGTCCCGGTTTCCCGCCTCGGGGTCGTCGGGTTCAGCCCGCGCGGGCGCGCCCTGGCTGCCAGGGTCATCAAGAACCGGACCACCATGAAAAGAGTGATCGAGGTCCGGGAGGTCGCCACGGGCCGCCTTCGCCAAAGCCGCGCCGCGGGCGACATCGACACGGCGGTGTTCAGTCCCGACGGGACACGGCTGGCCCTCGTCGGCCATGACGGATCGGTTCGGATCTGGCACCTTTCGACCGGTGTACTGCGCACCGCCTACCCGGGCCACGGCGGATCCGTCAGGGCAATGGCGTTCGCCCCGGACGGCCGCACACTCGCCGTCGCGCAGGTCAGGGCGGGTGACGAACAGGTCAGGCTGCTCGACGCGGCGACCGGCCGGACCCAGCGCACCATCAAGCCGAGCGCCGGGATGCTGCTGGCCCTCGCGTTCAGCCCGAACGGGCACACCCTGGCCACCGCGAGCAGCGCCAAGGGAGCCATGAAGACGTGGAACACACACACCGGTCGGCTTCAGGACAGCTTCAGTCTCAGCGGTGAGGTGGAGGCGCTGGCCTTCAGCTCCGATGGACGCACCCTGGCCGCGAGCAACGAACGAGGAGTCCACCTGTGGGACCTCGCCACCAGCCCGATCAGACGGACCCTGCCGACCCGTTCGCCCGGAGCGGTGGCGTTCGGCCCGGACGGACGAACCCTGGCCATCGGCACGGGCAGCTCCGTCGAGCTGTGGCACGTCGACCTGCCCGACCCGGCCCGCGCGATCCGCGACATCTGCGCGGCCGTCGACACCACGCTCACCCCTCTGGAACAGTCCCGCTACCTGCACGGCCAGTCCACCGGAACCGGCTGCCGGCCGGCCGCGCGGTAGGACGTCAGGAACCGCCCTCCCCAGGCACGGCGGCCCTCACCGTACCTGCGGACGAGGCGGCGACGTGGGGCGAACGCGCGAGCGTCTGCGCCAGTTCCACCAGCCCGCCGGTGCCGGGGACTTCGGTCGCGTACAGCCGGTACGCGCTCGGTGTGGACAGGGGCGGCCGGCGGGCGGCGGCGCGGTGCGCGGCGTCGCTCACCATCGCCGCCTCGGCCGCGAGGCGGGCCTCGTGCGGGTCGCGGCCCGCGCGCAGGGCGGCGTCCAGGGCCTGTTCGCGGATCCGGTCGTCGAAGTACGGGGCGAGCGCCAACAGGGCGTCGTGGATGGAGACTTCACGCCAGCGCAGCCGGTCCCTGGGCGACTGCCACCAGGTGCTCGGCGGCTTCGGTGCGGTGGAGGCGAAGCGCACCCGGGACCACAGCGGGCGCAGGCTGCGGTAGTCCTCGACACTGTGCCAGTGGGCGAGCGCCGCCGGCAGCAGCCTCGGCAGCACGAACCCGGCGGAGAACAGCAGCGCCGCCAGCGCGGCCATCGGGGGGGCCACCTCGGTGGACAGCACGTCGAGGTCGTGGCCGGTCCAACGCGCTACGACGGCCGTGTACTTGGCCAGCTGGAACCCCACGACGTCCAGCAGCGCGCCCGCCAGGATCAGCCCCAGCCCGGCCCGCAGCAGCCCGGTGACCTCGCGCCCCCACTTGACGCACACCACGCACACCGCGCCCATCGCCGCGCTGTGCCCCAGCAGGTAGAGCACGGTCATCTCGCGCATGTACGGCGTGTTCGCGTAGTAGGTGTCGAGGTCGGTGAGCCGCTCGACGCGCGCGTCCGCCAGCGTGAACAGCGCGACGAGGGCGGCGATCAGCGCGCCGTACGCGGCGACGGCCCGCAGCACCAGGCGCCGGATCCGCTCCGGGGCACCGCCCCGCCAGTTGATCAGCAGGATGAGCAGGGAGCAGCTGTACGCCGAGAGCATGCCGTACGTGAGCGGGGCACCGAAGTTGGGGACGCCGGTGAGATCGTTGACGGCGGCCAGGGTGGCCGGCGCGGCGCAGACGAAGACGAGGGAGCCGAGCACGATGGCCGCGCAGGTGGACAGGGTCAGCGGGTCGCGCAGGGCGCTGGGCGACCGCCGGCGGAAGAGGGCCGCGCAGGTCAGCCCGAAGACCGCGGCCGCCAGATACACGACGAGGCTCATGCCCGGGAACTCCGTTCGGACGATCGTGCGGCGGTGGGGGGACGGTGCGCCGCGGGCACCTGGTTCATGCGGTACCTGTCCGGATTTTCACGCCGTACGCGTCCGGCTGTGGACGCCGCACCCGTTCGGACGTCCAGGACGTCCACGCCGGATCCATCCGGACACTCAGGCCGTACGCGAACGGACACTCATGCCGCACCCGTACGGACCCTCACGCCGTACCCGTCCGGGTCGTTCCGGCGCGCACGCGGGCGGCGGCGACGAGCGGGGAGGCGGTCAGCGCGTCGGCGACGGCCACGAGGGTGTCGGGCGCGGGGGCCCGGTCCTGGAAGCGTTCCGTCCCGTCCGGCGGTACGAGGGGGTCCCGGTCCGGGCCGTGCCGGTCACGTTCCTCCACGGTCGCCGCGGCGATGACCGCGGCCCACGCGGTCGCCTCGGCCCGCTTCAGGTCTTCGCTCTCCCGGGCCGCGGCCTCCAGGGTCCGCTCGTACAGGTCCGGGTCGAAGAAGGCGTCCAGGCTGCCGAGGGCGTTGTGGATGCTGGTCTGCCGCCACACCAGCCGGGTGGCGGGGGAGGCCCAGCGGGGCCGGGGCAGCCGCAGCGAGCGCCGGGTGAGGAACTCGTCCAGTTCCCGTTCCAGCGGCTCCAGCCGGGCGAAGTCCCGCCGTGCCCGCCGCCACTGGGTCGTCCGGGGCCCGACGAGCGGGATCAGGATGCCCGTGACCGTCATCAGGGCGGCCACTCCGGCGGCGGCCGGCGAGACCGTCGTACTCAGTCCCGACCAGTCGCGGCCGGACCAACGGGCCACCACCGCCGCGAGTTTGGAGATGCTGTACCCGGCGTTGCACAGCGTCCCGAGGCCCAGCACCACCAGGCCCGCCCGGAGCCAGCCGCGTACCTCGCGGGCCCAGCGCAGCGAGGACACCGTGGTGACGCTGGCGGCGGCGAGGTGACCGGCCAGGTACAGCACGATCATCTCGGCGATGAACGGGGTGGTGGCGTAGTAGGTGTCCAGGTCGGTGCGGCGTTCCACGGGCGCGTCGCCCAGGGCGAAGGTGACGGCGATGCCGAGCAGTACGAAGACGTACGCCACGATCCAGCGGCGTGAGGTGCGGTGCACGTGCGGTCCGCCCCGCCAGTAGACGACCAGTACCTGGGAGGCGGCGCTGTACGCGGTGATCGACGCGTACGTCAGCGGGGCGGCCAGGTTGGGGATGTCGCTGAGGTGGTTGACCGCGGCGACCGTCGGCTCGGCCCCGAGGAAGAAGCAGACTCCGGCCAGGCCCAGGACGGCACAGATCGCCCGTAGATAGGGGTCGCCGCGGTGCCGTACCAGGTCGGGGGCCTTCGCCACGAGGCCGAGCCACAGCAGGCCACAACTCACGTAGTTGATCAGGCCGTTCATCTTCGGGGCCCGCGGTAGTCGAGCGCGGCGCCGATGCGTCCGGCGATGTCGTCCTGGGCGCCCTCGCCCGACGCCGGGTCGTCGCCGTCCGCCGCGGCCTCCAGCCAGGGCCGCAGCCGGCCGCTCATCAGCATGCCGAACCGGTCGGCCTCCTGCTCGTCGTCCAGGCTGAAGTCGGTTCGCGCGGCGACGGGCCGCAGGGGACTTCCGACGCTGGTGGGAGGACGGTCCGCGCCCTGCTGATGCATGTGCCACACCTCATGACAGAAGATGACGATCTGATGCCATACCGCGGCCCGCCGGTCGACGACGACGATGTCCTGGGTGTCGCCCTCCAGCCACAGGCCGCTCGCGGTGTGCGGCGGGAACACCTCCCGGCGCACCACGACCTCCCGGCCCCGCCACCGGCTGACGGAGTCCACGAGCGCGTCGAACAGGGCCTCCGGGTCCGCGGGAACCGGGGCCCGCAGGGGTCCGATGAGCACGGCGGCCAGCCGGCGCATCTCCTTCCTGCCGCGCACCGTCGCCAGGTGCCGGGCCATGCGTCCTTTCAGTTACCTCACCTCCGGCGCGACGGCGGCCGGACCGGCCACCGGGGTCGCCACGGCCGCGACCGCCGCGTCGGCCGCCCGGGCCCGCACCGCGTCGATCACCTCGGTCCACCGCAGCGCCCGCGAGACGGCCCCGATCTCCCGGAGCAGGTCGGTGGTGTCGGGGTCGCCCATCCCTCCGCTCCGTGGCGCGGTGCTCCCGGAGACCCCGTCGGGCTGACGGCCGCCGGCCCGCTCCCGTGCGGAGGCGGCACCCACGGCCGCGCGGTCGTCGACCGTCTCGTCCACCACGGCCGTACGCCCGCGCGGGGCGGGGCCCTCATCACCCAGGGACACTCCCGTTCCCCGCGGCGGGACGCGGTCCGCCACTCGTACGGCCTCCTGCGGCCGCGCGTCCACGGACCCGTTCACCGGCGGCGTCGTCGGGTCGTCGGCCGCTGACCCCACCACGGCCGCCCGTCCGCGCGGGGCGGGACCCTCTTCCCGCAGCGGTCCTCGCGTGCCCCGCGGCGGGAGGCTGCCCGCCGCTCGTACGGCCTCACGCGGCCGAGCACCCGCGGACACCTCCGCCGCCCCGCTCACCCGTCCCGACGAGTGCCGCCGGCCGACGTCGGCCCGGTCCGCCCCGTTCGCCAGGTCCTCTCCGTCCGCCCCCGAGGGAGCCGCCACCCCCGCCGGGCCCGTCCCCGCCTCCACCAGCTCCAGGATCGCCACCGCCGCCGCCACGGCCTTCGCCCGGTCCGGGGTGAACCCGAGGGTGAGGGCGGCGTCGTAGGAGCGGGCGCGCAGGTCCTCGTCGAGGTGACTGGCCAGCGGGAGCAACGTGTCGCGGATGAACGTCTCGCGGCGGGTCAGGCGCAGTTCCGGGGTGGCGCGCAGCAGGAAGGGCAGCCCGTGGCCGTTGACGCGGCGGGTCAGCAGGTACAGCGGACGCAGTTCGTGGTGGGCCAGCCGGAGGCGCCGGCGCTCGTGCAGGTACTGGCCGGCGTGCGGCAGGATGAAGCCGACGGCGATCAGGACGGCCGACAGACAGGCCACCGGCGGGGCGACGACGGTGCTCAGCCAGTCCAGGTCGTGCCCGGTCCAACGGGCCGTGACCGCGGTGAGTTTGGCGGCGTCGAACACCAACTGGCTGGCGTAGCCGAGGCCGAGGAACTTCAGTCCCCAGCGCAGCCAGGCGTCGAGGCCGTGGGTGCGTACCCAGTTCCAGATCAGCCGGGAGGTGATCACGGTGGCCACGGTGTGCGCGAGCAGGTAGAGCAGGATCTCCTCGCGCATGAACGGGGTGGTGGCGTAGTAGGTGTCCAGGTCCCGCAGCCGTTCCACGGGCGCGTCGGCGAGCGCGAACAGCACCCACAGGGCCACGATCACCGCGGAGTAGACCGCGATCACCCAGCGCATCGCGCGCCGGGTGCCGTCCGAGCGGTCGGACAGCCCGTTGCGCCAGGCGATGATCAGCAGCAGACAGGAGCCGCAGAACGCGGTGAGCAGCGAATAGACCAGGGGCGCCGAGATGTTGGGCACCCCGGTGACCCGGTTCGTCCAGACGATCGTGGAGGGCGTGACGAACACGAACACAGCGCAGGCGAGCAGCAGCAGCCCGCCGACCGCGCGCAGCAGCGGGTCCTTCCACAGCCGGATGATCGTGGGCAGTTTGATCGCCAGCGCGGTGGCGAGCACCGCGGTGGGAATCCAGAAGGAGATGGCGTACATGCTGAGTTCGAGGTCGTAGCGCGCACCGAGGCCGAGGGCGTACGCCACACGCCTCCCCTCCTCCTTCTCCTCCTCCTTGGTTTTCCGAGGTTACGCGCCCTGACGTGTCGCCGTCAGGCGAGTCGTGTCCAAAGCATTGACCTGGAAGCGCTTTCTATCTACCGTCGCCGTTCGAAGTCACGGGCGTGATTCGACATACCGAACAGTTAGGGCAGGGCATGGGACGACCTGACCTGAATCGCAGGCAACTCCTGGGCGGGCTCGGAGGGTTGCTCGTCGCGGGCAGCTTCGGCTTCGCCGCACTCGGCACCGGCGCCGACGCGCTCGCCGCCGGCGCACAGACCCGCGTGCGGTACTGGAACCTCTTCAGCGGCGGCGACGGCTACAACATGATCGCGATGCTGGACTCCTTCCGTGCGGAGAATCCGGGCATCGACGTGAAGGACTCCACCCTCCAGTGGGGCAGCCCCTTCTACACCAAGCTGGCCATGGCGGCGGCGGGCAACCGCGCACCTGACCTCGGCGTCATGCACCTGGGCCGGGTCACCGGCTTCGCGCCCGGCCGCCTCCTGGACCCGTGGGACGTCGAACTGCTCGCCAAGTACGGCGTGCGGGAAGCGGACTTCAACCCGGTGCTGTGGAAACGCGCCGTCATCGACGGCAAGCTCTACGCCCTCCCGCTCGACATCCACGTCCAGCTCTGCTTCTACCGCAAGGACGTGCTGAAGAAGGCGGGACTGCTCGGCGACGACGGCCGGATCGTCCCGGTCACGTCGACCGACGAGTGGTTCGACCTGCTCAAGGAGGCCAAGAAGGCCACGAAGAAGGGGCTGCAGACCCTCGGGCTGCACGCCAACGACCAGAATTTCATGTGGTGGTTCTTCGTCGCCTTCTACACCCAGCTCGGCGGCACCTTCTTCAACGCCGCCGACACCGAGGTCACCTTCGACACCGACAAGGCCGTCCAGGTCCTCCAGTTCCTGCGCCGCCACGTCACCGACGGGTACTCCACCGCGGGCGCGGCCGACGGCGAGCAGTTCATCAACGGGGCGCCCTTCACCTGGGAGGGCAACTGGTCGGTGCCCGTCTTCTCCGGCGCGAAGCTCGACTACGGCGCGACCCCGCTGCCGCCCGTCTTCGGCAGACAGGCCACGCACGCCGAGTCGCACTCCTTCGTCCTGCCGCACCAGTCGGACCGGGGCGGCGCCACCAACGAGGGCGCCCACCGGCTCGCCGCCTACGTCGTCAAGCACGCCCGGCAGTGGGCGGCCGGCGGACACATCCCCGCCTACACGCCGACCCTGTCCACGGCCGCGTACAAGAAGCTGAGCCCGCAGAACGAGTACGTCTCCGCCATGGACCACCAGGCCACCGAGCCCAAGGTGTGGTTCGCGGGCTCCACCGGCATCCTCGCCCAGCGCGTCGGCCCGATCGTCGTCTCCGCGTCGATGGGCTCCGCCAAGCCGGAGACCGCCGCCCGCCGGATGAAGAGCACGCTCGCCCAACTGCTCGCCATGAAGAACCCGATGGACGGCAGGACCGCCGCGCAGGGAGGTGCGCTCGCATGACGACCAGTGCGCAGACCGTACTCGCCCCGGCCCGGGCGAGGACCGCCGCGGCCGGCGCCACCGTCCGCCGCAAGCAGGGCTTCCAGCACGGCGGCTGGTTCGTCGCCCCGTTCCTGGCGCTGTTCGCGCTGTTCGTGATCTGGCCGCTGCTGCGCGGCCTCTACCTCAGCTTCACGGACGCCAACATCTCCGGCGACGCAGCCCACTTCATCGGCCTCGACAACTACCGCGAGGCCCTGAACGACCCGCTGATGTGGGACTCACTCGGCCACAGCGCGTACTTCACGCTCCTGGTCGTGCCCTGCATCACCGTCCTCGCCTTCCTCCTCGCGATGCTGGCCCACCACATCGAGCACGGCAAGTGGCTGTGGCGGCTGTGCTTCTTCGCCCCGTTCCTGCTGCCCTCCACGGTCACCGGCAACCTCTGGCAGTGGCTGTTCAACCCCGGCACGGGCATGGTCAACCACGTCTTCGGCATCGAGACGCCCTGGCTGACCGACAAGTCGTACGCCATGCTCGCCGTCGTCATCACCACCCTGTGGTGGACCGTCGGCTTCAGCTTCCTGCTCTACCTCGCCGCCCTCCAGGGCATCCCCGCCCACCTGTACGAGGCCGCCAAGCTGGACGGCGCGAACGCCTGGCACCGCATGGTCCACATCACCCTGCCGATGCTGCGCAACATCACCGGCCTCGTCATCGCCCTCCAGATCCTCGCCTCCCTCCAGGTCTTCGACCAGGCCGTCGTGATGATGGACTTCGGCCCGGGACCGGAGGACTCGACCCGCACCTTCGTGCAGTACACCCTCGAACAGGGCTTCACCAGCTACCGCGTGGGCTACGCCTCCGCGATCTCCATCATCTTCTTCGTGATCATCGCGGCCGTCGCCCTCGCCCGGATGTGGCTGCTGCGCAACCGTGAGGAGGGCGGCCGATGACCACCGCCGCACCGGTACGCGTCAAGCCCCGCAAGGCCTGGACGCCCAGCCAGATCATCCTCACCCTCCTCGGCGCCGCCGTCTCCGCGGTGTTCCTCGCGCCGCTGGCCTGGGCCCTGTTCACCTCCCTCAAGTCGGAGACCGAAGCCGTCGAGGTGCCGCCGCACTGGCTGCCGAAGGTGTGGACGGGCCAGGCCTGGAAGGCGATCTTCGAGAACGGCAACATCACCAACTGGTTCGTGAACTCGCTGGTGGTCTCGGTCTGCGTGACGACCGTCGTGCTGTTCGTGAGCGCGCTCGCCGGATACGGCTTCGCCCGCACCGAGTTCCGCGGCAAGGGCGCCCTGATGGGCCTGGTCATGACCGGCCTGATGGTCTCGCCCGCCGTGCTCGGCGTGCCCCTGTTCACGACCGTCCAGCAGATGGGCATGGTCGACACGTACTGGGGCATGATCCTGCCGCAGTGCGCGCCCGCCGCGATGGTCTACATCCTGTACAAGTTCTTCCAGGGCATCCCGCGCGAGCTGGAGGAGGCCGCGTTCATCGACGGGGCGGGCCGCTGGCGGGTCTTCTTCACCATCGTCCTCCCGCTGTCCCGTCCCTCCCTCGCGGCGGTCGGCATCTTCACCTTCATCGCCTCGTGGAACAACTTCCTGTGGCCGTACATGGTGACCAACAACCCCGACCTGATGACCATGCCGAACGGCATCGCGACCGTGATGAACTCGTACGGCATCCAGTGGGCCCAGCTCATGGCCGGCGGCCTGATGGCGGGCCTGCCGCTGATCATCGTCTTCGTCTTCTTCCAGCGCCAGATCGTGGCGGGTGTCGCGCACACCGGCCTCGCGGGCCAGTAACGACTCCCGAAAGGACCCCATGCACACCGCCCGCTTCACCCTCGACCCCGCCTTCACCGTCGGCGAGGTCGACCCGCGAATATTCGGCTCGTTCGTGGAACACCTCGGCCGCTGCGTCTACACCGGCATCTTCGAGCCGGGGCACCCGGCGGCGGACGAGGCCGGCCTTCGCACGGACGTCCTGGAACTGGTCCGCGAACTCGGCGTCACCGCGGTCCGCTACCCCGGCGGCAACTTCGTCTCGGGCTACAAGTGGGAGGACTCCGTCGGCCCCGCCGAATCCCGCCCCCGCCGACTGGACCTCGCCTGGCACTCCACCGAGACCAACCGCTTCGGGCTCTCCGAGTACATCGACTTCCTCCGCAAGGTCGGCCCGCAGGCCGAGCCCATGATGGCCGTCAACCTGGGCACCCGCGGTGTCGCCGAGGCCCTCGAACTCCAGGAGTACGCCAACCACGCCGAGGGCACCGCACTGTCCGACCTCCGGGCCGCCCACGGCGACAAGGACCCCTTCGGCATCCGGCTGTGGTGCCTCGGCAACGAGATGGACGGCCCCTGGCAGACCGGCCACAAGACGGCGGAGGAGTACGGCCGCGTCGCCGCCGAGACCGCCCGCGCCATGCGCCAGATCGACCCGAAGGTCGAACTCGTCGCCTGCGGCTCCTCCAGCCAGTCCATGCCGACCTTCGCCGAGTGGGAGGCGACGGTCCTCAAGGAGACGTACGACCTCGTCGACTACATCTCCCTGCACGCCTACTACTGGCCCGAGAACGGCGACATCGACTCCTTCCTCGCCTCCGCCGTCGACATGGAGTCCTTCATCGAGAACGTGGTCGCGACCGCCGACCACGTGGGCGCGCGGCTGAAGTCGAAGAAGAAGATCAACCTCTCCTTCGACGAGTGGAACGTCTGGTACCTGCCCGAGTGGGAGGAGCACGCGAAGACGTTCGAGCAGGACGACTGGCCCGAGGCCCCCCGCCTCCTGGAGGACAACTACAGCGTCACCGACGCCGTCGTCTTCGGCTCGCTGCTCATCGCCCTGCTGAGGCACGCCGACCGGGTCACCGTCGCCTGCCTCGCCCAGCTGGTCAACGTCATCGCCCCGATCATGACGGAGCCGGGCGGCCCCGCCTGGCGCCAGACCACCTTCTTCCCCTTCGCCCAGGCCGCCCAGCACGGCCGAGGCCAGGTCCTCGACGTCCGTGTGGACTCACCGACGTACGAGACGAGGAAGTACGGCGAGGCCGACCTCCTGCACGCCACCGCCGTGCGCGCCGACGACGGCACGGTCACCGTCTTCGCCGTCAACCGCAGCCGCACCGACGCCCTCCCGCTGGAGGTCGCCCTGAACGGCCTCGACCTGACCTCGGTCGTCGAGCACAGCGCCCTCGCGGACGCCGACCCGGACGCCCGCAACACCCTCGACGACCCGGAGCGGGTCGCCCCGCACCCGGTCGAGGGCACCGCCCTGACGGACGGCGCCCTGACCGCCGTACTGGAGCCGCTGTCCTGGAACGTGATCCGGCTGGCGTGAGCGTGTCGTCTCCCGCGCGGGCGCGTCAGCGTTCGATACGCACCTGCGCGGGCGGATACGGCGAGGAGGACGTCGTCCCGGCCGCCCAGTAGCCGCCGTCCGAACCGGGCACCGCGGCAAGGGAGTTCATCACGACGGGCGTGGTGGACACCGGCCCCCGCTCGCTCACCCAGGCCGCGCCGTCCCACCGCAGGTAGTGGGCGCGGGTCTGGTCCCAGAAGTCCCACCCGGCGATACGGTCGGGCCGCCCCTGCGCGTCGGCGACGATGCCGTTGAGCATGCCGACGGTGAACGGCGGGGTGGCGCTGTTCCAGGTGCTGCCGTCCCCGTGCAGCAGGAGGACGCCCGGGGGTTTGCCGGGCGGCCCGCCGACGCCGTAGTCGAAGCCGACGAGCCACAGGTCGTCGTCGGCCACCGGCAGCAGCCCGGTGAAGTAGGCGCGGATGCCCTGGTAGCCGGGCAGCTCGGTCCACGCGGAGCCGTCCCAGCGGGCGACGATCCCGACGCCGTACACCCACACGTCACCGCCGGGCGACAGCTGGACCCCCGACGGGGTGACGGTGGTCGCGCTCGGGGGCGCCGGCAGCCATCGCCAGCCGCCCTGACCGTCCCGGTGCAGCAGCACCGAGCCGCCCGCGCCACGTCCGGAGAACCAGGCGTCCCCGGCGGAGTCCACCGTGACCCCGGTGAGGGATGTCCCGGCCTGCCCTTGGCCGGGGAAGGACCTCTCGCGCCAGGTCTGCCCGTCCCACGCGAGGAGACGGGTGGCGCCGGCGGTGTCCGTGCCGATCGCCCAGGCGGAGGCGGCGCCGGTACCGGCGACCGAGTGCAGGTAGCCGCGGAACCCCAGGTGGCCGAGGCCGGTCCGGGTCCACGACCCGCCGTCCCACGCGAGGGCCAGCGGGGTCCCGAGGGCGGAGCCGCTGCGGCCCTCCTCGCCCACGGCCCACGCGAGACCGGCGTCCGCGGCGGCCACGTCCCTCACCTGGGCGGCCGGTGTGCCCTCCGGCGTCGGGACGGCCTGCCACTCGTGTGGTTCCCCGGCGAGCGCGGGTCGGCCCGCACCGGCCGCCCCGGCCGTACCGCCACTCGCCGAGACGAGCCCCAACCCCGCCCCGACTCCGACCAGTCCGCCGATGAAACGCCGTCTTCGCACGAGGTTCCCCTCCCTCTTCGCGGTTTCCGGCCCAACACCGTGGACCAGTCCGCCCCAGAAGGCAATGCACCGGGAGACGAACTTCGGCCGTTACCGCCCGGGCGAGTCGACCGGCTCCACCCGCACCCCGCCCGCCGCCGCGCCCAGCAGACTCAGCCGCACCTCACCCGGCCCCGCCGGTGTGGTCCCGTCGGACAACACCGCCAGCGCCAGTGTGTTCGCGCCACGTGTGCGCAGGATCCCGTTCGGCAGGACGAAGGTGTGCTGCGGGCCCACGTCGTTGATGTACTGGCCCATGTTCCAGCCGTTGAGGAAGATCTGGACGCGGTAGGCGCGGGCCGGGTCGTCGTGGAGGGTGAGACCGATCGAGGCGTCGGTCCCGGGATCCACGGCGAGCCTGAACTCCCTCCGGTACCAGGTCACTCCCTGCCGTCGGTCCGCCCGCGGCAGCTCGGCCGGCTCCCAGTCGCCGTCCTCGAACCCCGGCAGGTGCCAGCCCTCCCGCTCGCCGTGCAGCCCGCCGTTGTTCTGCGGCCCGCGCACCCGGTCGGGCGCGGCCTCGCCCTGCAACCGCCACCTCACCTTCGGGGCGGCCCCCTTGAAGGTGACCGCGGTCAGTCCGCGCGCGACCTTGTGCGTGTCGAGCGCCTCGCCGTCCTGGTCGTGCTGCATCCGCCGGACGAGGACGGACAGGACGTGCGCGAAACCGTCCTCGGCCGATTCCTTGCTCAGCTCCTCGCTCAACTTCTCGCGCAGCTTCCCGGGCACCTTGAAGGTGGCCGTGGCAGCCCAACTCCCCTTGCGCACCGTGCTCTTGTCCGGCACCGGCATCCGGTGCGTGCCCAGCGGCTCACCGTCCAGCCAGGCCATCAGCAGGCCCTGGGTGCCCGTGCTGTACGCGAGGGAGACGGACTCCAGGTCCTCGGGGTCGGCGGTGAAGCGACCCCGGTACCAGACGTCTCCGTAGTGGAAGCCGTAGTCGTCCGCGAAGAGCACGGGCTGCCCCTCGGGCACGGGCGTGACGCTGTACGACGCCGTCCGGTCGGCGGCCTTCCACGCCGAGTCGTCGAAGTCCGGCGCCGCCTCCGGGTTCTCCGTCCGCCGCCGCCAGCCGCCGGCGAGGGACGGCAGCGAGACCGGGCGCACTCCGGGCAGGAACCGCTCCGCCAGCAGGCTTCCGGTGCCGCTGAGCCGCGTCCGCACCGGGCCCTTGTTCCAGGTGACCTGGGCGATACCGCGCGGTCCCCACACCTCCAGGCCGGTCTCCCCGATCGTGTCCCCGGTCAGCTGGACGGTGTCGCCGCTCAGCGTCACGTCCCGCACCAGCGCGGGCCCGTACACCAGCACCGAGCCCGACGGGGTCTCGTACGGCCACAGCCTCAGCGAGGTGGCGTCGTCGGTGAAGAACAGCAGCAGGGTCCGGTCGTGCCCGCCGCCCTCGACCCGCACCCGGGTCAGTCCGCCGACGCCGAGCGGAGCGGTCACCCGCAGCAGACCGCGGTCGTAGACCCACGCGCCCTCGGCGTCCAGCCGGGTCGTCTCCGGTTCCTCGGGGCAGTCCAGCACGACCTGCGCGATCTCCCCGTACGGTCCGGCGAACACGGCGATGTCCTGCCGGCCGGCGGTGAGGCAGAACATGGGCTGGACCGTGGAGAACCTCAGCTTGCGCTGCCCCAGGGCCATCCCGGTCGCCAGCAGTCGGGCGTCCCGGGCCGGGACGGAGACCGGCACGTCGAAGTCGGTGTCCGGCAGGGTCGTGGTGACGCGTTCGTCACTGTCGTTGCGCAGGACGTACACATGGGCGCCGGTGTCCGGGTTGGTCAGGTGGTACGCCTTGAGCCGGTCGTCCGCGGGCTCGACCGCCGCCGCCGGGTCCAGCTTGGCGAGGTCGGGCTGGCGCGCGAGCAGTTGTCCGATCTGGTGCATCGGGGCGAGCTTGGGGGTGGCGTTGCGCCCCTCGTCGAAGGCCGCCCCGTAGTCGTACGACGTGTAGACGACCGGCGCGGGCAGCCAGCCCCAGGAGGTGCCGCCGAAGGTCATGTAGACGTTGTGCAGGGTGATGCCGTTGGCGAGGTTGGTCAGGTAGAAGCGCCGCTCGTAGGCCGCGTCCCGGGTGCGCCGGGCCTCCGCGTACCCCTTCCCCTGGAACTCGGCCCCGCCCCACGGGTCGAACCAGCCACCACCGAACTCGGGGACGAACCCGGGCGTTCTGGGACTCGCCGTAGCTCCACCCCTCGCCCCGCCGACCCCGAAGTGCCCCCAGTCGGGCGGCACCTGCGCGGGCTCGGGATACCCGTCGAAGCCGTACAGCCAGCGTCCCTTCTCCCCGCCGGTGTCGAACGACCCGGGGGTCCAGTGCCCGTTCCTGCCGTTGTCGTTGTGGAACAGCGGTACCTCGATGCCGTCGGCCCGCACCTTCCGGTACAGATGGGACATGTAGTCGCGGCCGGCGGGCTCGGTGACGTACGCGTCGTACTCGTTCTCGATCTGGTAGAGCAGGATCGTGCCCGTGCCGCTGGTGAACTGATACCGGGCGGCGATCTGGTTCACCCGGGACAGCCACTCGTCGGCGTGCCTCAGATAGGCCGGGTCAAAGGTGCGGGCGCGGCCCTCGGTGGCCGTGAGCCAGCCGGGGAAGCCGCCGCCGTCGATCTCCGCGTTGATGTACGGGCCCGGGCGCAGGATCACGTACAGGCCGGTCTCGGCGGCCGTCCGCAGGAACAGTTCCAGGTCGCGGACGCCCGTGAAGTCGTACCGGCCGGGCGCGGGGGAGTGGTAGTTCCAGGACACGTAGACGCTGACCGCGTTGTACCCGTGTGCCCGCATCTTCTCCAGCACGTCCCGCCACAGCGACGGACTCGGCAGCCGGAAGGGATGCATCTCACCCGACCACAGCACCAGCCGCCGGCCGTCGACCAGCAGCGAGTACCGGTCGAAGCCGACCGTGTGCCCGCGCCCGTCGGCACTGGGCGGCCCCGGCGCGGGACCGGTGGGCACACTGCGGGACGCGGAGGCGTTCGTCGTCGTGCCGATACTGCCGCCCAGCGTGAAGCCGAGCGCCGTGGTACCGGCGAGAATGCTGAAAGTCCTTCTGCTGGGCCCCAAGGGAGCGCCTCCTGTTGTGCCTGTTCCGTCCGCGACCGTGGGTGCTTGGGTGGGTTGTGGGGTCATTCTCTACGGTCCGACGCCGCACAATTGTCGTATGAGGATCTCTGCACGGGCGGACTACGCGGTACGGGCGGTGCTGGAGCTCGCCCTGCGGCAGCATGACGGACCGGTGAAGGCCGAGGCCGTGGCCGCCGTCCAGGACATCCCGCACAAGTTCCTGGAAGGCATTCTCGGTGATCTGCGGCGTGCCGGCGTCGTCGACAGCCGGCGCGGCGGCGGAGGCGGCTACCGGCTGGCACGCCCCGCGACGGAGATCACAGTCGCGGACGTCATCCGGGCCGTCGACGGCCCCATCGTGTCGGTACGCGGCGAACGGCCGACGGGGCTCGAGTACACCGGCTCCGCCCAGCCCCTGCTCCCCCTGTGGATCGCCCTGCGCGCCAACGTCCGCCGCATCCTGGAGGGCGTCACGATCGCCGACATCGCGACGGGCACACTGCCGGAGCCGGTACGGCAGCTGGCGGCGGAGCCGGGGGCTTGGGAGAATCCCTGAGCTCGCTGTGCCCTCGCTGCCCGGCTCGCCCCTCTGGTGACGCCGCAGGCAATGGGCCACTCTCCGCTCCAGGTCTGCCACGTCCGCCAGGTCACCTCTGCTGCACCAAGACAACGCCTGGTCTGCGCGAGGCGCCGACGTGTGACCTGTTCCCGCAGGCCCTGGCTTCGAACTCCGCTACGGGGACGGTGACCGCGGAATCGCCGCCGTTGTCCGAGACATCGTCGAAGAGCACCATTCCCGGGGTGAGCCGGTCTCGGTCGGTCAGGGTGAAGGAGACGCTCCCCGATGACCACGAGTTGTCCTTGGTCCAGCCATAGAGGTCATACGTGGTTGCGGCGGTGAGCGGCGTGAGAGACGTGGTCGCGGCCCAGCCGGGGGACGGAGAATCGAGGGTCCAGGTGGCGAGACCGGCGGTGAGGGGGCGGTCGGCGGTCCATGAACCGACCGTCGCCTCACTGCCGACATCGGCGCTGTCCGCGTAGAGGGTCGCGCCGTCAATGTGATGCCCGCAGACCATCATGACGCCGAGCATGCGGCCGTCGGCGGTCACGGAGATGCCGGCGACAGCATCGACGGGAACCGTGCACCCCGAGGTCGCGGTCAGGGCCATGCCGACCGCGACGGCGCCGGCCAAGCGCCGGAACACCGGCCGTGAACCGGTCGCCTGCACAGAACCCCCCTTGCCCGGGGGATCGCTCTTTGTGCCCCCTACGCCGGATGGTAGGGACGACCCGCGTCGAGCCGCAGCGCCGTCACCCGCCCGTTGCGCTCTCGTTGTGGCCGCGTGGCCGCCTCGAAGACGACGGCTGGGCCGAGAGCGAGAGGGGCCACGGTGCCGGCCCGCGCGCTGTCCGGCGACCCCTCGCGCTGCCGCCGGGCGACGACCTGCGAATCTACCGAGTCATCCAGAGAACGACGACGGACAGGAACCAGTTCTGGCCGTCACCACCGCGGGGCCCACTGCCCATGGTTTGATCGGCATGCGCGAGCGGTGACCGCCGGACCCGGCCCGCCGGGCGGGTCCCAAGTCGCGCTGACCGTCCCGGTGTCCCGCGACAGGTGAGGAAGTGTCCCGGCCACTGGCCGGACAGCCGCGAGGAAGGAGAAAACCAGGCATGCCCACAGTGCTCGTCGCGGACGACCAGTTCCTCATCCGCTCGGGACTGATCGCACTCCTGCGGGCCGCACCCGGAATCGACGTCGTCGGCGAGGCGCAGGACGGCGAGGAGGCGGTCGAGCTGGCAGCGCGGACCAGCCCCGACGTCATCCTGATGGACATTCGGATGCCGGGTATCAGCGGGATCACCGCCACCGAACGGATCCTCGCCCAGGCGTCGGCCCTGCCCCCGAAGATCCTCGTACTGACCACTTTCGACCTCGACGAGTACGTCTACGGCGCGCTGAAGGTCGGCGCCTGCGGCTTCCTGCTCAAAGACACCCCACCGGACCGGCTGCTCGCCGCCATCGACACCGTGCACGCAGGCGACATGCTGTTCAGCGCCTCGGTGATCAAAGGACTCATCGAGACCTGCGCCCCCCGCCCGGCCGACCCCGGGCCGCACTCCGCGCTTGGCACACTGACCCCCAGGGAGTTAGAAGTCCTCGGGCTGGTCGGAGCGGGCATGTCCAACTCCGACATCGCCCAGCGACTCGTCCTCAGCACAGCGACCATCAAGACACACGTCCACCGCTGCATGCGCAAGCTCACGCTGAACAGCCGGGCCCAGGCGGTCGTCTTCGCATACGAGAGCGGACTGACCTCCCGCGGTCCCGCGGCCTGGGGCACGGACAACACCTGAGGTCCTGCAACTGCCATGTCGTCAAAGGCGCCCGGGAGCAGGAAAGGAGCCGCCGAGGCCGTCGCCTCGACGGCCAAGATGAAGCCCCGTCACCGCAAGCTCGCCGAGGCCCTCAGCCGGGATCCCGAACTGCTGACGTCCGGCCGTCCCGAGGGGCCCGTCACTATCCAGAAACTCGTACGGGCCCTGCTGGCGGTTGGCGCCACACGGGTCGTGCTGCCTCGATGCGCCCACTGCGGCAAGCAGCACCGCCTACCCAGCCTCGACGGCGACCAGCGGATCTGTGCCTACTGCCAAATGAAGCAGGCCGCGGCTGCGAACCCGTGTGTCATCTGCGGCCGGGCCGCGCACGTCGCCAGCCACGACCACCTCGGCCGGCCCCGCTGTGCCCTTCACCCCGACACCGGCAACCAGGACCCCGTCGACGTCGTCTGCGACCACGCCGCCGCAGTTGACCTTGGCCTTGCCCGGGATGAGGTGGCCGCCGCGGTTCGGGCAACCTGTCAGATGCCCGCCCATCAGCGTCAGCTGGCCTTGGCCCTGGAGGACAACCCCCGCTTGCTGACCGGCGAGGGTGCCCACGGGCCGCACAAGCTCATCCTCCTGATCGAAGACCTCTTGGCCCGCGGCGCCCGGAACATTGTGCTGCCGGACTGCCCGTTCTGCGGCACCGACCGCAAGCTCCGCCACGGCCTGGACGGCCAACGCGCCTGCCGCGCCTGCTACGAGAAGTTCCGCCTCCTGCCCTGCTCGCGCTGCGGGCGAACCAAGCCGGTCGCTACCAGGACTGTCGACGACCAGCCACTGTGTCACCCCTGCACCCGAGCCGACCCGATCAACCACGAGCCCTGCACCAGCTGCGGACGGACAGTCAACATCGGTCGCCGCGACGGTGACCAGCGGCTCTGCGGACGATGCTTCCGGCCACCGACAGCCGTCTGCGCGGACTGCGGCCGGACCCGGCCCTGCTACTTCGCGCAGAGCGAGGCGCCACGCTGCGAGGCATGTTCCAACCGGCTGCGGCCGCCCCAGACATGCTCGCGCTGCGGCAACGAGCGGTCTGTAAAGGCCCGGCTTCCCGACGGCGGCCCTCTCTGCCACAGCTGCATTCGGGTTCCAGTGCCCTGTCACATCTGCGGCAGGTCCAAGCCGCTCACCGGACGTGGCCCGAACGGGGAAGCGCTCTGCCGTGTCTGCTACGACCAGCACCCCATCGCCAGACGCGACTGTGTCCAATGTGGTGTCCTCGAACGGCTCTATCACCACGGGCTTTGCAACTCGTGCGCTCTCGACCGGCAGTTGACCGGCCTGCTCGGCGGGCCCGACGGCATCGTCCGGCCGGACCTGGAACCGGTGTTCCAATGCTTACACCGGGGCAATCCCCTCTCTCTTCTCTACTGGCTGCGTGAACCCGTTCCGCGGCGTTTGCTGGCTGCTCTCGCCGCCGAGAAGGGGCCCGTGACGCACGACCTCCTCGACGGCCTTGGGCACCCGGTGAAAGCCGTCCGTCACTTGCGGGCGGCTCTGGCTGCCGACGGTGTTCTTCCGGCTCGCGACGAGCGCCTCGCCGAACTTGAGGGCTGGCTGCCCCGGGCCGTCGCCCGAATCGAGGATCCCCGGGAGCGCCAGGTCGTCCGCGGCTTCGCCACCTGGCACCACTTGCGGCGGCTCCGGCGAGATGCCGAAAAACGGCCCGTCATGGTGCACCAGACGGTGGTCGTCCGCCGTGAGGTCAAGGCCGCAATCCAGCTGGTCGCATGGCTCCGGGCCCGCAGCACGAGCCTGGCCACCTGCACCCAGCACGACTTCGACGACTGGCTGGCCACGGACATCTGGGTCCGCTACCTCGCCCGAACCTTCCTGGTCTGGTCTGTACGGAACCGCCACGCTCACCGTGTCCTGATCCCGATCCCGTCTAAGGACGCTTCGATGGTCATCATCGAGCAAGATCAACGATGGGCCCACGTCCGCCGACTCGTGAAGGGAGACGGGGTCGACACCACCACCCGCGTCGCAGGCCTCCTTCTCTTGCTGTTCGCCCAACCTCTGAGCCGCACCTCCCGGATCCGGCTCGACCAGGTCACCCGCACGGAGGACGGGGTTGCGCTCACGCTCGGGTCCCACCCCACCGATCTGCCGCCCCCGCTGGACTCCCTCGTGCTGGAGCTCGTCCAGCAGCGGCACGGCTACTCCACCCTCGGACGCAGTGACGATCACCCCTGGCTCTTCCCGGGCACGGCCGGCGGACAGCCCATCAGCAGCCGACAGCTCATGCGCAAGCTCACCGCCCTAGGCATCCACGCACGACCCGCCCGCAACACCACACTCATGGAGCTCCCCGCCGAGCTCCCCGCCGTCGTCCTCAGCCGCCTGCTCGGATTGCACATAAACCGGGCCGAGAAGTGGACCAAGGAGGCTGGCTCCTTACGAGCTGACTATGCCGCTGAGCTCTCCCGCCGCAAGGCATTCCGTAAATCCCAATAGTTGAACCTAAGCCTTGTCCGGAACCCACACATCATGGCGACCGGCAACGTAGGTGTCGGGATGGATTCAGGGATTCTTCGACCAGTTGGTGCGGGGCCCCTTCGAGTGACCTGCGGGTCATCAGTGCGATGAAGTGCCCAAGTGCTCAGGTCGGATGAGGCTACTCACAGGTCACATCTCCCGGCGGCGAGTGCCGTGATTGCGCACTCGGCGGCGTGCCGTGCCGCGAGCGCGGAGGGGAAGGGCCCACAGCCGTGGGAGGCGGTGTCGGGCGGCCCGCTCGCGATCCGCCACTGCCAGGCGGTGTGAGTGGCAGAGAGCGAGGGGTGATGCCAGACGGGCTCTGCGGCCGAGGTCGCGGTCTCCGTCGGCTGGACCAGAACGCCGTATGTCACCCCGCCGATCACTGCCGTGGCAGATCTCCCGCTGGTGTCGTCGCCAGTCCAGTCCAGCGGTGTCGGAGTCGACTCCGACACCTCCAGAAGGGCATCCGCGAGGTCGGCCAGACTCCGGTACAGCGCGGCACGTACCGCATCGGCGTGCTGCCGGCCCCACTGGCACGGGGACCGTTCGGTGACCTCCTCCGCGAGGATGTGCGCGGCGAGTTCGTCCAGAAGGTCTCCGTTCACCGGGCGTCCCTCCGCCAGCGTCGCGGCAGCGCCCCGCATGAGATCGCCTCGGGTCACGGCCGTGCCGCGAGCCAGCTCCCACAGTTCGGCCGGTCCCAGGTCGTCGACCGTGCGCCGGATGCAGAGGGCGGCCGCATCCGCCTGGGCCGGGACTTCGGCGTTCAAGAGGCCCGCGCGCACGTCCATGGCCGCGCTCACATCGCCTGGCTGCAGCACGCCCAACGGCAACGACCCCACTGCTTGGAGCACCTGCCCGTGGACGCGTCGTACGGGATGAGGACCGAAGGGCGGTGCCGGTCGTCCCGCCAGTGCGCACAGGGCATCGAGCAGTTCCGCGGCCGGAACTCTCAGGCTGGTGCACGCCCTCGTCAGACGACCGGCCATCCTGGTCAGTCGTCCAGCACTGCCAGGGCGTCGACCTCCACGAGCAGTCCCGGCGGAAGCTGCATGTAGACGGTGGTGCGAGCGGGGAACGGCTCACCGACGGCCGCGGCGTACGCCTGGTTCATCTCGGCCAGGTGGGCGGAATCGGTGAGGTACACGCGGAGCATCACGACGTCCTCCAGGCCCGCGCCGCCCGCCTTGAGTACGGCGGTGACGTTGCGGAGGGTCTGTGTGGTCTGCTCGGCGACCGTGGTGCCGACGATCTCGCCCGTGTCCGGATCGAAGGGGAGCTGCCCGGAGACCTGCAGGACGGGGCCCTTGCGGATGCCTTGGGACAGCGGGGCTGGCAGGGAGGGGGCGTTCTCGGTGGTGATGACAGTTCTGGTCATGGTCTTCCTTGAAGGGAGTGCGTATGGACGCGTGCGAGGGTCAGTTCCAGGCCTGTCGTTCCTGGCCGCGAGGGTCGTCGACCTGGGTCCACTCGGCGTCGATGCGCATGACGGCCCGGCGCTCGGTGTCGTACGGGTCCCAGCCGGGGTTGCCGGTCCTGGCGAACCGGACCCAGGTCTCGTGCATGCGGGCGGCGAGATCCGCGGGGGGCTTGTCGGGGCCGAGCAGGGCGGCGGGGCCGTGTAGCTGGGGGAGGTGCGCGAGATCGAAGACGAAGGGCAGCTCCATGGCGTGGGTGGCGCCGAGCTGTCCGTCAAGGGCGTGGGAGCGCCAGGCGAACTCGTAGGCGTGCGTGGCGGACTCGGGGTGGGCGGCATGTGCGCCGGCCAGTGCCCAGCTGCCCGCGCCGAACAGCGCGTCGCCCATGATGGCGGAGCGCAGCTCGCCGAAGGACGCCTCGGGGCGGGACTTGCGGTACGTCTCGACGAGCTGCCCCGCCTTCGGGTGCGAGCGTGCCGCCGTGTCGTCGACGTCTGCGGCGGTCGAGGTGGCGTACTTGTCCCCGGGGACCAGGTAGAGGTTTCCCTCCTCGGTGTTGGTCCCGATGAGCAGGGCGACTTCGGCGCTCAGGCCGGCGGCGACGGATTCGGCGGGCTGCGTGTCGAGGACCAGACTGAAGGGACTGAGTCCCATCAGCGGATCGTGGTGCGTGTCGGTCTGCAGGTCGATGCCCGCGAGCCGGGAGGCGGCCTCGACCAGGCGGTCGTCGGAGATGTCCGCGAAGGCGTCGACATGGGGCTCGATGCCCAGGGCCTCGGCCGCTGCCTGGGTGACGCGGGCGGCCTGTTCGCTGGTGAACGCCCCCAGGCCGCTACCGCTTTGGACGATCGCCCGGCGGAAGAGGCCCGTGGCCTCGGGGGTGGCCAGGACGCCACCGACGATGGTCGCCCCGGCCGACTGGCCGAAGAGAGTGACGTTGTCCGGGTCACCGCCGAAGGCGGCGATGTTCTCCCGCACCCAGCGCAGCGCGGCGACGACGTCGAGCATGCCGCGGTTGGCGGGCGCGCCGGGGATGTCGAGGAACCCGGCGATGCCCAGCCGGTAGTTGACGGTGACGAGGACGACGCCGTCACGGGCGAAGGCGGAACCGTCGTACAACGCGGACCGCGTCGAGCCGGCGACGAATCCCCCGCCGTGGACGAACACCATGACGGGCAGGTCGCCGCCGGCGGCGGCGGGCGTGAAGACGTTGACGGTGAGGTAGTCCTCCCCGCGGCTCCAACCGGTGCCGAAGTAGGGGGACATGTCCACGCTGCCGAGCTTGCGCTCGGACTGCGGCGCGTTGGGCCCCGGCACGGTGGCGTCCCGTATGCCGTCCCACGGCTCGTGCGGCTGGGGCGGCGCGAACCGGCTGGCGCCGCGGGGCGGGGTGGCATACGGGATGTTCAGGAAGGCGGCGGTGCCGTCCTGGCGCAGGCCGCGGACGGCTCCCTGCGCCGTGGTCACGACGGGCTCGGGGTGGTGATTCACGGTCATGCCTTTCTGCGGGCCTCAGCCCTGCTCGGTGTACGGGGCGAAGGGAGCCCAGCCCTTGATGGCGAACTTGCTTCCGTCACGTACGACTTCGGCGGCGCCGTGGCCGCCCAGGTGCGCGGGGATCACGAGTGCGTTGTTGTCGGCCGCCCAGCCCAGCACCTTGCGGCGGGTGGCGCGGGCGCCCGCGGGGTCCTCGCAGAAGCAGCTGTTGGCGTCCGGTTCGAGGATCTGCACGGGGCTGTGCAGCATGTCGCCGACGAACACCGCGCGGTCCGTCCCGGAGGTGAGGGTCAGTACGGAGGAGCCGGGGGTGTGTCCGGGAGCCGTGTCCAGGCGCAGGCCGGCGTCGATCTGGTGGCTGTTTTCCCACAGCAGCGTCTGGCCGGCCTGGTGCACCGGGGCCACGCTGTCCTCGAAGACGTTCTGGTTGCCGCGGCCGAGCAGTGGCTTGTGGCCGTTCTCGGGATTCCAGAAGTCGAAGTCGTCCTTAGGCATCAGATAGGTGGCGTTGGGGAAGGTGGGCACCCATTGCCGGCCGGTCAGGTATGTGTTCCAGCCGACGTGATCGATGTGGAGATGCGTGTTGATCACGATGTCGACGTCCTCGGGCCTGACGCCGGCCCGGGCGAGATTGGCCAGGAAGCCTGTTTCGAGGCGGTTCCAGACCGGCGCGTACGGGCGGTCCTTGTGGTTGCCCACGCCGGTGTCGACGAGGATGGTCTTGCCCTCGCTGCGCAGCAGCCAGGTCTGGATCGCGGAATTTACGATATTGGTGTCGGAATCCAGGAAATACGGGGTCAGCCAGGAGTCGCTGTCGTCCCACACTTCCTTCGAGCTTTCCGGGAAGAAGGTGTCGGGCGTCATTTCGACGGAGCCGAAGTATTCCCATACCCGGGTGATGGTGACGTTGCCCAGCTTGATTTGTTCCATGAGGCGTCCTTGGGAATTCGGGGGCTTTCCTGGAACCGTACGAGCAGACTCGGGCACGGGGTATCCGTAACGTGACTGCACCTGTGCCCCAGGGGCCCGGCAAAGTCATGAAGTTAGGCCGTGACCTGCGGTGTCATAACTGCCGCGATGTGCCCGGCGGGTCTGAGGGTGGCGGGCGGGGCCCAGGCGGAACGATGGAAGCTCTCACACTCACCGTCGTCTGCCACGAAGGACGCCCGCCGCCCTGGCGCACGGTATCGGCGCGGTCCTCGGCCAGGTCGCCGTGGACGCGAAGTCCAATGAGATCCTTGCCGTCCGGGAACTACTGAAAGCGTTCACTGACCTGGCCGGGCGGTCATCACGGTCGACTGCCTGCACACGCATAGCGACACCGCGCAGGCCATCGCCGGCCGGCACGCCGACTACGTGATGACCGTCAAGGCCAACATGCCGACCCTGTACAAGCAGCTGAAGAAGCTGCCCCGGACCGCGATCCCCGCGACCTCGGCCGTGAGCACGGGTCACGGCCGCCGGGCCCGCCGCACGATCAAGGCCGTGCTGGCGCCGGCATGGATCGAGTTCGCCGGCGCCGCCCAGGTCGCGCAGGTCCGCCGCACGGTCACGAAGAAAGGCAAGAAGACCGTCGAGGTCGTGTACCTCATTACCAGCGACCGCGGCGCCGATCCCGCCACCCTGGCGGCCTGGGTCCGCGGCCACTGGGAGATAGAAAACCGGCTTCACTGGGTCCGCGACGTGACTTATCAGGAGGATAAATCGCTGGTCAGGATAGGAAACGCGCCTCGTGTAATGGCCTCGCTGCGGAGCCTGGCCATTAGCCTGCTGCGCTTGGACGGCCAGGCCAACATCGCCGCCCGCTAATACTCCAGTTGCACTTCTCCATATTCCCTGGTCACAGGCCCTTTTGATTCTATTCGGCTGACGCGCCGTCAGATCCGTGGTGGTTCGTAACTCACACGATCGGGGTGCGTTGAACCAGTCATGGGGACGGAGAGCGATGTCGCAGCAAAGCTGTGGGACGCGGAGTTGGAATCGCTACTGCTCCGGGTGGGAGAGCGGTTCGGCCGCGGCGACGGATGCGGGACTACGTGCGCGGCCTGTTGGGGCCGGTGGGCCGGAAGAACAGCTGGCAGCTGGCCGAGCACGCGGGCAATGCCACTCCCTACGGGCTGCTGGATGCCAACGAACAAGATCAGATGCGGCGCCTGCTCACTACGTGCATCGCCTCACTGACCGAACCGCCCGCATCGGCGACGTAACTGCTCCGGAATTTACGACTTTGCCGTGTCCCTGACCTGTGCCCACAGCCCGGGCACGGGGCGCGGCCGCTTGTAGCCTGGATGGAGCAAGGCAAGGCGGCTCCCGTTCGAAGAGCCACAGTTCCTGGAGACTCCGTGGACGAGCGCGCAGGCGACCGCGGTGCGGTCATGGGACCAGAGCCGGATCCGAGTGAGCCGTTCGTCGGCCGGGACGCGGAGCTGGCACGCCTGTTTCATGCGGTGGACTCGGCGTCGGCAAACCCGGTGGTGATGCTGGTCGGTGACATGGGCACGGGGAAGAGCGCGCTGCTGGACCGTGCGGTGCGTCGGGCTGAAGCCGGCGGTGCTCGCGTACTGCGGGCCGAGGGCAGCGAGTCGGAGGCGAGCCTGGCGTTCTCCGCCCTGCATCAGTTGCTGCGGCCGGTGCCGGCCGCGGTGGACGTGCTGCCGGAGAGGCAGCGCGTTGCGATACAGGACGCCTTCGGTGTGGCGCCGTCCAGGCCCGGGCATGCGAGCGCACCCGATCTCATGCTGATCGGGGTCGCCGTCCTGAGTCTGCTGTCAGCCCTGGGCGGCCAGCGTCCCGTGCTCGTGGTGTTGGACGATGCGCAGTGGTTCGACCGTGCTTCCCTGGACGCACTGTCCTTCGTCGCCCGAAGGTTGGAAGGGGAACCGGTCACGATGCTGATCGCAGTCCGTGGCGGCGATCACCTCCCGGGATTCGACCGTCACGTGCCGACGCTCACCCTGGGACCGCTCGACAGCGCTGCGGCCAATCGGCTCCTCGACCTGCAGCCGAAGAGCCCCGCCGGCCGCACCAGGACGCAAATCCTCGACCAGGCCGGCGGCAACCCGCTGGCACTGGTGGAACTGACGAGGGCAGCCACCGCACACGACGCGGCTACGGGGATGCCGTCGGCAGGTCCACTCCCGCTCACCGATCACTTGGAGCGGATCTTCGCCGCCCGCCTGAACGGCCTCCCCGCCGCCACGACGCGGGCCCTGCTGCTCTTGGCCGCCATGGACAGCGTCGACACCGCGATCGCCGTCTCGGCCGGGCTTCCGGACGCCGAAGACGAGGCCTGGCTGCCCGCCGAGCAGGCCGTACTGGTCCGGCGGACCGGCCGAGACGTCCGGTTCCGCCACCCGCTGGTCCGGTCCGCCGTGTATCACGCCGCGTCCTTGGGCGCCCGGCGCGAGGCTCACCTCGCGCTCGCCGAGATGCTGCGGGACGAACCGGACCGGCGTGCCTGGCATCTGGCCGCCGCCTGCCCGGGCCCGGACGCGGCGGTGTCGGCGGAGCTGGAGCGGACCGCCGCCCGGACCCGTCGGCGCGGCGGCCATGCGGCGGCGGCCAAGGCCCTGCAGCGTGCCGCGGAACTCGCACCGCGGCGTGAGGACAGCGCCCGGCTGCTGGTTGAAGCCGCTTCAGCGGCCGTGTTCACCGGTGACCTCGCCTGGGTCGAGGAACTGGCCGCTGCGGCACGCACGCGCACGGATGACGCGTCGCTGCTGGCTTCCGCCGCGGTGCAGGCCGGGCGACTGGCGATCCTGACCGTGCGCCACACCACGGTTTTCTCCCGACTGATCGACGCCGCCGAGGAGTTGGCGGTCTCCCAGCCCGCCGCAGCGCTGGACCTCCTGGCCGGCGCCGCCGTGGTCCGCTTCTACTCCGGAGAGGACACCCAGCGCCAGCGCATCCAGGACATCCTGGGGCGCCTTCCCGAGGACGCCTCACCCGCAGGCTTGCGCACCTGGGTGAGGGCCGTGTCGGACCCCTTCGACGGCCGGGCCTATCTTGTCTCGCTGCTCCCGCAGTTGGCCGCCGAGGCGGAAGCCCGGCCGGAGCAGCTCACCACCGTCGGGATCATGGCATGGCTCCTGGACGAGACCCCGCGGGCAGTCCGCGCCTTCGACGAGGCCTTCGACCGCTGGGAGCTGCGGGGACCGCTGCCGGAGGGGCTGGGCGGTGCGGTCGCGTGGGCCTATGTGGAACGAGGAAGGTGGGACCAGGCCCGTGAGGCCTGCGCCCGCACCACTGCGGTCGGCCGGGTGACCGGCCTCGACCACGCCGTGGCCTGCGCGGCCACTGTGGATGCCACCGTGCTGGCCTACCAGGGGCACGCCTCATCGGCCCGGGCACGGGCCGATGAGGCGCTCGCCCTGACCGATCCGCTGGAAAGCCGCTCGGTCTGCGTCTATGCCCGTCGTGCGCTCGGCGCCGCGGCAGCTGCGGAAGGTGCGTACGAGACGGCCTACGACCAACTCCGCATGGTCTTCACGGCAGACGGCGCCCCTGTGCATTACCACGCCTCCTACCCGGCCGTCGCGGATCTGGCTGCGGCCGCTGTGCGCAGTGGTCGGCGCGAGGAGGCCGCCGCGATCGTCGAGCGTTCCGCACGCGCGCTCGCGGACGACGCCTCACCGCGCCTGCGCGCGTTGATCAGCCGGGCCCGTGGCCTGCTGGCGGACCCCGAGGATGCCGAGCCGCACTTCCGGGCGGCCTTGGCCGACCCGGTCCTTGAGCACTGGCCCTTCGAACGTGCCCAAACCCTGCTGGACTTCGCCGAGTGGCTGCGGCGTCGTCGGCGCATCGCAGAGGCGCGTGGTCCGCTCACTGAGGCCCTGGAGATCTTCCGGCGCCTGGGGGCGCATCCGTGGATCGAGCGTGCCCGGGCCGAATCGCGGGCCGCCGGCCTCGGCGTCACGGACACGGCCCCCGACGCGCTCGCCGAACTCTCCCCGCAACAGCAGCAGATCATCCATCTCGCCGCCCGAGGGCTGACCAACCGCGAGATCGGCGAGAGGCTCTTCCTCTCCCCGCGCACGGTCAGCTCGCACCTCTACCGCAGCTTCCCCAAGCTGGGCATCACCGCCCGCTCCCAGCTGCGCGACCTCATCGAGGGCACCCTCGCGACGGGCGGCCGCCAGGAATAAGGGCACGCCTGGCCGTGGAAGCAGTCACCTGACGCATACCGCCCGCCATCCCGCCGGGCCAGACTGGCCACAAGGGCGAGGGAGCAGCAACTCGTCAGGTGGCCCCCTTCGCCCTGCTATCCCGATGCCCCCGCTTGGTCCAAGCCCCTGCGCACACGCAGGTCCGAGGCCGGTGGGCCCGGGCTGCACACGGCCTCGCTCGTCGCGCTCGGACGGGGAGGGCCCACCACGACGAAGGAACGGAAATCCACGGTGGCTGCGAAGACAGCGTCGCTCTGGGACCGGTTTGCCGCCGCCGACCCGGGGCTGCTGCGTCTGACCGCCGGGCTGCGTGCCGTCGTCGGCCTCACGCTCACCCTGGCCGCGCTGACGGTACGGGATCAGTCCTCTGTCGTGCTTCTGGCCGGCGGCTTCACGGCGGTGGTCACCTCGTTGGCGAGCAGCGACCTGCACCGCCGCAACCAGTTCCTCACTCTGCTCGCCGGGGCACCCGTGACCCTTGCCGCCTTGACGGCCGGGGGCCTGCTGGCACCCTTCCCCCTCGCGTCCCACCTGGCCTTCCTGCTGCTGATCTTCGCCGCGGTCTATGCGCGCCGCTTCGGCCGACGGGGCCTGGACCTCGGGATCTTCGCCTTCATGGCCTACTTCCTGTCCCAGTTCGCCGGGATCCAGCCCCACCAACTCCCGCAGCTGGCCGGGGCGTTGGCCATCACCTTCGCGGCAGCAGCAGTCACGCGCTGCTGCCTGGTGCCCACGACGTCCGACGCAAGCCTGAAGCGCCTGAAGGCGGCATTCAACAGACGCCTTCGAGACGCGCAGCAGGCCACGTCGGGTCTACTGGCAGACGACGGAGACGGCGTCCGCAGACTCGAACGACGTCTCGACCGGCTGCATACCTCCGCGCTGCTGCTTCAGGAATTCCTGAACGAGGCTCCGGCCGGACTGCTCCGCGACACGACAGCGGAGCTGGAGCGGACGGCACGTGCGGACGCAGCCGCGCAGCGCCTCGGAGTGCTCGCGATCCGAGCGTCGAAGGATTCGACGGCGCCCTCCGCCAACACGCTGCGAGATGCGGAGACGGTGGACCTGACGGATCGAACACGGTGTGACCGTGTGGCACTCCGCCTAGGTGGCGCAGAGTCTTCAGGCTCGTGGCGGCATACGACGCGGCAGGCGTTCCAGGTGACCGTCGCGGCCGCTCTCGCGGTACTCGGCGGGCATCTGGTCTCCCCACACCTGTGGTACTGGGCCGTCGCCACGGCATGGGTCGTCTTCATCAATGCCGAGCACACCGGGGACATCCTGCTGCAGAGCGGTCGACGGCTGATCGGCACCGTCGCCGGGGTGCCGTTCGGATACGGCCTGGCCGTCCTGGCCGCCGGGCACACACCCGTGGCCCTGGCCTTTCTCCTCGCCTGCATCTTCGGGATGTTCTACACCCCCTCCGGCAGCTACTGGGCGGTGACCTTCTTCATCACCGGCTCGCTCAGCATGGTGCTCGCACTCCTGCATACGCTCTCCCCGGAGCTGCTCGCCCTGCGCATCCAGGAGACCGCACTGGGGGCCGGCTGCGGGATTCTGGCAGCCGCGCTGGTCGTCCCCACACGTGTCCACACCGTCGCCGAAATGCGTCTGACGGAGTTGCTCGTCATTCTCGACCATCTCGCGCACTGCGCACCGAAGCCCGCACCCGATGCACCTGACCTCGATCAGGCGCTGGAGGCCTTCCGCAAGGCCTGCCGCCCTCTGATGCACCCGCTCAATCCCCGACGCGCCGAACGCGCCCGGGTCCGCCGTGTACTCGAACACGCGGAAGCCACCTCCTTCCACACGCGAAGCCTCGCCACCGAGACCGGACGTGCACGAGACGCAGCAGCGTGGCCCGCGCCTCAGCGCTCGTCAACAGCTCGACAGAACCGAACGAGCCAAGGCATCTTGCCCCCGCAGCTCTGTGCACCCTGCCCATGCGCCGCCCGACCAGACAGCTGAATGCGGCCGCAACCCGTGCCCGTAGCCCTACCTGTCTGGGATTCGCGTACGGATTCCCGCGCGGCGCGGCTCAGGATTTTGCGAACCTGTGCGCTTCCAACTGCCGGGCGGACAAGAGCTACCAGGGCGCAGGCGGCACGGTCCGTCTCCCTTACCGTGGCCGATGGCGCAGCCCCTCCGTCGGCCAGCTGGCCGTCAACCGATCCCACGCGAAGGTCCGGGCACTGGTCGAACCAGCCATCGCCACCCTCCAGTCTTGGCGGCTCCTCCGCGAGCTCCGCTGCTCTCCGACCCGGATCACGAGCCTCAGCCAGGCTGTCCTCACCCTGCATCTGGCCAGCTCAGATTGAGGATGGAAAGGCTCAGTGCCAAGGACCTGCGAGTCAGTGTGCGGTCGGTTGTAGCGGCACGGCTGAACAGCCGCCCGGCTTCCAGGACGCCTCCGCACCCAGACAGTTGGCCGAGGCTCTCGCCCGAGCATTCCGCAGGTTCTGATAGCCGGACTTACCGATACCTGGCCGGAGACGTTGCTGGAGGAGGCGTGGGCCGGCCGCCACCGGACCGGCGAGGGCCGAGAAGCCCTCGCCGGTCCGGTGGCGGCGGCGAGGACCGAGGCGGCGGCGCGTTGAGGAGTCCGGCGGCGAGCGTGGCGCCGCTGCCGAGGGTGGCCGCGTGGCGGCGTCGGCGGCTGATCAGTAGGCGCCCGTGCACTGGCTCTGGGTGTTGCTGTCCCAGTAACCGCAGGCCCAGGCCGTCACGTCCTTGTCGTTGATCATCACGCTGAAGAAAGTGCCGCCCCCAGAGGGGCCGTTGGTCGTGTACTTCTTGCCCTGGCTGTTCCTGATCTCGAGCTTCGAGCTCTTGGGGGCGTTGGGGAAGCGCCCCCAAGCGGCCCGGCAGGACGGGCTGTAGCGCAGCTCCACCTCACCGCTGTTCTGCACAGTGCGGGCGTCGTTCTGACAGGTGGTGTTGGCCGGGTTGAGGCCGTTGCAGGTGGAGCCGAGGCAGCTGGCGGCGGCGGAGGCGGAGGCGGCCGGGGCGCCGAGCAGACCGCCGGCGAACAGGGCGGCCGCGGTCACGGCGACGGACAGCTTCGACTTCGTACTGGACTTCACGAGATCTCCTCGATGTCAGGGCGGAAGGGGGTGCGACGGGTCAGGTGGGCCGGCCGGAGCGCGGCGGGTCAGGTGCCGGCCGCGTTGGTGCGGGCTGTGGAGCCGCCGCAGTAGGTGATGTCGAAGTGGCATGGGAACGCGGGTGTCCCGGGGGATTCACTCAGCTAGAGGCAGGGCCCGAGGGAACGCCTCGGGACGCCTCGGGCGGGCTTCCCGGTCGTTGTCGTCCGGGTGCCAGAAAGTTAGCTGGAGGGGCCGCTGCTTCTCGCCCAACCATGGGTTGAACTGCGCCTGCAACCAGGGTGGTTGCCGGTGTACGACCTGGGGTGTAGCTGGGCTGGAAAGCCGGGTGGAGCGATCGCTTGGGGCCTACGCTCGGACGATGTACGCGCAGCGCATGTGGAGCGGGGCAGTCCGCAAGGGTCTCCCGCAGGTGGCGGACATCGCCTACTCGCTGGTGTCGGTCGGAATCTCGGGCACGATGCTGCACAACTGGCCCGACCCACACGGCTACTGGCGGCACACCGACGTATGGGCCTACGTTCTGATCGCCCTGGTCTACCTCCCCCTTGCCCTGCGCCGCCGGGCTCCCCTGACCGTGCTCGTCGGCACGGCGGCCTCCACGCTGTGCTATTTCACCCTGGGCTACTACCACGTGGTCGTCGTCTGCGGACTGGGCCTCGCGCTCTACACCGTCGCCGCGCTGTGCCCGCGCGGGGTCGCGGCGAAGTGTGCCGCCGCGTCACTGCTCGTGCTGCTGTGGGGCACGCGGCTCGCCGAGCCCGGAATCGGCCCGCTCAGCGTGGCCTTCGTCACCGTGATGGTCGCCGTCACCTGGGTGACCGGGGACCGGACCCGCAGACTCGCGGAGCGCGGCGAGCGGCTTGCGGTGCTCACCGAGCAACTGCGCCTGGAGCAGGAGGAGAAGGCCCAACGGGCCGTCATCGCCGAGCGCATGAGCATAGCCCGTGAACTGCATGACGTGATCGCCCACCATGTGTCTGCGATCTCCGTCCAGACCGGCCTGGCCGGATACGTCTTCACCTCCGATCCGAAGACGGCGCGCACGGCGCTGGAGACCATCGCGGGCAGTGCCCACGAAGCGATGGCGGAAATGCGCCGCATGCTGGTGGTGCTCAGGGAAGGGATGGATCACGCCCGAGGGGAGGAGAGAGCATGCGAGAACACCGCGCCCCCCGGGCTCGGGCGGCTGGACCAGCTGGCCCGGCGCGTCACAGCCGCGGGCGTCCCCGTCGACGTCCGGATCACGGGCGCCCCCTTCGCGCTGCCGCCGGGCGTCGACCTGTGTACCTACCGAGTCATCCAGGAAGCCCTCACCAACGTCATGAAGCACGCGCCGACGGCGAACGCGAACGTCACGGTGCACTACGACGAGGCCGCGGTCCGCGTCCGCGTGACCAACGACGGACAGGAACCAGTTCTGGCCGGTAGCACCCCCGGGTCCACTGCCCACGGTCTGATCGGCATGCGCGAGCGAGCCGGTATCTACGGCGGGACGTTGACGGCCGGCCCAGGCCCGCAGGGCGGGTTCGAAGTCGCGCTGACCGTCCCGGTGTCCCGCGACAGGTGAGGACACGTCTCGGCTGCGGGCCGGGCAGCACGCGAGGTGCTGGTTCTGCGGGCTCGCCCTGTGAAATCCGCGGATGTGAATGGCTGGAGTTCGCACTGACCGCCTCGCCCGCCTCTCCCTAGGATGCGATCGCCCCGGCCTTCACAGGAACCTCACGGTTCCTCCACAGGTCGGTGGCGCAGCCACCCCCCACCCCTAGGAGAGACCATGACCGGTGGATTCCTGCTGAGCGGAGCGATAGCCGCTCTGCTCACCGCCACCGCACTGCCCGCACAGGGCTCGTCCGGCGGGTTCGAGGACCCGCCCCCGGACAAGATCGTCATCAAGGTCGCCACCGTGAACGGCTCCGGCTGCCCGCAGGGCACCGCCGCGGTCGCCGTCTCCGAGGACAACACCGCCTTCACCGTGACCTACAGCGACTACCTCGCCCAGGCCGGCGGCACCTCCGACCCCACCGCGTTCCGCAAGAACTGCCAGCTCAGCCTGATCGTCCATGTCCCGGGCGGCTTCACGTACGCCATCGCCAGCGCCGACTACCGCGGCTTCGCCTCACTCCAGCCCGGCGCGAGCGGGACCCAGCGAGCGTCGTACTACTTCCAGGGCTCCTCGAACACGGTCTTCAAGAACCACCCCTTCACCGGCCCCCACAACGACAACTGGCAGGCCACGGACACCACGGACTGGCCCCAACTCGTCTACGCCCCCTGCGGAGTCCAGCGCAACTTCAACATCAACACCGAACTCCGCGTGACCGCGGGTACGCAGTCGCCCGGCAAGGTCAGCTTCATGACGATGGACTCGACGGACGGCGACATCAGCACGGTGTACCACCTGGCGTGGAAGGAGTGCCCGCAGAAGTAGAGCACCTGCCATGCCCGCTTCGGCCGGGGACCTGAGTAGTCGTACTCAGGCCCTCGCCGCTGCCCTGTGCGACGGTGAGGGCATGGCGAAGAGCAGGAGCTTCCGCGGCGTGAAGGGCGCGATGGTGTCGGCACTGACGGTCGTCGTCTGCTACTGGATCTGGACCTCTCTGCTGGAGTGGTCGGACCACGTGGCTCAGGCCGGCGGTGACTCCGTCGGTGCGGAATTGCTGGAGTGGCTGGTGGCGCGCATCATCGGTCTGCTGTCGTTGCCGGTCCTGCTGTGGGTGGGCATGCGGTTGCTGAGGGAGCGCGGCAATCATCTGCTCCTCGCGGCCGGCCATGTGGCGGGATGGCTCATCGGTGGCTACCTCGTCGAGCAGGGCGGCGTCAGCGACACGGTCACGGCCCTGTGCCTCGCTCTGTTCGTGGCGCTCGGCGGGCTGTTGTCCCTCGCCGAGGTGCCGCCGGCCGGTCTAACCGACCTGAAGGGCTAGCGACACGAACTCCGTCCACGCCGCGGGGGAGAGGGCGAGTCGCGGACCCTGCCGGTCCTTGGAGTCGCGTACGTGGACGGTGGCGGGGGTGAGGGCCACCTCGACGCAGTCGCCGTCGCCGCTGCTGCTGTAGCTCGACTTGAACCAGGCCAGTTCACCGGTGCTCATAGCGCTCCTCGCGTCCGCTGCAACAGGCTCACGGAGTCTTCGGGGGTAAGAGCCTGCGCACGCATCCTGGCATACCGCTTTTGGAGGACGCTTACCTCCTTCGGGTCGGAGAAGAGCAGGCCCCCGCGTTGGCCCTCGTTGTAGGCGTACCACTTGGCGTCCGGCGTTTCCAGCAACTGGATCGGACCTGCCAGTCCCGCGTGCGACTCCCGCACCAACGGCATGACCTGGATCTCGATGTTCCGCAGCCTCGCCATCTCCAGCACGTGGTCGATGAGCTCACGCGTCACCCCTGTTCCGCCGGTGCGCCGCAGGAACAACTGCTCTTCGAGGACGAAGCTGAAGTGGGTATTCGGCCGCTCAAGCAGAAGTCGCTTCCGGTCGGCTCGTGCGGCCCACTGCGCCTCGATCTGCTCGTCCTGTAGCGGTGGCAGCTGATCGTCGAACAACTGCCGCGCGTATGCCTCTGTCTGCAACAGTCCTGGAATCAGCCGGCATTCGTACGTGTACAGCGTGATGGCCTCGGCCTCCAACCTCGCCCACTGCCGAAACCAGGCCGCCAACCCCGGCTGCCGAGCCAGATGCCCCGCCGCCTTCCGCAACGCCCCCGTGTTCCCCAGCACCTCCTCCGCCCGGTCCACGAGCGCTGGATCCGGCATCCGTCGCCCCAACTCCACCGACGCCACGGTGTGTTTGGAGAATCGGACCTGGTCCGCGAACTCCTCCCGGCTCAGTCCCGCGTGCTCGCGCAACGCCTGGACGACCGCGCCGAACGTCCGCAGACTGTCGGACGACTCCGGCTCGCTCCCGCCCGCACCCACCACTCCGTCGACCACCAGCGGTCACCTCCCGCAGACATGGTCACGGGCAGTCACCGGTACTGTCCAGTCGGTGACCGCGTACGCTCGCGCAGCGTACGCGGCGCCGGCCTGGTGAAGTACCCCTCGAGCCCGCCAGATTGGGCGCATGACAGCACCTCCCGCCCGCCAGGACGCGGTTACCGTACGTGTGTTCACTCAGCGCCTCAGCTCCACGCCTCGCGGTGCCCGCCTGGGCCGGTACCTCGCCCTGGCCCAACTCCAGGCCTGGGGCATCCCGTACGGCAGCGACCCCTCCGACGCCGTGGCGGTGATCGTGGCCGAGCTGGCCGCCAACGCGGTGACTCACGGACGCGTCCCGGGCCGGGACTTCGAGCTGCGGCTGACGCTGGTCACCGGGAGGGTGTGCGTGGAGGTCACGGACACCCGCACGGAACCCCGTCCGCCCGCCGCGGGAGACGTGCGGACTCCGACTCCGCGACCGCTGGACGAGGACGGCCGGGGCCTGCTCCTGGTCGACGCGCTCGCCGACCGGTGGGAGGTGATCGACCGCGAGCCGCCGCCGGGCAAGACCGTGCGCGCCGAGGTCGACGTGCTGGGGTGGCTTCCTCTGACGCCCAGTCAGGGTAACGTGATGTGACAAAAGGGTCGGAATAGGTCGAAAAGGAGTGCGAATGGGGCTGACCGTGCGCGTCGAGAAGCGCATCGCCAAGGACTTTCCCGGGCGGGACGGCCAGGTCGTGGGGGAGCTTCTCGCCGAGCTCGTGCATCACCTGACCGAGCGGGGCGACCGGGAGGACAAGGAGCGCATCGCCGCCGCGACGCTCCTGTGCGGCCGGGGGCGGGTGGACCGCCTGCTGGACGCCGTACAGCTGGCCAAGGAGGACTGGAGGGACGTCCTGGTGGGGGCGGGTCTGGCGGACCAGGGCTGGCGCGAACGGCTGGAGGCGGACTTCGGCCCAGCCGTGTGAGGTTCCACCGTGTGACGCTGTGCAGCGCCCGTTCGCCAGGCGGGCGCCGGCTCACGGGTGGGGCTGCGCGGACCATTGACGCGCAAGGGGTTCGATTCTACGGTCCGTCCGAAGCTCTGATCGGTGATCGATATATCGAACACACCGAATGGGCCGAACGAGCCGTACTCCCCCCACGCAAGGAGACCCGTGTGAGCCGCACCTCCCGCACTCGCCGCACCTCCCGCACTCGCCGCACCCCCCGCAGAGCCGCCCTCCTCGCCGTCCCCGCCGCCGTCCTGCTCGCCCTGATACCGAGCACCGCGTCGGCGTACCCCAACCCCGGCCGCGTCACCGGCGACGTCGTCGTCCACGACCCGACGATGATCCGCTCCTCGGCCGGCCGTTACCTGCTGTACGGCACCGGCGGCGGCCTCGGCTACAAGAGCTCCACCGACCGGATCGCCTTCACCAACGGCGGCGACGCCTTCGGCACCAAGCCCGGCTGGTGGTCCTCGTACGCCACCGAGGCCTGGGCGCCCGACATCTCGTACCACGGTGGCAAGTACCTGATGTACTACGCCGTTTCCACCTTCGGGTCGAACAAGTCGGCCATCGGCCTCGCGACGTCGAGCACCGGGCTGCCCGGCTCCTGGAGCGACCAGGGCACCGTCTACACCTCCACCACGTCCAGCGACTACAACGCCATCGACCCGAACCTCTTCGTCGACGACGACGGCAAGTGGTGGCTTTCCTTCGGGAGTTGGTGGACGGGGATCAAGATGATCCAGATCAACCCGTCCACCGGGAAGCAGCTGTCCTCCAACACCACCCGGTACTCGATCGCCTCCCGCCCGACCGGGACCAAGGCGGTCGAGGCGCCGTACGTCGTCAAGCGGAACGGCTACTACTACCTCTTCGCCTCGTACGACACCTGCTGCGCCGGCACCAGCTCGACGTACAAGGTGAAGGTCGGCCGCGCCACCGGCGTCACCGGGCCGTACTACGACAAGAACGGCGTCGCGATGACGAACAACGGCGGCACGCCCGTCCTCGAGACGCACGGCAGCGTCATCGGCCCCGGCGGGCAGTCGATCATGAACGACTCCGACGGCGACCTGATCGTCTACCACTACTACGACGGCAACGACAACGGCACACCCAAGCTCGGCATCAACCTCCTGAACTGGAGCAGCGGATGGCCCGTCGCGTACTGACCCTGCTGGCCGCGCTGCTGCTCGCCCTCTCGCTCGGGCAGTCCTCCGCGAGCGCGGCCTCCTTCACGAACCCGGTCAAGGCGCAGAAGGGCGCCGACCCCTGGATCTCGTACTACAACGGCAACTACTACCTGGTGACGACGAGCTGGACCGACGTCATCACCATGCGCAAGTCGGCCACCCTGGCCGGGCTCGCCACCGCGCCCAGCGTGCAGGTGTGGAAGGGCGACGCGGCGAACCGGTGCTGCAACATCTGGGCTCCCGAGATCCACTTCCTCAACGGCCGCTGGTACCTGTACTACGTCGCCGGTCAGAACGTCTCCGACTACAACCCGACGCAGCGCACCCACGTCCTGGAGAGCGCGGGGTCGGACCCGATGGGTCCGTACACCTACCGCAACCAGCTCAACTCCGCCTGGATGCTGGACCCGACGGTCGCCACCATCAACGGTCAGCTGTACCTGTTCGGCAGCGCGAGCGGCGGGACGCAGAACCTCGTCGCGGCCCGCATGTCCAACCCGTACACCCTGGCCACCGGCTTCTCCACCATCTCCAGGCCGACCAACTCCTGGGAGACGTCGGGCGGTTCGGTCAACGAGGGGCCGGAGATCCTCCAGCGCGGCGGGAAGACCTTCCTGGTCTACTCGGCGAGCGGCTGCTGGACCCCCGACTACAAACTCGGCCAGCTGACCCTGACCGGTTCCGACCCCCTGGCCGCGTCCTCCTGGACGAAGAAGTCCACGCCGGTCTTCCAGCGCGACGACGCGGGCGGCGTCTACGGGCCCGGACACAACGGCTTCTTCACCTCGCCGGACGGCACCGAGAACTGGATCGTCTACCACGCCAACGACTCCGCCTCCGACGGCTGCGACAACGGCCGTACGGCGCGGGCGCAGAAGTTCACCTGGAACTCCGACGGCACGCCGAACCTCGGCACACCGGTCCGGCTCGGGGCGAGCATGAGCGGCCCGTCGGGCGAACCGTCGACCGCCTCGACGACGTACACGCTCACCAACCGCAACAGCTCGAAGTGCCTTGAGGTGGCCGGTGGTTCGACGGCCGACGGGGCCAACGTGCAGCAGTACTCGTGCAACGGCGGCACCAACCAGAGATGGCGCGTCGAGGACCGGGGCGACGACACCAGCCGCCTCGTCAACGTGGCCACCGGCAAGGTCCTCGACACCGCCGACTGCTCCTCCGCGGACGGCGCCGACCTGCGCCAGTGGTCATGGCTCGACAACACCTGCCAGCGGTTCCGGTTCCTGGCCACGGACTCCGGTTACGTCCGGATCGTGAACCAGGCCACGGGCAAGGTGGCGGACGTCGCGGACTGCTCCACGGCGGACGGCGCGGACGTACGGCAGTGGTCGTGGCTGAGCAACAACTGCCAACAGTGGAGACTGAATCCCTGAGGCCACTGTTCGCGGTGCGGCCCGACCCGGTCAGGCGGTCAGGCCGCACCGCGGTGTGATTTCCCGCCGGCTCACCGCCGTACGCCAGAGGCATCCGAACGCGGAGGCGGGCCATGACGTCGCGGGTGGCGGGCGCGTCGCCGCCCTGTTCGGCGGTGAGAACGCAACGCGAGGGGTGGGCAGCGTGCGTCGGCGGCGAGGTGGATCTTGGTGTTCGGCTTTGCGGGCCGGGGTTCCGCCTCGACGCGACCGGCGGCTCCGCCCGCCCTCACCCGGCCTGACCCATCCCCGCCGCGTTCGGCCAGCTCTGTGCGTTGGGCCAGCCGGTGGCGGCGGCGGGGGTGAGGTCGGGTACCGGCGCCGGGCCGGTCATGCCGCGGACCTGCGCGGCGGTGAGGCCGCCGCGGGCCGGGACGCCCGGCGGGGTCGGGCCGGCGGCGGCCGCCGGGACCGGGGTCGGCATCTGGTTCGGCATCTGCATGGGTGCGGGCGTGGGCATCTGAGGCGGCGTCGGCATCTGAGGGGGCGTGGGCATCTGCGCGGGCATCGGCATCTGGGCCGGGGCCGGCGGAGCCGGCATGCCGAACGGCTGGGGCGCCTGAGCCACCGCCGGCATCGGCACCTGGGCACCGCCGGGCTGAGCCGGCCGGGCCGGCTGGGCGGGCTGGCCGGGCATCCCGGCACCGCCGGCCTGGGCCGCCGCCGGCATCGGCATGCCGGAGCCGATGGACGGGGCCGCGTGCAGCCCCTGGCCACCGGAGCCACCGGCAGCCATCGCCTGACCTGCCAGGCCCTGCATACCGGCACCGTTGGTGGCGCCGACCAGCCGGTCCACGGCCGCCGTACCCGAGCTGTAGCTGGTCCCGGTAGCCAGCTCGGGCACGGCGGCTCCCCTCCTGGTCCCGTAGAGCACCTGTTCCAGGCCGGACACCAGGCGACGCACGTCCACCTGGGGGCGCACCACGAGTCTCAGGAAGCGGCTGGAGGAGCCGATCTTGTTGCCGCACTCGCGGACGAGGATCCGGTGCTCGGTGAGCATCCGGTCCCGGACCACGGTGCCTTCGGCGCCGACGGGAAGGCGCACGAAGAGGAAGTTGCCCTGCGACGGATAGACCGTCAGGCCCGGCAGGTTGGCGAGCTGGCCGGCCATGTCCAGGCGGTCACGGCGGACCTGCTGGAGGCTCTGGGCGTACTCGGAGCCGTGCTCCTTCAGCATGAACACCACATGCTCGGCGAAGGAGTTGAGGTTCCACTTGGGCAGCATGGAGCGGATCCGGCCGGCCAGGGCCGGGTTGGCGACGAGGTAGCCGAACCGTATGCCGTGCAGGCCGAAGTTCTTGCCGAGGCTGCGCAGCACCACCACGTTGGGCCGCAGCATGGCCTCCTGGACGACGCTGGGTTCGACCTCGGCGTCGGCGAACTCCAGGAAGGACTCGTCGATGACGACCAGGTCCAGGTCGGCCATCGCGTCCATGAACTGCGTGATGGCGTGCTTGTGCAGAAAGCCGCCGTCCGGGTTGTTCGGGTTGCAGATCACGGCGACGCGGGTGCCGCGGGCGCGGATGAACTCGGCGTACTGGGCGAGGTCCAGGGCGAAGCCGCTGGACTCCTGGAGGGGGAACATGTCGACCCGCTTGCCGGTCTCCATCGGCTGGTCGGTCCAGCGGCCGAAGGTGGGGACGGGGATGGCGAGCGACTCGCGCACCAGCAGGTGGTCGATCCAGGTGATCAGCTCGGTGGAGCCGTTGCCCATCGCCACGCACTGCGGGGGGAGTTGGAGCAGGTTGCACAGCTCGGCCGTGATGGTGTCGGCGCTGCTCGGGTAGTACGTGACGATCTCCCGCAGCCGGCTCGCCATCTCCTCGAACATCGGCGGGGTGGGGAAGTAGGGGTTGCAGGGAATGCAGAAGTCGACCGGACCGGTTCCCTCGCCGCCCTCCCGTGTCAACGCCGCCATCGACGGGCTGTGCGCCGCGGTGCTGCGGAACAGCGAGGTGACGTTGTCAGCCAAGGGAGCCTCCGTATGGGGCGGGCCTGGCGGGGACGACCGGGCCCGTCGTCTTGGGTGGCCCGCGCGGGGGAGCGCGGGCCGCCCTTACATACGGAGGCCGGGGTGGCGCCGTTCAACGCGTGTGAAAGAAGTGTGACCTATCAACTTCATCCGGCGGACGCGTCGGGACGACGCCGGCCGGCCTTACGCGTCGAACGTGTGGACCGTCGTCGTCCTGTACGTCTGCCCAGGTCGCAGCACCGTCGACGGGAACGACGAGTGGTTCGGCGAGTCCGGGAAGTGCTGCGTCTCCAGGCACAGCGCGTCACCCTGGCGGTAGGTGCTGCCACCGGTGCCGGTCAGGGTGCCGTCGAGGAAGTTGCCGGAGTAGAACTGCAGCCCCGGCTCGACGGTCGCGATCTTCAGGGTGCGCCCGGAGGACGGGTCGCAGAGGGTGGCCACGTGCTCGGGCTTCGCGGTGATGCCCTTGTCGAGGACCCAGTTGTGGTCGTAGCCCTTGGCGAGGACCTGCTGCGGGTGACCGTCCCGGATGTCCCGGCCGATCGCCTTGGCCTTGCGGAAGTCGAAGGGCGTGCCGGAGACCTTCGCCAGCTCGCCGGTCGGGATGAGGCCCGCGTCGGTGGGCGTGTAGCGGCCGGCGGCGATCTTCAGCTCGTGGTTCTCGACGGTGCCGCTGCCCTCGCCGGCCAGGTTCCAGTACACGTGGCTGGTCAGGTTGACCACGGTGGCCCTGGTGGTGGTGGCCTCGTAGTCGATGCGCCAGTCGCCGTGCCGGGTGAGGGTGTACGTCACCTTCACCTTGAGCGTGCCCGGGTAGCCCATCTCGCCGTCGGCGCTCGTGTAGTGCAGGTACAGGCCGACGTCGGAGCCCTTGGTGAACGGCTCGACGTCCCACACCCGCTTGTCGAAGCCCTGGGTGCCGCCGTGCAGGCTGTTGGCGCCGTCGTTGACGGAGAGCTGGTAGCTCTTGCCGTCCAGGGTGAACTGGCCCTTGGCTATGCGGTTGCCGTAGCGGCCGATCAGCGCGCCGAAGTACGGGGTCTTGGCGACGTAGTCCTCGATGTTGTCGAAGCCGAGGGAGACGTTGGCGTAGCGGCCCTTGCGGTCCGGGATCTCCAGGGACTGGACGACGCCGCCCCAGGAGAGGACCTTCATCCGCGTGCCGCCGTTCTCCAGCGACCAGCGGTGGACCTTCGTGCCGTCGGCCAGCTTGCCGAAGAGCTCCTTCACCGGCTTCCTGCCTCCTGTGGCGTGCGCGGTGCCACTGACGGTGGCGGTGGTGACACCGGCGGCGGCGGCCCCGGCGATGACGGTACGTCTGCTCAGTTCCACGGGCGGCTCCTCGTGAATGAGGGGAGTTGCCTCCCCCTACTGTGCGGTGCGTAGTCGTACGACAGTCGTGCTGTTCCTGTGTGAGGCCGAGTCCGCAAAAGGCCGGGGCCCCGCCGTCCGGCGGGGCCCCGGTCGCTTTACGAACCGACCTTGCGCTTGTTCCATACGTCGAATCCGACCGCCAACAACAGAGCCAGGCCCTTGATGACCTGCTGCCAGTCGGTGCCGACGCTGAGGAGGTTCATACCGTTGTTCAGCACACCGAGGACGAGACCACCGATGATCGCGCCGAGGACGGTACCCACACCGCCGCTCATGGACGCGCCACCGATGAACGACGAGGCGATGGCCTCGAGTTCGAAGTTGAGGCCCGCCTTCGGCGAGGCCGCGTTGAGGCGGGCGGCAACGACCATGCCCGCCAGGGCCGCGAGCACGCCCATGTTCAGGAAGACCAGGAAGGTGACCTTCTTGTCCTTGACGCCGGACAGCTTGGCCGCCGGCAGGTTGCCGCCGATCGCGTAGATGTGGCGGCCGAAGACGGCGTTGCGCATGACATAGCCGTAGCCGACCACCAGCACACCGAGGACGATCAGGATGATCGGCGCGCCCTGGTAGCTGGCGAGCAGCATCGTCACGGCGAGGACCGCCGCCGCGATGGCGACGAGCTTGAGCAGGAAGGCGTTCCTCGGCAGCACGTCCAGCAGGAACTCCTGCTGACGCTTGCGGTCGCGGATCTCCTGGTAGATCACGGAGGCCAGCAGCACGAGGCCCAGCAGCAGCGTGAGGTTGTGGTAGTTGGTGTCCGGGCCGACCGCCGGCAGGAAGCCGTTGCCGAGCTTCTGCAGACCGTCCGGGAACGGGCCGAGGGTCTGGCCCTCCAGGAAGATCTCCGTCAGACCGCGGAAGAGCAGCATGCCGGCCAGGGTCACGATGAACGACGGTATGCCGAAGTACGCGATCAGGTATCCCTGCACGGCACCGGCCGCCGCGCCCAGCAGCAGGCACAGCACCAGGGCGACCGGCCACGCCACATGGTGCTCGACCGTCAGTACGGCCGCCGTCGCGCCCACGAACGCCGTCAACGAGCCGACCGACAGGTCGATGTGACCGGCGATGATCACCAGCATCATGCCGATCGCGAGGATCAGGATGTAGCTGTTCTGCAGCACCAGGTTGGAGACGTTGCGCGGCAGCAGCAGGTCGCCGCCGGTCCACACCTGGAACAGGACCACGAGCAGGCCGAGGGCGATCAGCATGCCGTACTGGCGCATGTTGCGGCGCAGTCCGCCGAGCATCAGCTGCAGCAGACCTTCGCCGGTGGCCGATCCGCTCTTGCCGGGCGGCGCGGGCGCCGGGGTCTTGGCGGTCACGTCGGTGCTCATCGGGTTACCTCTTTGTCCTTCGTCATCTGACGCATCAGTGCTTCCTGCGAGGCCTCGGCCCGCGAGAACTCACCCGTCAGCCGCCCGGCGGCCATGGTGTAGATGCGGTCGCACATACCGAGCAGCTCCGGCAGCTCGGAGGAAATGAAGACGACCGCCTTGCCCTCGGCCGCCAGCTGGTCGATGACCGTGTAGATCTCGTACTTTGCGCCCACGTCGATGCCGCGGGTGGGCTCGTCCAGGATCAGCACGTCCGGACCAGCGAAGATCCACTTGCTGAGGACGACCTTCTGCTGGTTGCCCCCGGACAGCTTGCCCACCGGCTCGAAGACGGTCGGCGCCTTGATGTTCATGGACTTGCGGAAGCGTTCGGAGACCTTCCGCTCCTCGTGCTCGTCCACCACGCCCCGCTGGGCGACCTTGGCCAGGGCGGTCAGCGAGATGTTCCGGTTGATGTTGTCGATGAGGTTCAGGCCGTAGTGCTTGCGGTCCTCGGTGACGTACGCGATGCCGTGCTTGATCGCCTCCGCGACCGACTTCGTACGGATCTCCTTGCCGTCCTTGAGGACCGTGCCGCCCGCGTACCGGCCGTAGCTGCGCCCGAAGACGCTCATCGCGAGCTCCGTGCGGCCGGCGCCCATCAGGCCCGCGATGCCGACGATCTCCCCGCGCCGTACCTGGACGGACACGTCGTCGACCACCTTGCGCTGCTGGTCGATCGGGTGGAACACGGTCCAGTCACGGATCTCCAGGGCCGGGGCCGCGTCCACCTCCGCCTCGTGCGGGGTGCGCTCGGGGAAGCGGTGGTCGAGGTCGCGGCCGACCATTCCGCTGATGATCCGGTCCTCGGTCGTCTCCTGCGCCTTCACGTCGAGCGTCTCGATGGAGCGCCCGTCGCGCAGGATCGTCACCGAGTCGGCGACCTTGCGGATCTCGTTCAGCTTGTGGGAGATGATGATCGAGGTGATGCCCTGCTTCTTCAACTCCAGGATGAGATCGAGGAGTTTGTCGCTGTCCTCGTCGTTGAGCGCCGCGGTCGGCTCATCCAGGATGAGCAGCTTCACCTTCTTGGAGAGCGCCTTGGCGATCTCCACGAGCTGCTGCTTGCCCACGCCGATGTCGGCGACGCGGGTCTCCGGGTGGTCGGTCAGACCGACCCGGCGCAGCAGCTCGGTGGCGTGCTTGAGCGTCTCGTTCCAGTTGATGAGCCCGCCCTTGGCGTGCTCGTTGCCGAGGAAGATGTTCTCCGCGAGGGAGAGGTACGGCACCAGAGCAAGCTCCTGGTGGATGATCACGATGCCGCGTTGCTCGCTCGCCCGGATGTCCTTGAACTCGCAGACGTCCGACTCGAAGAGGATCTCGCCCTCGTACGTGCCGTGCGGATGGACGCCGGAGAGCACCTTCATCAAGGTGGACTTTCCGGCGCCGTTCTCACCGCAGATGGCGTGGACCTCACCCTGGCGGACGGTCAGGGTGACGTCCGACAGCGCCTTGACTCCGGGAAAGGTCTTGACGATCGAGCGCATTTCCAGGACGGGTCCCGCCATGGTCGTGCCTTCCAATCCTAGTGTGCCGAGGCTTACTTGAGCTGGTCCGCCGTGTAGTAGCCGCCGTCGACCAGGACCTGCTTGTAGTTGGACTTGTCGACGCTCACCGGCTGCAGCAGGTAGGCCGGGACGACCTTGGTGCCGTTGTCGTAGCTCTTGGTGTCGTTGATCTCGGGCTTCTTGCCGTTGAGCGCGTCGTCCACCATGGTCGTGGCGACATCGGCGAGCTTGCGGAGGTCCTTGTAGACCGTCTGCGTCTGCTGGCCCGCGATGATCGACTTCACCGAGGCGAGCTCGGCGTCCTGGCCGGTGATGACCGGCAGCGGCTTGCTGGCGGTGCCGTAGCCGTCCGACTTCAGCGCGGCGATGATGCCGATGGAGATGCCGTCGTACGGCGAGAGCACCGCGTCGACACGGCCGCTCGTGTACTTGGAGGTGAGGATGTCCTCCATGCGCTTCTGCGCGGTGGCGCCGTCCCAGCGCAGGGTGGTGGCCTGGGTGAGCTTGGACTGACCGGACTTGACGACGAGCTTCTTGCTGTCGATGTACGGCTGCAGGACGCTCATCGCGCCGTTGAAGAAGTACCGGGTGTTGTTGTCGTCGTTGGAACCGGCGAACAGCTCGATGTTGAACGGACCCTTGCCGCTCTTCAGGCCGAGCTTGTCGACGATGTAGCCGGCCTGCAGCTTGCCGACCTTCTCGTTGTCGAAGGACGCGTAGTAGTCGACGTTCTTCGAGCCGAGGATCAGGCGGTCGTAGGAGATCACCGGGATCTTGGCGTCGGCGGCCTGCTGCAGCACGTTGTTCAGCGACTTGTTGTCGATGGCCGCGATGATCAGGCCCTTGACGCCCTGGGTGATCAGGTTCTCGATCTGCGAGACCTGCTGGTCGGGGTCGTCCTCGCCGTAGACGAGCTTGGTCTTGTAGCCCTTGGCCTGGAGGTCCTTGACGACGTTCTTGCCGTCCGAGATCCAGCGCTCGGAGGACTTGGTCGGCATCGCGATGCCGATGGTCCCGCCCTTGGCGCTGCCGGCCTTCTCCTCGCTGCCGCCCTCACTGTTCTGTCCACAGGCGGAAAGGGTGAGCGCGAGGGAGGCGGAGGCGGCTATGGCTGCCAGTGCGGCTCGACGAGTACGCATGATCATCATCCTTGATGTCGGGACGGGCTCGGTCTGGCGGTGCGGGCCGCAGGCGTGGCGCCGTTGGAACTGAGACCGAGGAACAGGGTGTGTCGGATTGTGTGCGGCTGCGTCGCCTTTTGTGAAGGGGGATTGTCCGGAACGTTATGAGGGCGTTTCGAATCGACGCAGATCACCGGGCAGCCGCGAGCCGAGCGGCGCCATGTCGCCGTCCACTCCGTGCCGTGCGAGCAGGTCCAGGGCGAGCCGCCCGCGCCGCACCCGTTCCCGGGCGCTGTTCAGGGTCAGATCGCGCAGGTGGTGCCCGTACGGGTAGATCCCCGGTGCCTTGGACAGGCCGAACTTCAGGTAGATCGGCGCGCCGCGCCGGATCAGCTCGGCGACCTCGTACATCCGCACATAACCGCCGAGATCGTCGGGTGCCTCGATGTACATGTCCATCGGGGCGCCCGACACCCGCCGGATCTCGGTGAGATGATCGAGCGTCAGGTCGCTGGGCACGTTGACGGAGTCGGCGCCCAGGTTCTCGTAGACCGCGTACGCGGCCGGGTTGACGGGCCCGATGAGGGCGCTCACCTTGAGGGTCGTGTCGGCCGGGATGATGCCGGCCTGCCGCGCCCGGTGCAGCGTCCACAGCACGCCCTCGTCGGCGACGAGGAGGCACTTGACGCCCAGCTCCGTGGCCCGGACGGCGTCCTCGACACAGCCGGCCACCGCGTCGTGGCCGCGTGCCCGCAGGCCCCCGCCGCGCGAGTCGGTCCGGGTCGAGCCGCCGATGTCCCAGGTGCCGCGAGGGCCGGTGAACAGGCAGAGCTCGATGTCACGCTCCGCGGTGGCCTCGACCATCTCGGTGATCTCGGCGTCGGTGAGCATCCACACGCCGCTGCCCTGGCTGATCCGGTGGATGGGCACATCCAGGCGCGAGGACTCCTTGAGGACGACGGCCAGCGCCTCGGGACCCTCACAGGAGGGGACCTCGGTGCGCCAGCGGCCGCCCTCGGGGAAGGTGTGCGGTGAGGCGTCGGCGGGATCGAGGGCGGGCGCACCCAGGCCGAGGGCGGTGAGCGCCTGCTCACCGGGCCTACGGGCTGCCGTGGTGGAAGCGTCGTTCACAAGTTGTCCTTTGTGTTCGGTATGTCGGACGGAGTTCGCGGCTCGGGAAACGGAAGGACGTGGGGGTGCGCCCGGACGGGTGGGGGAGGCGGGGGACACCGGGACGGAGCGGAAGACGGGGTGGAGACATGGTGGTACGCCGGTCCGGGGGCCGTCAGGTAACCCCCGGACCGACGTACGTCTAGGGGCGCAGCAGCACCTTTCCGACCTTCGGGTCACCGGACCCGACCAGCTCGATGGCCTGCGGGAACTCGGCCAGCGGCAGCTCGTGCGTGACCAGCGGCAGCGGATCGAGCAGTCCGGCCCCGAACACCCGCACGGTGTGCGCCCAGGCGTCCGGCGGCGCCCCGAAGACGGAGTGCACCTCCAGCTGCCGTACGACCAGGTCGGTCGGGTCGAGACCCTCGGCGCCCGGCGCGGGGATGCCTGTCAGGACCAGGCGTCCGCCGCGCCTGAGCAGGGAGGCCGCGGTGCGCGCGGCGGACGCGGACCCGGCGGTCTCGATGACGACGTCGAAGTCGTCGGGGAGCGGCTGGTCCTTCGTACGGAAGTCGCTCGCCCCGAACCGCCGCGACAGTGCCTCCCGGTCGCCCCGGGTGCCCACCACCAGCAGCTCGGCCGGGGAGCCGGCCTTCAGGAACTGCACGGCGAACATGCCCAGCGTGCCGGTGCCGACCACGGCCACCCGCTCGCCCGGCAGCGCGTTCGCCTTGATCGCGGCGGCCGCGATGCACGCGGCGGGCTCCAGCAGGGCCGCCGCCGTCAGATCGGCGTCCTCCGGCAGGACGTGCAGGAGACGCGCCGGGAGGGTGAGCGTGGTCGCCATCGCACCCGGCTGGGTGAACCCGGTCTCCTCGTACCCCGCCGTGCACAGCGTCGTCTCGCCCGCGTGGCAGCGGTCGCACACCTGGCAGTTGCGGAAGCCCTCCCCGACGACCTTGCGCCCGACCAGGGAGGCGGGCACCCCGGAGCCGACGGCCTCGACCGTCCCGGACCACTCGTGCCCGGGGGTCAGCGGGTAACGCACGTACCCCTCGGGCCGGTTGCCCTGGTACACCTCGCGGTCGCTGCCGCAGATGCCGACGGCGTGCACGCGCACCAGGGCCTCGCCGGCCTCCGGCTGCCGGGGCGCGTGCCCGGTGAGCCGGTGCTCACCGGGGGCCTCGATGACGACGGCGGCGGAAGCGGTCACTTCTTGGCCTTCGGCTTGCGCTGCTCCCAGCCCTCGGCCCACAGGTCGAAGCGGGCCTGCTGCTGCGGGAACTCGGCGGCGGCGTCGGTGTCCAGCTCGACACCGAGACCGGGCTTGTCGGACAGGTGGAAGTACCCGTCGATCACCTCGGGCGCCCCCTTGACGACCTTCTTGATCTCCGCGTCCGCGAAGTCGTTGAAGTGCTCCAGGATCTTGAAGTTCGGCGAGGTGAAGCCGACCTGGAGGGAGGCGGCGGTGAGCACCGGGCCGCCGACGTTGTGCGGGGCCACCAGCATGTAGTGCGTCTCGGCGGTCGCGGCCAGCTTCCTGGTCTCCCAGATGCCGCCGATGTGACCGACGTCCGGCTGGATGATGTCGACGGCCTGGCTCTCGAACAGCTCGCGGAACTCGATGCGATCGTGAATCCGCTCACCGGTCGCGACCGGGATGTCCACCTTGGCGGCGACCTTCTCCAGCGCCTTGAGGTTCTCCGGCGGAACGGGCTCCTCCAGCCAGGCGGGCTTGAAGGGAGCGAGGTCCTTGGCCAGCCGGACGGCGGTGGCGGGGGAGAAGCGGCCGTGCATCTCCAGCATCAGCTCGGCGTCCGGGCCGATCGCGTCCCGCACGGCCTCGATCAGCGAGACGGCGTACAGGCTCTGCTGGTGGTCGAGCTCGAAGTGCCCGGTGCCGAAGGGGTCGATCTTGAGCGCCTTGTACCCGCGCTCCATCACGCCCTGCGCGGCCTTGTGGTAGGCCTCCGGGGTCCGCTCGGTGGTGTACCAGCCGTTGGCGTACGCCTTCACCTTGTCGGTGACCTTGCCGCCCAGCAGCTGCCACACCGGCACGCCGAGGGCCTTGCCCTTGATGTCCCAGCAGGCCATCTCGATGACGGCGATCCCGGACATCACGATCTCGCCGGCCCGCCCGTAGTCGCCGTACTTCATACGGCGCGTCAGGTCTTCCAGGGCGAAGGGGTCGGAGCCCAGAATGTGATTGGTCTCGGCCTCCCGCAGATAGCCGATCAGCGCGTCGGTGTGGCCCAGCATGCGGGTCTCTCCGACACCCGTGATGCCCTCGTCGGTGTGCACCTGGACGTAGGTCAGGTTGCGCCACGGCGTACCGACCACGTGCGTGCTGATTCCGGTGATGCGCACGGAAGTAACCCTTCGGATGTTCGAGATTTCGTCACATGTTCGAAATGCTGGCCAGACAGTAAGGACCACGCGAGCGGGGTGTCAATGGGTCGAACGTGTAACGACTTCGGCTTTCGGCGGCCTTTCCAGGAGTCGGAAGTCGGCGGTGTGTGACAGGTCACTCGAGTCACCGCACAGTATGGCCGGTTTCCCACACAACATTCACAGGCGGGCCTGGGAACGTGACGGTCCGGGTCCTTAGTCTTCCCGCGTCATGGACTACTGCCACCCGTGCCGAAGGCACCTCAACGGCGCCCTCACCTGCCCGGGGTGCGGCGCACCTGCGGAACAGCCCCCCGCGTATCCGCCCGCCACGTACGAGCCGGAGCACCACGCGCGGGACGCGTCGGCGCACGAGGCGCCCGGCCACTCGGACGATCGAGGCGTCAACGATGTTCGGGGCGGTGATGGCGGTGATGGCGGTCATGGCGTTCAAGGCCGTCATGACGAGCGAGGTGGTCATGACGGCCACGCCGCCGAGGGCGGCGAGCCCCAGGGTCGAGCCGCGCGCCGCCGTGAGCAGGGCCTGGGTGGCCGGAGGGGCTCCGGAGGCACGGCTGCCGCACCCGGCGAGAGTCGTCGCGACCGCAAAGCCTCGGCCCACCGGCGGCGCCGCAGACGCGTGTTGCTGATCACCGTCGGCTTCGCCCTGGCGGCCGGCGGCCTGAGCCTGGCCGAACTCGGCGTGGACGCGCCAGGGTTCTCGTCCCCCCGCGACCCCGCCGTGGCCGGGGGAGAGTCGTCCGAGGTCGACGGGTCTGCGTCGGAGCCGAGCGCGTCCGCGCGGCCGCTGGACAACGGGGCGGAGGAGGTTGGGGACAGGTCCTCCGCCTCCTCGAGCCCGTCCGCCTCCCCGAGCCCGTCCGCCTCCCCGTCGGCATCGGAGTCCGCGAAGGGTGACGAGGCCACCCCCACCCCGGGCGAGGTGGCCACGTCGGCCACCCGCCCCGGCTCCTCCGGGTCGACCTCCGGACCGACGACCCCGTCGGACTCGGACCCGGACTCCACTCCGACCGCCGGCCCGCCCGCCTCCCCGAAGCCGTCGCCGTCGGAAACGTGCACGCGCTTCCTGTGGTGGTGCTCGTAGCGCTCCGGTGGTGGTGCTCGTAGCGCTCCACACGCGCGGACCGCTCCGCGTCCGAGCCCGCCGGGCGTGCGTCCTGTGAGCCGTTGAGCGGATGGCGGCCCGTTGGACGGCCGTCCAGGACGGCACGGCCGACGTCCTGATATGCCCGAACATCGGCCGGCCTGGGCCCCGGTTCGGCGCCTTCCCGCCGTACAGGCCGTTGTCGAGTCGCCGCTCGGTGCGCGCCTCGGTCGGTCCCACGCCTCTGATCAGGGGAGATGCGTTACGGCCGCAGGTGCGTTACGGAACCGTGACGAGCTTCCGCTGCAGCCCCCTTGACCGCGATGAATTGTTAGCGCTCACAATGACCTCCGCATTCACCAGTCAACGTCCGACGCGAACACGGGGGTTGTGAGCGTCGTGCCCTTCATGCCCCAACCCCTTTTTTCTCCCCGTGCTGTCGGACTCGCCGGACTCCCGGCGTGCAGCCGGCGGCGCGGGATCAGTCATCCGCATCACACGACTTATCGGCAGACGAGCGCCAAGGAGGTGCGGCCGTGACCCACACGCAGCTTCGGCCGCCCACCATGGCCGACGTGGCGCGCCTGGCCGGCGTGTCCCACCAGACCGTGTCCCGCGTGCTGGGGAACCACCCCAATGTGCGGGAGGCGACGCGGGCCCGGGTGCTGCGGGCGATCGAGGAGATGGGCTATCGCCGCAACTCCTCCGCGCGGGCCCTGGTGACCCGGCGTACCCGGACGCTGGGTGTGGTCGCCTCCGACACCACCCTCTACGGGCCGGCCAGCACGCTGTTCGCGCTCGAGGAGGCGGCGCGTGCCGAGGGCTATCTCGTCTCGACGGTCAGTCTGCGCAAACTGACCATGGAGGAGCTGTCCGAGGCCCTCGACCACCTCAGCGAGGGCGGGGTCGAAGGAGTGGTCGCGATCGCTCCGCAGCGGTCGGCGGTGGACGCTCTGGCCGAACTCCGCCACCCGTTTCCCGTGGTGATCGTGGGCAGCGGACCGGGAGTGGACATCTCCAGCGTCAGTGTGGACCAGCACCTCGGGGGGCGGCTGGCCACCGCCCATCTGCTGGCCGCCGGCCACCGCACGGTCTGGCACCTGGCCGGGCCCGAGGACTGGCAGGAGGCGGTCGACCGGGCCGCCGGCTGGCGGGCGACCCTCGAAGCGGAGGGTCTCGAGCCGCCGATGATGCTGCGTGGGGACTGGAGTCCGCCGTCGGGCTACCGTGCGGGCCAGGAACTGGCCGGCTGGGTGGGCCGGGGGCTGACCGCCGTCTTCGTCGCCAACGACCAGATGGCACTGGGGGTGTTGCGGGCCCTGCGTGAGGCGGGGGTCCGAACTCCCCAGGACGTCGCGGTGGTCGGCTTCGACGACATCCCGGAGTCGGAGTTCTTCGCTCCGCCGCTCACCACCGTCCGGCAGGACTTCTCGGCGGTGGGCAAACGAGGCATCGAACTGCTTCTGGACCTGATCGAGGGCCGGCCCCCCGTCGACACGTCCCGGATCGCGATCGAACCCCAACTCGTCGTGCGTGCCAGTACGTTCCCGCACACCTCCCAGTCGGAGCGCGCACCCCTCTGACCGACCCTCGGACGCACCTGCCCAGCGGTGTGGCCGATATACCGAACGATGATCGACAGGCTGGACGCAGTGTGGCCGGTCCCATCGAGTACCAGCAGGTCCGCACCTGGACCGGCTCTTCAAAGGAGAAGAACATGCTGAACAGAAGAAACTTCCTCACCGCGGCGGTCGGCGTGGCAGCCGCGGGAGGCCTGGCGGCCTGCGCCAAGAAGGACGACAGCTCCACCGGCTCCACCTCCGCGGGCGGCACCAAGGCGCTCACGCTCGGCTTCTCCCAGGTCGGCTCGGAGAGCGGCTGGCGCAGCGCCAACACCACCTCGGTGAAGGACGCGGCCAAGGCGGCGGGCTACAGCCTCAAGTTCTCCGACGCCCAGCAGAAGCAGGAGAACCAGATCTCCGCGATCCGCAACTACATCGCGCAGAAGGTCGACGTCATCGCCTTCTCGCCGGTGGTCGTCACCGGCTGGGACGCGGTGCTCAAGGAGGCCAAGGCCGCGAAGATCCCGGTCGTCCTCACCGACCGTTCCGTGGAGACCTCCGACGACTCCCTGTACGTCACGCTGGTCGGCTCCGACTTCACCGACGAGGGCCGCCGCGCCGCCAAGATCCTCGAGAAGGTCCTGACGAAGGCCGGCCACAAGGGTGCGGTGAAGATCGCCCAGCTGGAGGGCACCACCGGTGCCGCTCCGGCCATCGAGCGCGCCAAGGGCTTCAAGGAGATCATGGACGCCGAGCACAAGGACGACTGGAAGATCGTCGTCAGCCAGACCGGTGACTTCACCCGTGCCGGTGGCAAGCAGGTCATGGCGGCCTTTCTGCAGTCCAACCCGGACATCAACGTGCTCTTCGCGCACAACGACGACATGGCCATCGGCGCCATCCAGTCCATCGAGGCGGCGGGCAAGAAGCCCGGCAAGGACATCCTGATCGTCTCGATCGACGGCGTGAAGGACGGCTTCGTGGCCATGTCCGAGGGCAAGATCAACGCCATCGTCGAGTGCAACCCGCTGCTCGGCCCCCAGCTGATGGAGGTCGTGAAGAAGGTCAAGGACGGCGTGGCGGTCGAGCGCTGGATCAAGACCAAGGAAGGCGACTTCATGCAGGACCAGGCCAAGGCCGCGCTCCCGAGCCGCAAGTACTGACCGACGCACCACTGGCAGGGAGCCTCCGGCCGACCGATGTCACGGTCGGCCGGGCCCTGTGGGCGGTTCGGCACGAACCGACCCCTCGCGGGGCGCGATCAACCTGACACGCAATGAACTCACCCACCGGCCACAGCCGGTGGTCCCTCGCTAGGAGACTTATGGCAGAGCCGCGGCCCGTCCTGGAGATGACGGGCATAGTCAAGGAGTTTCCGGGGGTACGGGCTCTGTCGGACGTCGACTTCCGGCTCTTCCCCGGCGAGATCCACGCCCTGATGGGCGAGAACGGGGCGGGCAAGTCCACCCTCATCAAGGTGCTCACGGGGGTCTACTCCCTGGATGGCGGCACGATCACGCTGGACGGCCGGTCCGTACGGATCACCAGCCCGCTGCAGGCGCAGCAGGCCGGCATCAGCACGGTCTACCAGGAAGTCAACCTCTGCCCGAACCTGTCGGTGGCGGAGAACATCTTCATCGGGCGTGAGCCGACCCGCCTGGGTCGCATCCAGTGGAAGCAGCTGCGCAGGCAGGCCGCGGAGCTGGTGGACCGGCTCGGACTCGACATCGACGTCAGCGCCCCGCTGTCCTCGTACCCGCTGGCCGTGCAGCAGTTGGTCGCGATCGTCAGGTCGCTGGGCACCGGTGACGGCGAGGGTCCGGGCACCAAGGTGCTCGTCCTCGACGAGCCGACCTCCAGCCTCGACCGGGACGAGGTTCTCCAACTGTTCGCCCTGATGCGGCGGTTGAAGGACGAGGGCGTCGCGATCCTGTTCGTCTCGCACTTCCTCGACCAGATCTACGAGGTCTGCGACCGGATGACCGTGCTGCGCAACGGCACTCTCGTCGGTGAGCACATGGTGCGCGACCTCGACCAGGTCGGCCTCGTCCAGCTCATGCTCGGCAAGGCCATGGGCCAGCTGGACGAGCTCCACGAACACCAGCTGCGCTCCGACGTCGGCGAGACGCTGCTGCGGGCGGACGGCCTGGGCAGGACCGGCGGCATCGCCCCGTTCGACCTGGAGATCAAGAAGGGCGAGGTGATCGGGCTCGCCGGCCTGCTCGGATCGGGCCGGACCGAACTCGCCCGGCTGCTCTTCGGCGCCGACCAGCCGGACGCCGGCAAGGTGTCCGTCGGCGGCAAGCAGGTCTCGATGAGCGCCCCGAACGACGCCATCGGCGCCGGTGTCGCGTTCTGCTCCGAGAACCGCAAGAGCGAGGGCCTGGTGCCCGATCTGACGGTGCGCGAGAACATCATCCTGGCCCTGCAGGCCTCCCGCGGCTGGACCCGGCCCATCCCGGTCTCCCAGCGCGACGAACTCGTCGCCAAGTACATCAAGGCGCTGGACATCCGCCCCGCCAACCCCGAGGCCAGGGTGGGCCAGCTCAGCGGCGGCAACCAGCAGAAGGTGCTGCTGGCCCGCTGGCTGATCACCCAGCCGAAGCTGCTGATCCTGGACGAGCCGACGCGCGGCATCGACATCGGAGCGAAGGCCGAGATCCAGAAGCTCGTCGTCTCCCTCTCCGAGGACGGCATGTCCGTCCTGTACATCGCGGCGGAGCTGGAGGAGGTCCTCCGGCTCAGTCACACCATCGGAGTGCTGCGCGACCGCCGGCTGGTGGCGCAGATCACCAACGGGCCGGAGATCACCACGAGCCGGATCCTGGAGACCATCGCGAGCGGAGAGCACCAGTGACCACCCCTGCGACCACCTCATCCCGATGGCGGGCGCTGACCCGCCACCACCTGTTCTGGCCGGTAGCGGTCCTCGTCCTCCTGCTGCTCGTCAACGTTCCCTTCACGCCCGACTTCTTCTCGATCAAGATGGCGGACGGCCACCTCTACGGCAGCCTCGTCTCGATCGTGCTGTTCGGATCGCCTCTCATCCTGGTGGCGGTCGGCATGACCCTGGTCATCGCCACCGGCGGCATCGACCTCTCCGTCGGCGCCGTGGTCGCCATCACCGGCGCACTGGCCTGCTCGTACATCAGCGACCAGTCCGACCAGAGCGCCCTGTCCGGGGTGCTGCTCGCCATGGGCCTCGGCCTGCTGGCCGCGGTCGTCTGCGGCCTGTGGAACGGTTTCCTGGTCGCCAGGATGGGCATCCAGCCGATCATCGCCACCCTGATCATCATGGTCGCCGGGCGCGGTGTCGCTCAGCTGATCACCGACGGCCAGATCATCACCATCAACAGCAGCCCGTACAAGCTGATCGGCGGCGGATACTGGCTGACGCTGCCGTTCTCGATCTTCGTGGTGGCCGCGGTCGTGGCCGTCACCGTGGTGCTGACCCGCCGCACGGCCCTGGGGCTGCTGGTCGAGGCGGTCGGCGGCAACGCCGAGGCCAGCCGTCTGGTCGGCATCAGGTCCCGGCGCATCAAGATCATGGTCTACATGTTCTGCGCGCTGTGCGCGGGCATCGCCGGCCTGATGATCAGCTCCAACACCTCGGCCGCCGACGGCAACAACGCCGGCCTGTGGATCGAACTCGACGCGATCCTCGCCGTGGTGATCGGCGGCACCTCACTGCTGGGCGGCCGGTTCTCCGTCGGCGGCACGGTGGTCGGCGCCCTCGTCATCCAGACCCTGACCACCACGATCTACACGATCGGCGTGCCCACCCAGACCAACCTGGTCTTCAAGGCGGCCGTCGTGATCGCCGTCTGCCTGATGCAGTCCCCGAAGTTCCGCGCCAAGGTCTTCGGTGCCAGGTTCGGCGCGAAGGGAAGCGCCACGCCGGCCGCGGCCCCGGCGGACCCCGCCGCGGCGACCGAGGCCGCTCCCAAGATGGAGGTGTCGTGATGAGCGCGACCACCCAGAGCCCCACGGCCTCCGACAGCCGTACCCCGTCCAAGGCCGCGCGGCTGCTCGGCGACCGGCGCCTGCCCGTCGCGGTGACGGCCCTGCTCTTCCTGCTGATGTACCTCGGGGGCCTGACGCGCTACCAGTTCTACGGGTTCGCCGAACCGCAGGTGTTCCTGAACCTGTTCATCGACAACGGCTATCTGCTGGTCGCCGCGGTCGGTGTCACCTTCGTCATCCTGTCCGGCGGCATCGACCTGTCCGTCGGCTCGATGATCGGCTTCACGACGATGTTCACGGCGTGGCTGGTGGAGCGCCAGGGACTGCCGCTCCTGGTCGTGGTCCCCATGGCGCTGGCGGTGGGAGCCCTCGGCGGTTTCCTGATGGGCTATGTGATCCACAACTTCGAGATCCAGCCCTTCATCGTGACCCTCGCCGGTCTGTTCCTCTTCCGCGGTCTGTGCCTGGTCATCAGCAAGGAGTCGATCTCCATCAGCGACTCCTCGGTGAGCAGCATGGCCACGGCGCAGGTGTCGTTGGGGATGGGGTTCCTGTCGATCGGCGCGATCGTCTCGCTGGTCGTCCTCGCCGTCGCGTTCTACGTCCTGCACTACACCCGCTTCGGGCGCCGGGTGTACGCCATCGGCGGCAACGAGCAGTCGGCCATGCTGATGGGTCTCCCGCAGGGCGGCACGAAGATCGCCGTGTACACCGTGAGCGGGTTCTGCTCGGCGCTGGCCGGACTGCTCTTCACCCTGTACATCCAGTCCGGTGACCCGCTGCACGCCACCGGTATGGAACTCGACGCGATCGCCGCGGTCGTCATCGGCGGCACGCTGCTCACGGGCGGCTCCGGCTATGTCCTGGGCACCCTGTTCGGTGTCCTCGTCCTGGGCCTGATCAAGAGCATCATCCAGTTCGAGGGCACGCTCAGCTCCTGGTGGACGAAGATCGCCACCGGTGTGCTGCTGTGCGCGTTCATCCTGGTCCAGCGCTTCATGACGACCCGCCAGAAAACCTGAGCCGGAACCGGCGTTCCCGGCCCGCGGCCCCTGTCACCGCCCACGCTCCGCGTGGGCGGCCGGCGGCCGCGGGCCGGGCGTCGTCGTTTTCCACGGCGACCGTCTCGTCGGGGTGACCCTGTTGGGCAAGGCGGGTCATCTCTGCGAACCTCAGTACGAGTTCGCGGCGGAAGCCACAGCGGAAGGAGGGGGAGGAGCGTGATCGTGCTCGTCCTGTCGGTGATCCTGGTACTCGTCCTCGGCGGCTGCGCCTGCGTCTGGTGGGCGGCGCGCGGCGGCCCGCGCTGGGCGCGCGCCGTGGCCGTCGTGACCCTGGCGGCGGCCGAACTGGTGAGCGCCGCGTCCCGTACGGGACGGAAGTCGGGCTCGGGCTCCGGCTCGGACTCGGACGACTGAGAGCCGGCCGCCCCCCACCCGGTCGTCCGGCCACCGGCGCGAGCCGCGCCGTCCGCCCCCCGCGCCTTACGCCGCCAGCATCCGCCGCAGCAACCTCCGCAGCGCCAGCCGCTCCTCTTCCCCCAGCCCCGCCAGCGGCTCCCGTGCGAACCGCAGCGACTCGCGCAGCCCCTTGGCGATCCGCCGGCCCTCGTCCGTCGCCGCCGCCAGCTTCACGCGCCGGTCGGCCGGGTCGGGGCGCCGCTCGGCCAGGCCGCGGGACTCCAGCCGGTCGACGATGCCGGTCACGTTGGACGGCTCGCACTTCAGCTTCTGCGCCAGCTTGCGCATGGGAAGCGGCTCCCGCGCGAGCAGGCTCAGCAGCCGGGCCTGCGCGCCCGTGAGGGCGTGGCCGGCGGCGGCTTCCTCGTAGTCCTCGTAGAAACGGGCCACGACTTCGCCGATCAGCTCGACGACCTCCATGGTCAGAGCGTCCGGCGGCGAGGTCGCAGGGGTCGGCGAGGTCGCAGGGGTCGGATGTGAGGCGGCCATGATCTCAGGGTACCCGCTTACTTGACAGCCTGAAATATCCAGGAGCATGGTTGTTTCAGGTAATGAAACAATTCTCCGCGTGCGAAAGGCAACCCCCATGACCGACTCCGCCCTCCCCACCACCAGCCGCGAATGGCGTCTGCTCAGCCGCCCCGTCGGCTGGCCGAAGTCCGAGGACTTCGAGCTGGCCGAGGCGGAGATCAGGCAGCCGGGCCCCGGCCAGGTCCTGGTGCGCAACGAGTACCTCTCCGTCGACCCGTACATGCGCGGCCGGATGAGCGCCGCCAAGTCGTACACGGCCCCCTTCGAGCTGGGCAAGGCCATGCAGGGCGGCGCGGTCGGCGAGGTCGTCGCCTCCGAGGCCGAGAACATCGCCGTCGGCGACCATGTGCTGCACTTCGGCGGCTGGCGCGAGTACGCGACCTTCGACGCCAAGCAGGCCGTCAAGGTCGATCCCGACGCCGCGCCCCTGTCCACGTACCTCGGCGTCCTCGGCATGACCGGCCTCACCGCGTACGCCGGCCTCCTGCGCACCGCCTCCTTCAAGGAGGGCGACGCCGTGTTCGTCTCCGGCGCGGCCGGTGCCGTCGGCAGCCAGGTCGGCCAGATCGCCAAGCTCAAGGGCTCCTCCCGGGTCATCGGCTCGGCCGGCTCCGACGACAAGGTCAAGCTTCTCGTCGAGGAGTACGGCTTCGACGCGGCCTTCAACTACAAGAGCGGCCCGGTGAGCGAGCAACTGCGCGACGCCGCGCCGGACGGGATCGACGTCTACTTCGACAACGTCGGCGGCGACCACCTGGAGGCCGCCATCGGGTCCCTCAACCAGGGCGGGCGGATCGCGGTCTGCGGCATGATCTCCGTCTACAACAACACCGAGCCCGCGCCGGGCCCGAAGAACCTGGCCCGTCTCATCCAGACCCGCGGCCGCATCGAGGGCTTCCTGGTCGGCGACCACTACGACCTCCAGCCCCAGTTCGTCCAGGAGATCGGCCCCTTGGTCGCCTCGGGCGAGCTGAAGTACCGCGAGACGGTCGTCGAGGGCATCGAGAACAACCTGGAGGCCTTCCTCGGCGTCCTGCGCGGTGACAACACGGGGAAGATGATCGTCAAGCTCTGAAGTCCGGGACCCGGGGCCGAAGTCCGCGGACCGGGCTGATAGTCCGGGCCCCGGGGCCGAAAGTCCGCGGCCCGGGCTGAAAGTCCGCGACCCGGGGCAACAAGGCCGTGACGCCGACCTGGCCCCCCTCGTTACCCACGACGGAGGCCGCACCCCTGGACGTGGGGTGTGGCCTCCGCCATTTTCCGCCTCGGCCCATGCTCTGCCTCAGCCCGAAGCGAGCGCAGCGCTGTGCACCGCCTTCACCAACCGCTCGTTCTCCGGTGCCGCCCCGCCGGGGAAGGCCATCCGGCGGCGGGTGTAGCCGTAGGCCAGGCCGCTGCGGGGGTCGGCGAAGGCCTGGGAGCCGCCCGCGCCGCTGTGGCCGAAGGCGCCGGCGCCCAGGAACGGGTACCAGGTGTCCGCCGTCGCCTGGAAGCCGAGGCCGTACGACTTGTGGGCCCGGGCCACCAGGTCGTACCCGACCGAGTGGATCTGGCCGACCTCGGCGATGGTGTCCGGCTTCAGCAGGGGCCCCTGACCGTTCACGTCGCTGATCGCCGCCGCGTACATCCCGGCGAGCCCGCGTGCGGCGGCGACCCCGCCCGCCGACGCCGGTCCCTTGGCGCGTACGGCGCGGGAGTTGGCGTAACCCTCCATGCTCCCGGGTTCGGCCACATGGGTGTTGAAGGCGATGGACGCCAGCGTGTGCGGTCCCCTCGGCATCGCGTCGAGGACGACCTGCTGCGCCGCCGTCGGAGCCATCGGCTGCACGGAGCGGTAGCGGGGCTCCAGCGCCTCGGGCAGCCCGAGGAAGAAGTCCAGCCCGTGCGGGGCGCGGACCCGCTCCTCGTACACCTCCTGGAGCGTGCGGCCGGTGGCCCGCCGGACGACCTCGCCGGTGAGCGCGCCGATGACGAGGGCGTGGTAGCCGAAGGCCGTGCCCGGGCGCCAGAACGGCCGCTGGTCCGCGAGGCGTTCGGCCATCGCCCGGTCGTCGGCCAGTTCCTGCTCCGAGAACCCGGCGTCGAGGCCGATCACGCCCGCCCGGTGCGCGAGCAGATCGCGCAGGGTCAGGGAGCCCTTGCCCTCCGCCGCGAACTCCGGCCAGTAGTAGGTGACCTTGCGCTCCAGTTCCAGCGTGCCGTCCTGGACCAGGAGCGCGGTCACCAGATGGGCCGCTCCCTTGGTCGACGAGTACACCCCGTAGAGGGAATCGCCGTCGACACCGTCACCGGCCCACAGGTCGACGACTTTGCGGCCGTGTACGTACGCGCACACCTGGCCCTCGTAATCCGGGAGCTCCCCCCCGACGAACGCCGCGAACTCCTCACGTACCGGCTCGAAGCCGTCCGCGACGGTGCCGTGGATCTCCTGCGTCATCCGTTCTCCTCACCTGAACCGCTGCTCGCGTGTCCCACAGTGAACAACGCGCGTACGACCTGTGCGGACTCCCCCTCGGGATGGTCCCGGAAGAGGGGCTCGGTGCCGAACAGGACGGCCGCGGGGCCGCTGACCACCGAGGCCTGTCCGGCCGCGTCCGCCGGACCGCCGGAGCCGCCCTCCAGTTCTCGCCGGTCCCCACGAACGAGCGGATTCCCGGTCGCGTACGACCGCTCCACCCGGATGCCCGGTCCGCGGTCGGTGAACCACGCGGGCGCGTACCCGGGCGCCGGTGACGGCCGGTCCGGCACCCCGGCCGTCACCGGACCCGCGTTCACCATGCGGATCACTCCCTTGGCGTCCCCGTTGCCCTCGTTCGTCCCGGCGGGGGACACGCGGGCGGCGAGGGCGGTGGCGAGCGGAACGGGTCTCGGTCTCGCAGGAACGTTTCTCGTGGTGCGCACGCGTACCTCCTCAGGGGCTTCCGGAGATCGGTACGGCGAGGTGCACCCGTTCGACTCAACCGCCACGGAGAGTCGGTGTCGCGGATGCCCCGGACGGCGCATCCCGGGCGGCCCGGACCGGCGCGCTGAGGGCACCGGCGTGCGTGCGACGCGAGGAGGGTCCATGGGAACGATCCCCTGGCTCCCCCGCAGGGACGCCATGCGGCGCATGGCACGCAACACCACTGACATCACCGGCCAACTCCTCGACACGGTCGGGGAGATCACCAGGATCGCCCTCAACACCTTCGACCCGCGGAACGGTTCGGGCGGCGAGGTGCTGCGCGCGCTGTGCGAGACGACCGCGGAGTCGGCCGCGGCGAGCGCGTCCCCGCAGGCCCAGGAGGCGTTCTGCCGGATCGTCGACACGCTGATGCGGCTCGGCGCGAGCGGCGCGCCGCCGGCGGTCCAGCCGGTGAGCCGGCCCAGGCCCCGCCGGCCGCCCCGTGGGTGAGGTGGCACAGCGGCAAGGCTGGTTGTCGCTCGTCCGAAGGGGGGACCTCCGGACATCCGGAGGTGCCCCCTCTTTTTGTCGCGGCGCCCGGTCTTCATCGCTACGCCTGGTCCGGTGTTCGCCTCTCTGTAACCGATCCTGTTCACACCGTTGACACCCCCCATGCCGGCCTCTACTCTCGCGCCGCCATGTAGAACGTGTGACGAAATATCGAACATGTGAAGGTGACTGCCCTGTGCACGCCCGGAACGGCGGGAGCCCGAGGCCTGTACGGAGGGACCACCGACCCCCTGACGTTCTGCCCGTACAGGGCATTCGGGGATCCACTCGCACGGCACCCGTCCGGGTGCGGGCGCGTCTGATGCGCCGACATGCTCTCAACGACGAGAAGACCAAGGACCCATTCACGATGCTCAACCGAAGAGCTGCCCTCGCCGCCCTCGCCGGAACCGCCTCCCTCGCCCTCACCGCGTCCGCCTGCGGCGAGGAGAGTGAGGGCAGCACCCGCAGCCGCTCCGAGGGCGGTACCGTCGGCATCGCCATGCCGACCCGGTCCTCCGAGCGCTGGCTCACCGACGGCAAGAGCGTCGTCGAGAGTCTGAAGAGCAAGGGGTACAAGACGAAGCTGGTCTACGGAGACGACGACCCGAAAGCCCAGTTGTCACAGATCGATACCCTGGTCCGGCAGGGCGTCGACGCGCTGATCATCGCGGCCATCGACGCCAAGTCGCTGAACGGCGTGCTGCAGCGGGCCGCCGACGCGGACATCCTGGTGATCTCCTATGACCGGCTCATCCTCGGCACCGGGAACGTCGACTACTACGTTTCCTTCGACAACGAGATGGTCGGCCGGCAGGAGGCCGGACACATCATCGAGAAGCTCGGCCTGGGGAAGGGCAAGGGCCCGTTCAACATCGAGCTCTTCGCCGGTTCCCCCGACGACAACAACACCAAGTACTTCTTCGGCGGCTCGATGGACCTCCTGCAACCGTATCTGGACAGCAAGCAGTTGGTCGTCCCGTCCGGTCAGACCCGGCTGGACCAGCTCACCACCCCGCGCTGGGACGGGCCCACCGCGCAGAAGCGCATGAGCGGCCTGCTCGCGCGGTGGTACGTCGGCAGGAAGGTCGACGCGGTCCTTTCGCCGTACGACGGCATCTCCCGGGGTGTCCTGTCCGCGCTGGAGTCGCAGGGCTACGGCTCCGCCGGCAAGCCCTTCCCGGTTGTCACCGGCCAGGACGCCGAGCTGCCCTCGGTGAAGTCGATCATCGCGGGCCGGCAGTCGCAGACCGTCTTCAAGGACGTCCGCGAGCTCGCCGACGCGGCCGCGTGGATGGTCGACGACATCCTCAAGGACCGCGTGACGCGGATCAACGACCGATACAACTACAACAACGGCGTCAAGGCCGTGCCCGCCTACCTGCTCGAGCCGCAGAGCATCGACAAGACCAACTACGACGTCCTGGTCAAGGACGGCTACTACACCGCCAAGGAGCTGAAGTAGCGACGGGAACCGGGGCCGAGTCCGCCCCCGGGCCCGGTGGCGGGGTCGGCTCAGCGCCCGGGCGTGAACGCCCGCACCCGTACGCCGGTGTCGCGGACGCACAGTTCCTTCTTCTTCCCCGCCGCCCGTGCGCGGGACGTGGCCGCGCCCGTGACGGTTGTCGGACGGGGCCCACGGGCTCCTGATCCGGGCGGCGCGATCGAGCTGTGACCGGTGCCGGTTGGTCCTGGAGGGAGTCGATAGAGTCTTCCCATGCGCGATCTCGGGGCGGGATTCAAGTACCTCCTGAAGGGCCAACGGTGGGTGGCCCGGCACGGGAAGCAGTACGGCTTCGGCCTGCTCCCGGGCCTGATCACCCTCGTCCTCTACGCGGCGGCACTGATCGCGCTGGCCCTGTGGGGCGAGGACTTCGTCGCCTGGGCCACCCCCTTCGCCGACGACTGGTCCAGCCCCTGGCTCGGACTCTTCCGCGGCTTCCTGACCGCGGTCCTGTTCGCGCTCGGACTGCTGCTGTCAGTGGTCACCTTCACCGCGGTCACACTCCTCATCGGCCAGCCCTTCTACGAGAACCTCTCCGAGAAGGTCGACCGGGACGTCTCCCCGGACGGCACCGCTCCCGAGTCGGGGCTGCCGCTCTGGCGCGAACTGTGGATCTCGGCCCGCGACAGCCTCCGGATCGTCGTGCGGGCCGCCGTGTGGGGCGTCCTCCTCTTCGCGCTCGGCTTCGTCCCGTTCATCGGGCAGACGGTCGTCCCGGTGATCGGCTTCTTCGTCACCGGGTTCTTCCTCACCGAGGAACTCACCGCGGTCGCCCTGCAGCGCCGCCGCGTCGAACTCCGCGACCGCCTCGCCCTCCTGCGCGGCCGCAGGACGCTGGTCTGGGGCTTCGGCACCCCGCTGGCCGTGGCCTTCCTGGTGCCGTTCGTCGCCGTCTTCCTGATGCCGGGCGCGGTCGCGGGAGCCACGCTGATGGCCCGCGACCTGCTGGGCGAGGAGACGGCGGACGGCCGGCCGGACGGCGACGAGAACACCCCGCAGGCCGTCGCCCCGGTTGCTCCGGACGCCCCGGCTACTCGGATCCCGCCGCCACCGCCAGGATCGACCGCACCTGGGCGATGATGTCCAGCCGGTTGCGCACGAACTGCGGGTCGGTCACCGTCCCGGTGGCCGGGTCCGTGTTCCCGGTCCCGAACTGCAGTACCGGTGTGTGCACATGCCCGCCCGGCAGCACGTCGTGCAGCCCCAGCCGGTCCCGCAGCAGCGTGGCCCGGTAGGCGATCTCGTTGGACAGGTAGTCCCCGCCGCCGCCCGCCCGGGCGCTCGACCCGGGCGTCGGCCCGTCCGGCCGGACGACCGGCTCGGTTCCTCCCGCCGGGATCTCGGTCACCGCCGTGTTGTCGTACACGGGGAACCGTCCGGTGTCCGCGGCCACGATCTTGGCGTACGGCAGGGTCGTCGTCGTCCACTGCGGCTGCGAGGCCGGGTCGGTGACGGGGACGGTCCCGTTCACGCCGACGTTGTCGTTGTCGCCGAATCCGCCCCGCCAGGCCCCGTTGGTCCGCTCCACGTCGAAGCGGCCCACGCGTCCCTGGCTCACGGTGGTGAAGAGGTCCACCTTCTTCAGATGCGGCCGCAGGGTCCGCTCCACCGTGCCCTCCGTGAAGTCCCGCCACCGCACCGGGAAGACGACGGTCTCGACCCGCGCCGGCCCGTCGGCCGTCTCGATCACCGTGCCGTCGAGCGCGAGCGCGGTGGCCCCGGACGGGTTGGAGATCCGGATGTCCCGGTCCAGCGTGAACGGATCGAACCCGGTGACGAGGATCCGCCTGACCTTTTTGCCCCGCGGAAGGCGGACGGTGGTCTGCCCGCGCGAGGTCCGCTCCAACTCGCCGAGCAGTGCGGTGCGTTGTGTGTCGGACAGGCCGAAGCCCGGTGCCCAGGTGCGCACCTGGCGGGTCATCCCCAGCCGCGCCCAGTACAACGGCCGGTCGTCGTCCCGGCTGAGGTCGCCTCCCGCGGGCCCCCGCCCCTGCGCCCGCTCCACGGCCCGCCGCCACAACGCCGACCCGTCCCGTACGACGAGCCGGCGGGCCTCGGCGTACGAGCCCGCCGAGTCGAGTTCCCGCACGAACGCGGCGGTCAGGACGTCGAATCCGGACCGCCGGAGTATCTCCTGCGGCACCGCCCCGTCGAGCCGCCGCTCCTCGACGGTGGCCGAGGGCGCGGTCTCGGCGGTCGCGGTGGTGGTGGGGGCCGCCAGCCCCGCCAGCAGGGTGAGTCCGAGGACACCGATCCGAACACGTGAAGAAGCCAAGGCAGTTCAAGCCTTTCTGTCGCCGTGGGGGAAGCGCTGCTGCTGCCGTCGGCGCAGTATCGCGTGACGGAAGTGGTCTACGCCATGGGGCGTGACGCCGACGACGGTCGGCCAATGAGGATCCACTCGGCGGGGTTCACGTGGCGGGGGTTCACCCGGTGGGGGACGACTCGCCCAGCAGCGCCAGGAAGTCCCGGAACGCGCCCGGCATGTCCACCGAGTCAGGGTCCAGCAGCCACTGGTACTGCAGCCCGTCCATCACCGCGACGAGGAGAGGGGCCGCGCGCTCGGGGGTGAGTCCGTTCGGCAGGCGCTCGCCGTACTCCGTGCGCAGGGCCGCCGTCATCGACGCCCGGACCCGGACGTAGCGCTCCGTGAAGTACTCCCGCGCCGGATGCCCGTCCGTCACGCTCTCGCCGAGCAGTGCCGAGAAGGTCTGCACGATCCCCGGGCGCGTCGCGTTGTACTCGACGAGCGACGCGAGCAGTTCCGGCCGCCAGGTCCCCGCCGCGACGGCGTCCCACTTGTCGCGCTCCTCCAGCACGGCGACCAGCAGCGCGTCCTTGGTCGGGAAGTGGTGCAGCAGACCCTGCTGGGTCAGCCCGACCCGCTCCGCCACCGCGGCCAGGCTCGCCGCCCGGTAACCCCGCTCGGCGATGACCTCCAGGGCCGCCCGGACGATCTCGGCCCGCCGCTCCTCGCCCCGGGCGCTGGTCCTCTGCCTGGCGTTCATGACGTCACCGTACGTCATCTCGACCATCGTAAAATAACGGCAAGATAACGAAACCTACCGATCGCCAGGTGAACGAGGCACGATGGAGCCACCGCACGGACGCGTCAATGAGGAGGCACCGCCATGGCGGCACCCTTGGGAACCACCCCGGCCGACACAGCCCGCGAGGCCGCCGTCGAGGCCGCCCTCCGCAAGCTGGACCTGGACGCCAAGACCCGGCTCCTGTCCGGAAAGGACATGTGGTCCCTGCCCGCGCTCCCCGAGATCGGGCTGCCCTCCCTGGTCATGTCGGACGGCCCCATCGGCGTCCGGGGCGTGCGCTGGACCGCCGACGACCCGTCGGTCGCGCTGCCCTCGCCGACCGCCCTGGCCGCCACCTGGGACCCGGGGCTCGCCCGCCGGGCCGGGGTGCTGCTCGCCCAGGAGGCCCGCCGCAAGGGCGTCCACGTGCTGCTCGCGCCCACCGTCAACCTGCACCGCTCCCCGCTCGGCGGCCGTCACTTCGAGGCCTACAGCGAGGATCCGTATCTCACGGGCGTCATCGGATCCGGCTATGTGACCGGCGTCCAGTCCGGCGGCGTCGGCACCACCGTCAAGCACTTCGTCGCCAACGACGCCGAGACCGACCGGTTCACCGTGAACAACCTCGTCTCCGAGCGTGCCCTGCGCGAGCTGTACCTCGCCCCCTTCGAGGCGATCGTCGAGAACGCCCGCCCCTGGGGCATCATGACCGCCTACAACTCGGTCAACGGACCCACGATGACCGAGCACCACCGGCTGGTGAACGAGATCCTGCGCGGCGAATGGGGCTTCGACGGCTTCAACGTCTCCGACTGGACCGCCGCCCGCTCCACCGCCGGCGCCATCGAGGGCGGCCTCGACGTCGCCATGCCCGGCCCGCAGACCGTGTACGGCGAGGCCCTCGCACGGGCCGTACGGGACGGCGAGGTGGCCGAGACCAAGGTCGACGCGGCCGTCCGCAACGTCCTGCGGCTCGCCGCCCGCGTCGGCATCCTGGAGGGCGCCGAACCGGTCGTCACCGAGCTGCCCGAGACCGTCGACGGCGAGTCGCTGGCCCGCGAGATCGCCCGCCGCTCCTTCGTCCTGGTCCGCAACGAGAGGGCCGCGCTGCCGCTGAAGCCGGACGGCACCGTCGCGTTGATCGGAGCCGCCGCCCGCGACGCCCGCGTGCTCGGCGGCGGCTCCGCCACCGTCTTCCCGGCCCGGACCGTCTCCCCGCTCGACGGACTCACCGCCGCCCTCCCCGACGGCACCCTCACCTATGTCGTCGGCGCCGACCCGAACACCGAACTCGCCGCCGCCGACAAGGGCTTCGAGCTGCACGCGGTCTGCCGTGACGCCGCCGGCACGGTCATCGGCACCGGCACGGCACCCAGCGGCCTCCTCCAGTGGATGGGCGACGACCTGCCCGAGGGCGTCACCCACGACTCCCTGCACACCGTCGAACTCACCGGCACCTTCACGCCGCGCGAGTCCGGCCCGCACACCTTCGGCATCAAGGGCCTCGGCGCGTTCACCCTGCGCATCGACGGCACCACGTACTACGACGACGTCCAACGCCCCACGACGGACGACCCGTTCGTCACCTTCTTCGGCGCTCCCGAACCCCGCGCCCAGGTCGAGCTCACCGCGGGCCACCCGGTCGAGGTCTCCCTCACCCACATCGTCCGGCTCCCCGCGGACATCCCCATGAAGGTCGTCTCCTTCACCCTCGCCCACCAGGAGCCCCAGCGCGACCCGGACGAGCTGATCGCCGAGGCGGTGACGGCCGCCCGTGCCGCCGACACGGCCGTCGTCGTGGTCGCCACCACCGAACGCGTCGAGTCGGAGGGCTACGACCGCACCGACCTCGTCCTCCCCGGCCGTCAGGACGACCTGGTCCGCGCGGTTGCCGCCGCCAACCCGAACACCGTCGTGGTCGTCAACTCCGGCTCCCCGGTGGAACTCCCGTGGCGCGACCAGGTCGCCGCCGTCCTGCTGAGCTGGTTCCCCGGCCAGGAGGGCGGCGCCGCCCTCGCGGACGTTCTCACCGGCGCCCACGAGCCCGGCGGCCGGCTGCCCACCACCTGGGGCTCCCTGGCCGACGCCCCGGTCACCCAGGTCACCCCCGACAACGGCGCGCTCCCCTACAGCGAGGGCGTCTTCATCGGCTACAGCGCCTGGGAGAAGGCGGGCCGCACCCCCTCGTACCCCTTCGGCCACGGCCTCGGCTACACCGACTGGACCTACGAGTCCGTCGAGGTGCGGGGTACGACCGTGACGGTCCGCGTCCGCAACTCCGGCACCCGCGCCGGCCGCGAGGTCGTCCAGGTCTACCTGGCCCCCGCCGAGCCCGACACCGACCGCCCGGCCCGCCGCCTGGCCGGCTTCGGGGGAGCGGAGGCCGCCCCCGGCGAGGTCGTCGAGACCACCGTCGAACTACCGCGACGCGCCTTCGAGACCTGGGACGAGAAGACCAACTCATGGTCATTTGTGAAGGGTTCGTACGAAATCCAGGTGGGCCGCTCGATCTCCGACCGCCGGCTCACCGCGACCATTAACGTCTGACCGCGGGAACCATCCCCCACAAGCAGCCCCGGCCCGGGACCTGACCCCCGGGCCGGGGCTCGTGAGCGACACACCTCTGGTGAGCGATGCTCCTAGCGGCTGGAGAACCCGTACACCGTCTCCGACCGGAACACCTCGCCCGGCCGCAGCACCGTGCTGGGGAACTCCGGGCGGTTGGGGGAGTCGGGGAAGTGCTGGGTCTCCAGCGCGATCCCGTCACCGGGGGCGAAGGGCGCGCCCAGGTGGTCCGCCGTGTACAGCTGGAGACCGGGCTCGGTGGTCGCGACGGTCAGCACCCGGCCCGACGCCGGGTCGTGCAGTTCGGCGACCTCGACCGGGGCCGGCGTCACGCCTTTGTCGAGCACGAAGTTGTGGTCGTAGCCGGCGCCCACCTTCCGCGCCGCCCGGAAGTCGAAGCGGGTCCCCGTCACCTCCTCCAGGACACCGGTCGGGATCAGGTCCGCGTCCACCGGCGTGTACCGGGACGCGGCGATCCGCAGCTCGTGCCCGCCCGCGCTGCCCGACCCGCCCAGGTCGAAGTAGCTGTGGTTGGTCAAGTTCACCACCGTCGGCGCGTCCGCGACCGCCTCGTACCCGATCCGCAGGGCCCCCGACTCCTCCAGCGTGCAGGTCGCCGTGACCTCCAGCCGCCCCGGGAAGCCCTCCTCGCCGTCGGGACTGACCCGGCTCAGCCGCACCCCGTGCGCCACCGGCTCCACGTCCCACACCCGCTTGTCGAAGCCCCGCTCGCCGCCGTGCAGGGAGTTGGGCGGGTTGTTGGGCGCCAGCACGTACGTCTCGCCGTCCAGCGTGAAACGGCCGCCCGCGATCCGGTTCGCGTACCGCCCGACCAGCGCGCCGAAGTACGGCTCCGGGTGCGCCAGATAGCCGTCCAGGTCCGCGAACCCCAGCACCACGTTCCCCGCGCGTCCGTCCCGGTCCGGGACCTCCGCCGACTGCACGATCCCGCCGTACGACAGGACGCGTACGCGGACACCCGCCCGTTCCAGGGTCCAGCGGTGAACCGGGGTGCCGTCGGGAAGGGTGCCGAAGAGTTCGTTCATGTGCGGAACTTTAGGTCACCCTCAGGATCACGCCTTCTTCCCCGTGACCGTCCGATAGGCGATCTCCGCCAACCGCGCCTGACCGTTCACGCTCGGGTGGAACCAGTCCACATGGCTCAGCTGGTCGGTGCCGAAGCGGTACTCGTACACCGCGCCCCCGTCGAACCGGCAGTGGCGGTCCTTGGCACAGACCTGCTCCAGCACCTTGTTGTAGTCCTGGACCCGCTTCGCGACGGTGTCCCGCCGCTCGGTCGCCGCCGCGTCCAACGCGTCCGCGTCACCCAGCATGGACGGGCACAGGCCCAGCTTCCACACCTGCTTGCCCACCGGGTTGGTCCGGCCCTCGGACCACAGCCGCTTCAGATTCGGCACGCTCGCCACGAACACCTGCGCCTTGGGCGCGCTCTTGCGCAGGGTGCTCATCGCGTCCTCGAAGCCGGCCCGGAAGGCCGTCACCGAGGTCATCGCCGCCGTGCTGTTCCGGCAGGCGTCGTTCGCGCCCACCATCACCGCCACCAGATCCGGCTTGCGGGCCGCCGCCCGGCCCATCTGACTCGGCAGATCCGCCATCCGCGCCCCGGTCACGGCATAGTTCCAGCTCCGCTCGGCCGCCCTCGCCCGCCCCAGCAGCCGTACGGCGAGACTGTCGACCTGGGCGCTGCCTCCCGTGGCCCAGGACACCTCGGGACAGTCCGTCAGCACCGCGCACGCGTCGAAGCCCCGCGTGATGGAGTCCCCCACGGCCGCGACCGAGGCCGGACTGCTGTCCCACGCCGGCGTCGGAGACGGCTTCGCCTTGTGGACGCCGGTGCCGCTCGGGCCCGGCGAGTCGCCGCCGACGGCATCACAGCCGGCGACCCCCAGAACAGCCACCGCCGCAGCGGCGAGAACGGCACGCGAGCGATGACGCTGCTTCCGCATCCGGTGGTGATCCCCTCGGTCGACACGCGATGGACCGCCCATCACGAACCCGTACTGCCCTTGCAGACCCTCCGGCCCTTGCACCTATGACAACGCACGGGAGTTCCCGACCACGCTCTGTGGAACGTTTCGCACCCGTACAAGCGTCCTGCCGGGTGAAAGGCGGGTGTTTCGGGGCACTGGGACCGACGGTACGTCACACTCCTCGCCCCGCCGCACGGTAGCCTCGCCATCAACGTGGCTGCCCTGCCACCGCCGCCATGCCAGCCTGCAAGACTGTCCCGCTCTGCCCGGAGGTCCCGGTGACGACACGTGGAGTTCTGTACGTGCACTCCGCGCCGCGCGCGCTGTGCCCGCACGTCGAGTGGGCCGTCGCCGGGGTGCTCGGCACACGCGTCAACCTCGACTGGATCCGGCAGCCCGCCGCCCCCGGCACCTGGCGCTCCGAGTTCTCCTGGCAGGGCGAGGTGGGCACCGCCTCCAAACTGGCCTCGGCACTGAGAGGCTGGCACCTGCTCCGCTTCGAGGTCACCGCCGAACCCTGCCCCACGGCCGAGGGCGAGCGCTACAGCTGCACCCCCGAACTCGGCATCTTCCACGCCGTCACCGGCATCCACGGCGACATCCTCATCCCCGAGGACCGCCTCCGCGCGGCCCTGCAGCGCTCCCAGCGCGATGAGAGCGACCTGGAAGCGGACATCGCCAAACTCCTGGGCAAGCCCTGGGACGACGAGTTGGAACCGTTCAGGTACGCGGGTGAGGGCGCTCCGGTGCGCTGGCTCCACCAGGTCGTCTGAGCAACGCGCGGTGGGCCGACGCCCCTTCAGCGGCGCGCGGCGCCGCACCGATGCGCGGCTCCGCCTCGTACGCGCGAGCAACCCACCAGGCCCGCACGCGCCATGCCGCGGACGGCACCATGGCGAATGGCCCGACCTCCCCAAGGAGACCGGGCCACTGTCGGTTCACGGCACCGTCACACCGAACGGAACGCCAGGACGACATTGTGCCCGCCGAACCCGAACGAGTCGTTCAGGGCAGCGATACGGCCCTCCACGGGCAGCTTGCGTGCCTCACCGCGCACCACGTCGGCGTTGGCGGCAGCCTCAGGGTCGAGGTTCTCCACGTTGATGGTCGGCGGAGCCACCCGGTGGTACAGGGCGAGGACCGTCGCCACGGACTCCACGCCGCCCGCGCCACCGAGCAGGTGACCGGTCATCGACTTGGTCGCGGAGACCGCCATGTGGTCCGCGTCGTCGCCGAACACCTTGCGCAGCGCCTTCAGCTCGGCCACGTCACCGGCCGGCGTCGACGTCGCGTGCGCGTTGACGTGCACGATCTCCGCCGGGTCCAGGTCGGTGCCGTCCAGCAGGTTCTGCAGGGCGTGCGAGATGCCCCGCCCCTCCGGCTCCGGCTGCACGATGTCGTGGGCGTCGGCGGAGATGCCCTGCCCGACCGCCTCGGCGTACACCCGCGCACCGCGGGCGGCGGCGTGCTCGGCGGACTCCAGGACGATCACGCCGGCGCCCTCGCCCAGGACGAAGCCGTCGCGGGCGGTGTCGTAGGGACGCGAGGCGCCCTGGGGGTCGTCGTTGTTCTTGGACATCGCCATCATGTTGCCGAACGCGGCGATGGGCAGCGGGTGGATCGCCGCCTCCGTACCACCCGCGACGACGACGTCGGCGCGGCCGGTGCGGATCATCTCGATGGCGTAGCCGATGGCCTCGGCACCCGACGCGCACGCGGAGACCGGCGTGTGCACGCCCGCCCGGGCGCCCACGAGCAGGCCCACGTTGGCCGAGGGGCTGTTCGGCATCAGCATGGGGACGGTGTGCGGGGAGACGCGGCGGACGCCCTTCTCCTTCAGCACGTCGTACTGGTCCAGCAGGGTCGTCACGCCGCCGATGCCGGAGGCGATGACCGCGCCGAGCCGGTCGGGGTCGACGTCCCCTTCGGACCCGTCCTCCCCGGCCTTGCCGGTGAAGCCGGCGTCCTTCCAGGCCTCCTGGGCCGCGATCAGCGCGAACTGCGCCGAACGGTCCAGGCGGCGGGCCTGCGGCCGCGGGATGACCTCGGTCGGTTCCACGGCGATCTGAGCGGCGATGCGGACCGCCTGATCGGCGGCCCACTCCTGCTCCAGGGGCTTGACGCCGGACTTGCCGGCGACCAGGCCCTCCCAGGTAGAGGCTGCGTCGCCACCCAGCGGTGTGGTTGCGCCGATACCGGTGACGACCACGGTGCGATTGGTCGAGCTCACGGGAATTCTTTCTCCAACGGATCGGGATTCAGCGGCGCCACCGCCGGGTGGCGGGGCAGGCGACCGGCCTGAGTGATCAGGCCTGGTGCGTGAGGATGTAGTTGGTCGCGTCGCCGACCGTCTTGAGGTTCTTGACGTCCTCGTCGGGGATCTTGACGTCGAAGCGCTCCTCGGCGGCGACGACGACCTCGACCATGGACAGCGAGTCGACGTCCAGGTCGTCGGTGAAGGACTTGTCCAGCTGGACGTCCTCAACCGGGATGCCGGCGATCTCGTTCACGATGTCGGCGAGACCGGCGACGATCTCTTCCTGAGTGGCGGCCATGGTGGGCGCTCCTTCGTAGATATTCAGAGGGTGTTGGCTGTGGTTCCCGTACCGGACCCGAAGATCCGGCACGAAGTGCCTAGGGGAGGGTAACGACAGTCGCGGCGTAGACGAGACCCGCCCCGAATCCGATGACGAGCGCCGTGTCGCCGCTCTTCGCCTCGCCGGTCGCCAGAAGCCGCTCCATCGCGAGCGGAATCGAGGCGGCCGAGGTGTTGCCGGTGGTGCGTACGTCACGGGCGACCGTGACGGACTGCGGCAGCTTGAGAGTCTTCACCATCGAGTCGATGATCCGCTCGTTGGCCTGGTGCGGGATGAAGACGTCCAGGTCGTCCGAGCTGATTCCGGCCGCGTCCAGCGCCTGCTGGGCGACCTTCGCCATCTCGAACACGGCCCAGCGGAACACCGCCTGGCCCTCCTGGGTGATCGCGGGGAACTTGACGTTGCCCTCGCGGTCGAGCGGAAGCCTGGAGACGTCGCCGAGCCGGAATTCGGTCCAGGACACGGTCTGCTTGATCGTCTCGGACTTGTCGCCCTCGGAGCCCCACACGGTCGGGCCGATGTGCGGCTCCTGCGAGGGACCGACCACGACCGCGCCCGCCCCGTCGCCGAACAGGAAGGCCGTCGCGCGGTCCTCCAGGTCGGTCAGGTCGCTGAGCCGCTCGACGCCGATGACAAGTACGTACTCCGCCGAGCCCTCGACGATCATGCCCTTGGCGAGGGTGAGGCCGTAGCCGAAGCCGGCGCAGCCCGCCGAGATGTCGAAGGCCGCTGCCTTGTCCGTGCCGAGTTTGTCGGCGATCTCAGTGGCGACGGCCGGCGTCTGCTTGAAGTGCGAGACGGTCGAGACGATCACACCGCCGATCTGCTCGGCGGAGATCCCGGCGTCGGCGATGGCCTTGCCGGACGCCTCGATCGACATCGCGGCGACCGTCTCCTCGTCGTTCGCCCAGTGCCGCGTCTCGATGCCGGAGCGCGAGCGGATCCACTCGTCGGACGAGTCGATCGTCTCGAGGATCACCTCGTTCGGCACGACCCGGGTGGGACGGTAGCCGCCCACACCGAGGATTCGCGCGTACGGGGCGCCCTTGCTGGGCTTGATCTTCGACATGCTGCTCGGACTCCTTGTCAGGAACTGTGCTCGGCGATGAGCTCGCGAGCCGCGTCGAGGTCGTCGGGGGTCTTCAGGGCCAGCGTCTTCACGCCCGGCAGCGCCCGCTTGGCCAGGCCGGTCAGGGTGCCGCCCGGGCACACCTCCAGCAGGGCCGTGACACCGAGCTCCTTGAACGTCTCCATGCACCGGTCCCAGCGGACCGGGTTGGCGACCTGGCCGACCAGCCGCGTCAGGACCTCGGCGCCGGTGGCGACCGTCTGCCCGTCCTTGTTGGAGACGTAGGGCAGCTTCGGGTCGGCGGGCGCCAGGTCCTCGGCGGCCTTCGCCAGCGCGTCGACCGCGGGGGCCATGTGGTGCGTGTGGAAGGCGCCGGCCACCTTCAGCGGGACGACCTTGCGCACGCCCTCCGGCTTGTCCTCGTTCAGCGCGGCGAGCTGCTCCAGTGTGCCCGCGGCCACGATCTGGCCGGCGCCGTTGACGTTCGCCGGGGTCAGGCCCAGCTTCTCCAGATGGGCGACGCTCACCTCGGGGTCGCCCCCGAGCAGCGCCGACATGCCGGTCGCGGTGACGGCGGCCGCCTCGGCCATGGCCAGGCCGCGGACGCGGACCAGCCGGACCGTCTCCTCGTCGGACAGGACACCGGCGAGACCGGCGGCGGTCAGCTCGCCGACGCTGTGCCCGGCGATGGCGCCGACCTTGCCGGGCAGCTCGGCCGGGTCGTCGAAGAGCGTGTACGCGGAGGCCAGTCCGGCCGCGACCAGCAGCGGCTGCGCCACCGCGGTGTCGCGGATCTCCTCCGCGTCACCCTCGGTGCCGTAGCGGATCAGATCGAGCTGCACGGCCTCGGACCATGCCTCGAGGGCGCCGCGGACACCGGGGAGTTCGAGCCAGGGAGTCAGGAAGCCGGGCGTCTGGGCGCCTTGGCCGGGAGCGACGAGTACGAGCACTCTCACACTCTCTCTTGTGGACGGCCAAGGCCGCCCGTGGGGACAGGGACGAAGAACAGCAGGGGGTTTTGTGGGCCCCCGACAAAAGACTAGAGCTGGAGATCGCAGTCGGCCAGACGCCCCAGGATGAGCGCGATGCGCAGCGTGAACGCCGAACGCACATCGGAGGGTGACCAGCCGGTGACGTCAGTCACACGTCGGAGCCGGTAGCGGACGGTGTTGGGATGGACGAAGAGCATACGCGCGGCGCCCTCCAAACTGCTCGCTTGCTCGAGATAGACGGAGAGTGTCTCCAGGAGCGCCGACCCGGCCTCCTCCAGTGGTCTGTAGATCTCCTCCACCAACTGCTCACGGGCGCCCGGGTCACCGGCCATCGCGCGCTCCGGCAGCAGATCGTCCGCCAGCACCGGCCGCGGGGCGTCCTGCCAGGCGGAACACGCCCTCAGTCCGGCGGCGGCTGCCTGCGCGGAACGGGTCGCGGCCAGCAGGTCCGGGACGACGGGCCCCGCGACGACCGGTCCGGCCGCGTAGGGCCCGATCAGCGACTTGGCCACGGCGAGGGGGTTGTCGCTGCCGCCCGCGATGACGACGAGCCGGGTGCCGAGCACCCCGGTGAGCACCTGGAGCTTGGCGTGCCGGGCCGCCCGCCGGATGGCCTCGACGGTCAGCTCGCTGTCACCGTCGGGCGCCGTCCCCAACACCACGCACACGTGCTCGGGCGAGTTCCAGCCCAGCGCGGCGGCCCGGGACACGGCTCCCTCGTCGGCCTCGCCGCTCAGCACGGCGTTCACCACGAGCGACTCCAGCCGGGCGTCCCAGGCGCCGCGGGCCTCGGCGGCCTGGGCGTACACCTGGGCGGTCGCGAAGGCGATCTCGCGGGCGTACACCAGCAGCGCCTCGCGCAGCACGTTCTCGTCGCCGGGGGCCGCCACCTCGTCGATCGCGGACTCCATGACCTCGATCGTGGTGCGCACCATCTCGACGGTCTGGCGCAGCGTGATGGCCCTGGTCAGCTCGCGCGGCGCCGTGCCGAAGACGTCGGTGGAGATGGCCTGGGGCGCGTCCGGGTGCCGGAACCACTCGGTGAAGGCGGCGATACCGGCCTGGGCGACCAGCCCGATCCAGGAACGGTTCTCCGGAGGCATCGCCCGGTACCACGGCAGCGTCTCGTCCATGCGCGCGATCGCCTGCGCGGCGAGACTGCCGGACGACTTCTCCAGCCGCTTCAGGGTCGCGGGGTGCGAGTGGGTGGGTGCGGCGTCGGGGCGGCGGGTCACTGGTTCGGGCACGGGACAAGACTGCCTTATCCGGACGGGAGTGCGCGTCGCCGGGTGGCGGTGAGGGCTACCGTGGTGGACGTGATGGACGTACGGCGCGCTACGGAGCGCCACCGAGGCGGGGAGCCGGAGGCCGGCGTCGAGTCGCTGCACGCCTTCTCCTTCGGCCCGCACTACGATCCCGACAACCTCCGCTTCGGCGCGCTGATCGCCTGCAACGAGGAGCGCCTCGCCCCCGGCGCCGGCTTCGACGAGCACCCGCACAGCCACACCGAGATCGTCACCTGGGTGGCCGAGGGCGAGCTCACCCACCGCGACTCCACCGGCCACGAGACGGTCGTACGCCCCGGCGACGTCCAGCGCCTCAGCTCCGCCGCCGGCGTCCGGCACGTGGAGCGCAACGACGGCCGGGCCCCCCTGACCTTCGTCCAGATGTGGCTGGCCCCGCTGCGGCCCGGCGGCGACCCGTCCTACGAGATCGTCCCCGGCATCGCGGACTCCACCCCGTACGCCGTCCCGGAGGCGGGCGCGATGCTCCACGTACGGCGCCTGGCGGCGGGGGAGCGGACGGCGGTACCGGACGGGGCGTACGTGTACGTGCATGTCGTACGCGGTGAAGTGAGCCTGGACGGCGAGGAGTTGGGCCCGGGCGACGCGGCGCGGATCACGGACGCGAAGGATCTGGAGGCGGTGGGGGTGACGGGGGCGGAGCTGCTGCTGTGGGAGATGTCCTAGAGCTCGGCGAGCACCGCGTCCGTGAACGCCGGCCAGGCCTCGATCGCCCAGGGGCCGAAGGCGCGATCGGTCAGGGCCACGCAGGCCACCCCCGCAGTCGGGTCGATCCACAGGAACGTACCCGACTGGCCGAAGTGTCCGAAGGTGCGCGGGGAGGACGAAGAGCCCGTCCAGTGCGGTGACTTGGAGTCGCGGATCTCGAAGCCGAGCCCCCAGTCGTTGGGGTTCTGGTGGCCGTAGCCCGGCAGCACGCCCTTCGTCCCCGGGTACTGGACCGTCATCGCCTCCGCGACCGTGCGCGCGTCGAGCAGGCGGGGCGCCTGGATCTCGGCCGCGAACCGGGCGAGGTCCCGCACCGTCGAGACGCCGTCCTTGGCCGCAGAGCCCTCCAGGCTCGTGGCCGTCATCCCCAGCGGTTCCAGCACCGCCTGCCGCAGGTACTCGCCGAACGGGATCTCCGTGGCCTTGGCGATGTGGTCGCCGAGCTGCTCGAAGCCGGCGTTGGAGTACAGCCGCCGTTCGCCGGGCGAGGCGGTGACCCGGTGCTCGTCGAAGGCCAGCCCCGAGGTGTGCGCGAGCAGATGCCGGACCGTGGCCCCGGGCGGCCCGGCCGGCTCGTCGAGGTCGATCGCCCCCTCCTCGTACGCGACGAGGGCGGCGTAGGCCGCGAGCGGCTTGGTGACCGAGGCCAGCGGGAAGCGCTGCCCGGCCGGGCCGTGGGAGCCGAGCAGCGTCCCGTCGGCGCGTACGACGGCCGCCGCGGCGGTGGGAACCGGCCAGTTCTCGATCAGCGCGAGGCTCTGCAAGGTCATGCCCAGGAGCCTAAGGCGCTCAGAACGTCAGCCGCATCGAGGGGTCCGGCTTGCGCACGAAACCCAGCGACGCGTAGAGCGGTTCGGCCTGGGCGGACGCGTTCAGGTCCACGTGCGGGACGCCCCGCTCGCGGAACCACTGGAGCAGTTCCTCCATGCACGCGCGTGCGTACCCCCGGCGCCGGGCGTCCGGGTCGGTGGCGACGCTGAAGACATGGCCGACCCGGCCGTGCGGATTGTCCGCCCGCCCGATGCGGTACTCCAGGGTCCCGGCCACCAGTGCCGCGAGCGCTCCCGGCCGCTCCGGACGGTCCACGACGAACGCCACGAAGTCCCCGTCCGGCTCGGCGAGCCGGGCCCGCAGGGTCGGCAGGGACGCGGAGTGCCACTGAGTGGCCGCGGACGCCGTGTCCGCACCGGCGAACACGGAATCGATCATCACCTGACGCAGCCGCAGTACTTCCGGCGCGTCGTCCACCGTGGCACGACGTACGAGACTCATGCCCGCACGCTAGCCAGCCCGCCTGTGTCATGTCCCGTCGATTTCTTACCGATCCGCTTGCTTGGAGTGCACTCCAAGGCCATAGCTTTGAGGTCATGACGGTGATGGAGACCACGGGTACCAGGACCGACAGCTGTGCCGTACCGCCACACGCCGGCAGGCGACCGGAAGGCCAGGACAGCTACACGATCAGCGAGGTCGTCGGGCTCACCGGCCTGACCGCGCACACCCTGCGCTGGTACGAGCGCATCGGCCTGATGCCGCACATCGACCGCTCGCACACCGGTCAGCGCCGCTACAGCAACCGCGACCTCGACTGGCTCGACCTGGTCGGCAAGCTCCGGCTCACCGGCATGCCGGTGGCGGACATGGTGCGCTACGCGGAACTGGTGCGCGAGGGCGACCACACCTACGGGGACCGCTTCGAGCTGCTGAAGGCGACCCGCGAGGACGTCCTCGCCCGGATCGCCGAACTCCAGGACACGCTCGCGGTCCTCGACCGGAAGATCGGTTTCTACGCGGACGCCGGGCGTGCCCTGGCGTCGGAAAGGTCCTGATGACCAACGGCAAGATCCCCGCGGTACGGCTCGGCGACGACGGCCCCGAGGTGGGGGTGCAGGGCCTCGGCTGCATGGGCATGAGCTTCGGGTACGGCCCCACGGACGCCGACGAGGCCCGGGCCACCCTGGAGCGGGCGCTGGAGCTGGGCGTGACCCTGTACGACACGGCGGACGCGTACGGCGCGGGCGAGAACGAGCGGTTCCTGGCCCCCTTCGTCAAGGCGCACCGCGACGACGTCGTGATCGCCACCAAGTTCGCCCTCGCGATACCGCCGGACGACCCGACCCGGCGGATCATCCGCAACGACGCCCCCTACATCCGCCAGGCCGTCGAGGGGAGCCTCAAGCGCCTGGACGTCGACGTCATCGACCTCTACTACATGCACCGGCGCGACGTGAACGTGCCGATCGAGGAGACCGTCGGCGTGATGGCCGAGCTGGTGCGCGAGGGCAAGGTCAAGCACCTGGGCCTGAGCGAGGTCACCGCGACGGAGCTGCGGGCCGCGCAGGCCGTGCACCCGATCGCCGCCCTGCAGTCGGAGTGGTCGCTGTTCAGCCGGGACATCGAGGCGCGGGTCGTACCGGCCGCCCGGGAGCTGGGCGTGACCCTGGTGCCGTACTCCCCGCTGGGCCGCGGCTTCCTCACCGGGTCCTTCAGCAACGCCGAGACGGACCTGACCAGCGGCGACTTCCGCCGCCAGCAGCCCCGCTTCACCGGCGAGAACGCCGCCGCGAACGCGGCGCTGCTGGAGCCGGTCCGCACGGTGGCCGAGTCCCACGGGGTCTCCCCCGGCCAGGTGGCGCTGGCCTGGGTCCAGCAGCAGGCGGCGGTGCACGGTCTGCCGGTGGTGCCGATCCCGGGCACCCGCAAGGTCAGCCGGATCGAGGAGAACACCGCGGCCACGAAGATCGAGCTGACCGAGAAGGACCTGGCACTCCTGGAGCCGATCGCGGCACAGGTGGCGGGCGACCGCTACCCGGACATGAGGTTCACGTCCGCCGGACGCGAGTAGTCCACGCCTCGTCAGCCGGCGGTCAGAGCTCCGTCGGCGGTCAGAGTTCCACCAGCGGTCAGAGCTCCGCCAGCAACTCCGCCTTCTTGACGGAGAACTCCTCGTCCGTCACCAGGCCCGCCTGGTGCAACTCCCCGAGATGACGGATGCGTTCGGCGATGTCGGCGGGATCCCGGCGCGGGCCGGTCGCGGTCACGGCCGCGACCGGCCCGCGCTCACGCACGGCCGCCAGGACCGCCGCGGCGAACGGCAACGACTCGTGTACGGGCCCGTATCCGAGCCCGAAGACGACGGCGCCGGGATCCTGGTCGGCCTGTGCGGGCCGGCCGGCCTGACCGTCGGCGTCTCGCCGCAGCAACCGCAGATGCCCCTCGAACACCTCCGGCGAGCGCCACTCCACCCCGCTGAGCTCGGACACCGCGAAGCTCTGGTCGCCGGCTTTCCACTTCGCCGACGACGCCCCCGTCCAGAACCAGCGGAAGTGCACGGTCCGTCCGTCGAAGGACGCCTTCCCGTCGTACGCCTTGAACTGCAGGGGCACCTCGGGTGCCGGTACGAGAAACCGTTCGGCGGGGCCGTCGTCCGCCTGGGGAAGCCGCGCCCGCAACTCGTCGGCGTAGTACTCCGCGAGCGTCTCGCGCTCCAGCGGCAGCACCAGCCGGTACGGATCGCAGTTCTCCTTCAGCTGTCCCGCGGCCGCCTCCGTCAACGGGTCGGCGCCGGGGCGCGGTTCGGCCCGCAGGACGACCGTGCCGCGTCGGCCGGGGGTGAGCGTCACCCCGGAGAGCGCCGCCAGGGGGATACGTCGTTCCCCCAGCGCCTGGAACAGCTTCGGTGTCCGTATCCCCCGTTCGTAGCGGATGAGCACGGAGTCGGAGTCGAACTCCCAGGCGGCATGAAATCCGGCCAGTACGTCACCCATGCGGCTCATGGTATGCGGCACGAGCTCCTTCGTCCCCTCCCCGCGCAGACCGCGGTTCCTGCGCCTCTACGCGCGTCCGGCCATCGTCGTACCGGACAAACCCGTCCGGCAGGCTTCCGTTTCGCCCGCGCAGCGCACCGAGTGGTATGCGCCAACGCCGATCTCGGCGAAGTTCATCAGGCTGTCCGTACCCGGTACGAAGTAGCCGCTGTGCCCGTCCGCGCCCTGCGCCGACAGCACGCGGGCGCCGAACGCGGAGGACATCGGGTCGGCCCCGTGGCCGAACCCGCCGACCTCCAGGTACGGCACGTCCTGGATCCAGTCGCGGCCGTCCCGCATCGCCCACACCCGCGCCGAGGTGCGCAGACGGGAGGCGTTCGAGACCCGCATCCCCGGACTGCCCGCCACCGCGATGTCGGACACCCGCCCCGGCAGGGTGTGTGCGGCCAGGCCGCACACCACGGAGCCGTAGCTGTGGCAGAAGAGGGACACGGGGGAGCGGCCGGGCAGGGCCCGCACCAGCCCGTTCAGCCGGACCGCGCCCTCCGCGGCGCGGGTCGCGGTGGCGGAGTCGATGCCGAGCCCGGCGGGTGCCGTGTAGTCGGCCCAGGCGATGACCGCGGTACGGGTCGCCGGGCTCAGGGTGCGCTCGGTCCGGTACAGGGCCGCGGCCATGCCGACGGGCGCCGAGTAGCTGCGGTCGGTGCGCTGGAAGGTCATCAGGTCGGTGTCGACGCCGGGGACGACGACGGAGACCCGCTCGGCCTTGTCCAGGTCGCCGAACACCTCGGCGATCCGGCCCGAGCCGCCGGGGTCGAAGGCCAGGAAGCGGCGGTCCTTGGCGAGCAGCGCCTCGTAGCGGTTCATGCGCCGCCCGGCGTCCTGCTGGCCGTTCGGGGAGAGCCGGGGGTCGTGCATGCGTTTGCGCTCGACCCTGCGGGCCTGGCCGATGGCGATCCGGTTGGCGCGGTAGCGCAGCTCGACCGGGGCGCCGTTCATGTTGCCGACCGCGAGCGGGTAGCGGGCGGCGAGGGCGGCGCGCTCCTGGGCGGTGAGGGAGGCGAAGAAGCGGGAGAGACGTCCGGGGGCCGTGTCCGGGTCGGGCAGCCGGTGTCCGTGCAGGTGTCCGTGCTCCCACCGGGAGAGTGAGGCCTGGAGCGCGGAGGTCCCCGGGTGGGTGCGCAGCGCGGTCCAGCCGGTGGTCGCCAGCATCACGAACACGACGGCCAACGCGAGCAGGGCGCGCCAGACGTTCAGTTGCGGGGAGGTGTCGAAGGAAGTCACTGAAAGGACACACTAGGAGAACGGGACGGTCTCGCGTTAACCAAGTGGCGTGAATCACGTTTGGACATAAGGGGCGTTCGAGGGGCACTTTCAGGCTCTTCGCCAGTTTCCCGTCAGCGCCGGTCCCACCTGCTCGAGATAGCGCGCCGTCAGCTCCCGGATCGCCTCCACGCTGAAGTCCTCGCCGGTGCTCCACTGTCGTCCCGTCACCCGCATCACACCGCTGAAGACGGCCACCGCCAGCCGCGGCCGCGGGTCCGTGTCCACATCGAGGCCCTCCCGTGCGGCGAGCACGCGCGCGATCTCCTCCTCCACCTCGTCGGAGCGGCGCAGATGCGCGGCCAGCAGCACGGGGGTCGACTCGATCACCCGGTACATGCGCAGGTAGAGCTCGACCGGGACGATCGCCTCGACCACGTCGTTGAGGGTGCCCCAGCCCTCCAGGACCGCACGGCGCAGCGCCACCATCGGGGCCTCCTGCGGCGGGCGCTCGCGGACCAGCTCGATGAAGTGCGCCACCGTCATCTCCTGGAGGGTGAGGGCGGCCTCCTCCTTGCCGGCGAAGTAGCGGAAGAAGGTGCGCTGCGATACGTCGACCGCGTCGGCGATGTCGTCGACGGTGGTGCCCTCGTAGCCGCGGGTGGTGAACAGTTCGAGGGCGGACCGCAGCAGTGCGTCACGGGTGCGCTGCTTCTTGCGTTCGCGCAGTGTTTCCATATGGTCAGTTACTGACTTGTGAATTGGTTTGTCAATTGTCAGCGGCTGTCATTAGCCTCGAACGCATGACTAGTCAGACCACCATCGACGCGACGGGGCCGGGGAGCGGGAAACCGGCGTCCCCGTCGGACGGGGCCCCGGCCTCCGGGCTGCGCGGCCACCCTTGGTTCACGCTCATAACCGTCGCGGTCGGGGTCATGATGGTGGCCCTCGACGGCACCATCGTCGCCATCGCCAACCCGGCCATCCAGCAGGACCTCAAGGCGAGCTTCGCCGACGTCCAGTGGATCACCAACGGCTACTTCCTCGCCCTCGCGGTCTCCCTGATCACCGCGGGCAAGCTCGGTGACCGCTTCGGACACCGGCAGACCTTCCTGATCGGCGTGGTCGGCTTCGCCGCCGCCTCCGGCGCCATCGGGATGTCCAGCAGCATCGCGCTGGTCGTCACCTTCCGCGTCCTGCAGGGTCTGTTCGGCGCGTTGCTGATGCCGGCCGCGCTGGGTCTGTTGCGGGCGACCTTCCCGGCCGAGAAGCTCAACATGGCCATCGGCATCTGGGGCATGGTCATCGGCGCCTCCACGGCCGGCGGCCCGATCCTCGGCGGTGTGCTGGTCGAGCACGTCAACTGGCAGTCCGTGTTCTTCATCAACGTGCCGGTCGGCGTCCTGGCCGTGGTCCTCGGCGTCCTGATCCTGCGCGACCACCGCGCCGAGAACGCGCCGCGCTCCTTCGACATCCTCGGCATCGTGCTGTTGTCCGGCGCGATGTTCTGCCTGGTCTGGGCCCTCATCAAGGCTCCCGCCTGGGGCTGGGGCGACGGCAAGACCTGGACCTTCGTCGTCGCGTCCGTGGTCGGCTTCGCGCTCTTCGCCTTCTGGGAGACGAAGGTCAAGGAGCCGCTGATCCCGCTGGCACTGTTCCGCTCCGTCCCGCTGTCCGCGGGTGTGGTGCTGATGGTGCTGATGGCCATCGCCTTCATGGGCGGCCTGTTCTTCGTGACGTTCTACCTCCAGAACGTCCACGGGATGAGCCCCATCGACGCGGGCCTGCACCTCCTCCCGCTCACCGGCATGATGATCGTCGGCTCCCCGCTGGCGGGCGCGATGATCACCAAGCTGGGCCCGCGGATCCCGCTGGCCGGCGGTATGGCGGCCACCGCGATCGCCATGTACGGCATGTCCACGCTGGAGACGGACACCGGCAGCGCCGCCATGTCCCTCTGGTTCGCCCTGCTGGGCCTCGGCCTCGCGCCCGTCATGGTCGGTGCCACCGAAGTCATCGTCGGCAACGCCCCGATGGAGCTCTCCGGTGTGGCCGGCGGCCTCCAGCAGGCCGCGATGCAGATCGGCGGCAGCCTCGGTACGGCCGTCCTGGGCGCCGTGATGGCCTCCAAGGTCGACAGCGACCTCGCGGGCAACTGGAAGGACGCGGGTCTCCCGGAGCTCAACCCGGCCCAGCTCCACCAGGCCTCGGAAGCGGTCCAGGTCGGTATGGCGCCGGTCGCCCCGAACACCCCGGCGCCGGTCGCCGCGAAGATCGCCGACGTCGCGCACGACACCTTCATCTCCGGGATGAGCCTGGCGTCCCTGGTCGCCTGCGGAGTCGCCGCTGTCGCCATCCTGGTCGCGCTGCTCACCAAGCGCGGCGAGAACGCGGAGGCGGGAGCGGGCGTCGGCCACATCTGACACCGGCTGCGGCGCCCGCCGAACTGGGGCGGAAACAGGCGGAGTTCCCCTATCAGGGTGACAACGCTAAAGATTCCTCGCCCCCGGCGGGCGCCGCACGTCACAGTGGGTCAAGCCCTCCGGTACGGCACATTCCCCGGGCAGGTTCTGGGAGTTCGTGCTGGTTCGTACGCATTCGTGCGGTTCGTACGCTTCCATACGGTCCGTACGAGTTCGTACGACGAGGGGGCGACCGGTGCTGCGGCGCGCTGCCGGAGGGGGGCGGCGCGCCGCAAGGCCGGAGGATTGGGAAGCGCAGCGTGGGTACTCGCGTCTTTGAACCCGGAACGACCCGAATCAACCGAGGGGTTCAGGGAGTTGATGATGGCGGGCTTCGGACAAGGAACGCGCAAGTACCCCCGCTCACGTGGCCGGACGTGGTCACGGACCGGGCCGGATCGCGCGACGCTGGAAATCATCGGAGTCATCTGTGCCGTCGCCGGATTCTTTGTGCTGGGGATCATCCTCGGCCCAGCGGCGATCGTCTGCGGCTGGCTCGCCATGGGCCGCACCTGGACGGGAACCCGCTCGGTGCCGGCCCTGATCGCTGTGGTCCTGGGCGCCATCGACACGCTCCTGGCGGTCATCTGGCTCGCTGGAGCGGCCACCCCGGGGACAGGTCTGTTCTGACCCCGGGACTGTGAGGGAAGGGCCCCCGGTGGGACGACCGGGGGCCCACCCACGTCCGCACCCCGTCCGCCCCTCAACCGCCCCCCGCGACGCCAGTCATCTCTCGTCGCCGGTCAGCTCGTCGCCGGTCGTCTCTCTTCACTCGTCATCTCTACCTTCACTCGTCATCTCTACGCGCCGGATCTCTCCACAGGCTCTACGCGCCGGATCTCTCGACAGGCGTCTTCCGCAACGCCGCGACCTCGGCCCGCAGCGCCCGCACCTCGGCCGCCAGCTCCCGGATCGCCTCCGTCTGCCGCTGTTCCTCCACGTCGTCCTTCTCGAACCGCTCGATGAACCACGCGGCGATGTTCGCGGTCACCACACCCAGCAACGCGATCCCGGACAGCATCAGCCCGACCGCGATGATCCGGCCCAGGCCGGTGGTCGGCGCGTGGTCCCCGTACCCGACGGTCGTCATCGTCGTGAAGGACCACCACACGGCGTCACCCAGCGTCCGGATGTTCCCGTCCGGCGACGCCCGCTCCACCGACAGCACGGCCAGCGACCCGAACATCAGCAGGCCCACCACGGCCCCCGCGACATACGTGGTCACCCGGATCTGCGAGGCCATCCGCGCCCGTCGCCCCACCAGCAGCAGCGTCGAGACGAGCCGCAGCAGCCGCAGCGGCTGGAACATCGGCAGCACCACCGCGCACAGGTCCAGCCAGTGGGTGCGGACGAACTCGCGCCGGTACGGAGTGAGCGCGAGGCGCACCACGTAGTCCGCCGCGAACGCCCCCCAGACCGTCCACTCGGCCACCGTGCAGGCGAAGGTCACGGACGACCCGGCGGAGGTGTCCACGATCGGTACCGCGTAGGCCACGGCGAACAGCAGGGCGAGCGCCAGCAGCGGTCGTTGCGTCCAGTGCTCCCACCGGGCCTGGGCCGAGAGTTGCTTCATGTCCGCATCGTAAAGAAGCGGTAAGGGCGGTGGAGCCGCAAGCTCCACCGCCCTTCCGCCGTTCACGTCCCGCGCTGTGTCACGCGTCGCCGCCCGCGGCCCCCGGATCGGCAGCCGACACGTCGAGCAGCTGGTACCGGTCGATCGCCTGCTTGAGCACCGACCGGTCGACCTTGCCCTCCCTGGCCAGCTCGGTCAGCACGCCCACCACGATCGACTGTGCGTCGATGTGGAAGAACCGCCGGGCCGCGCCCCGGGTGTCCGCGAAGCCGAAGCCGTCGGCGCCCAGCGACTGGTACGTCCCCGGCACCCACCGTGCGATCTGGTCCGGAACCGATCGCATCCAGTCGGAGACGGCCACGAACGGACCCTGCGCGTCGGCCAGCTTCCGGGTCACGTACGGCACCCGCTGCTCCTCCTCCGGATGCAGCAGGTTGTACTCCTCGCAGGCCACGGCCTCACGCCGCAGCTCGTTCCAGGAGGTCGCCGACCAGACGTCGGCCTTCACGTTCCACTCCTCGGCGAGGAGCTTCTGCGCCTCGACCGCCCACGGAACCGCGACACCCGAGGCCATGATCTGCGCGGGAATCGACCCCGAGGTGCCCTCGCTGAAGCGGTAGACGCCCTTGACGATGCCCTCGGCGTCCACGTTCGCCGGCTCGGCCGGGTGCTGGATGGGCTCGTTGTAGACGGTGAGGTAGTAGAAGACGTCCTCGCCGTGCGGGTGCTCCTCGGAGCCGCCGTACATCCGCCGCAGACCGTCCTTGACGATGTGCGCGATCTCGAACCCGAAGGCGGGGTCGTACGCCACACAGCCCGGGTTGGTGGAGGCGAGCAGCTGCGAGTGGCCGTCCGCGTGCTGCAGGCCCTCACCGGTCAGAGTCGTACGGCCGGCGGTCGCCCCCAGCACGAAACCACGCGCCAGCTGGTCCGACATCTGCCAGAACTGGTCGCCGGTGCGCTGGAACCCGAACATCGAGTAGAAGACGTACACCGGGATCAGCGGCTCGCCGTGCGTGGCGTACGCCGAACCCGCCGCGATCAGCGAGGCCGTGCAGCCCGCCTCCGAGATGCCGTCGTGCAGCATCTGCCCCTGCGGCGACTCCTTGTAGGCGAGCAGCAGGTCCCGGTCCACGGCCTCGTACTGCTGGCCGAGGGGGTTGTAGATCTTCGCACTCGGGAAGAAGGAGTCCATGCCGAACGTGCGGTACTCGTCCGGCGCGATCAGCACGAACCGCTTGCCGATCTCCTTGTCCCGCATGAGGTCCTTGAGCAGTCGCACGAACGCCATGGTGGTGGCGATGGACTGCTGGCCGGAGCCCTTCTTCACGGTCGCGTACAACTTCTCGTCCGGCAGTGCGAGCGGCTTCGAGCGCACCACGCGCGTGGGGACGTATCCGCCGCACCCCTTGCGGCGGTCGTGCATGTACTGGATCTCCTCCGAGTCGCGGCCCGGGTGGTAGTACGGCGGCGCGCCGGACTCCAGTTCCTTGTCGGAGATCGGCAGGTGCAGCCGGTCGCGGAACCGCTTGAGGTCGTCGACCGTCAGCTTCTTCATCTGGTGCGTGGCGTTGCGGCCCTCGAAGTTGGGACCCAGCGTCCAGCCCTTGATGGTCTTGGCCAGGATGACCGTCGGCTGACCCTTGTGCTCGACGGCCGCCTTGTAGGCCGCGAAGATCTTCCGGTGGTCGTGGCCGCCGCGCCCCAGGTGCAGGATCTGGTCGTCGGTCATGTTCTCGACCATCGCGCGCAGCCGGTGGTCGTCGCCGAAGAAGTGGTCGCGGATGTACGCGCCGGTCTCGGTGGCGTACGTCTGGAACTGGCCGTCCGGCGTCGTGTTCATCTTGTTGACCAGCACACCGTCGCGGTCCTGCGCGAGCAGCGGGTCCCAGGTGCGGTCCCACACCAGCTTGATCACGTTCCAGCCGGCCCCCCGGAAGATCGACTCCAGCTCCTGGATGATCTTGCCGTTGCCGCGCACCGGACCGTCGAGCCGCTGCAGGTTGCAGTTGACCACGAAGGTCAGGTTGTCCAGGCCCTCACGAGCGGCGATGGACAGCTGGCCGAGCGACTCCGGCTCGTCCATCTCGCCGTCGCCCAGGAACGCCCACACGTGCGACTTCGAGGTGTCGGCGATGTCGCGCGCGTGCATGTAGCGGTTCATCCGCGCCTGGTAGATCGCGCCGATCGGGCCGAGGCCCATGGACACGGTCGGGAACTCCCAGAAGTCCGGCATCAGCCGCGGGTGCGGGTAGCTGGACAGGCCGTACGGCGCCTTCGACTTCTCCTGGCGGAACCCGTCCAGATTCTGCTCGCTGAGGCGGTCCAGCAGGTACGCGCGGGCGTAGATGCCCGGCGAGGCGTGGCCCTGGAAGAAGACCTGGTCGCCGCCGTCGCCCTCGTCCTTGCCGCGGAAGAAGTGGTTGAAGCCGACGTCGTAGAGCGAGGCGGAGGAGGCGAAGGTGGCGATGTGGCCGCCGACACCGATGCCGGGGCGCTGGGCGCGGGAGACCATCACGGCCGCGTTCCAGCGGGTCGCGTTGAGGATCTTCCGCTCGATCTCCTCGTTGCCCGGGAAGAACGGCTCGGCCCTGGTGGGGATGGTGTTGACGTAGTCCGTGCTGCGCATCTCGGGCACGGCCACGCGCTTCTCGCGGGCCCGCTCGATCAGGCGCAGCATCAGGTAGCGGGCCCGCTCACGGCCGCGCTCGTCGACGGCGGCGTCGAGGGAGTCGAGCCACTCCTGGGTTTCCTCGGGATCGAAGTCAGGAACCTGACTCGGAAGGCCGCCAATGATGATCGGGTTGCGATCGGATCCGGAAGCCACGCTGTTCCTTACCTGTCAGAGGGCTGCATTTCCCTGGGGTTCGCTGGGTTTTTCGCTGGGTTCTCGGTATGCCTGCACCGTTCCCCATCGTGTACCTCGGCGCGGCAAACGTCACCTCTACTGTGGGGTAACTCGACCTTGGTCCGGCGGTCGGGGTCGGCTTGGCCGGCACATGGTCGAGAGCCACGTCCCCCGCTCTGTCCCCATGGAAGGTTCCCAAACGCACAAACGGGGCAGAAAGGTGTGGGCTGTGTCACTCCCGGACTGGGGCGGTGTGCCGTAAGTTGCGGCGACACGGCCCGGAACGTCACCGTTTCGGCGGTCTGAACGGCCGGGTACTTGCGCGATCCGCCCCGCCCGTGTGGACTACGGCCAATGCTTCGCGCACGCGCGTGGCTAAGACTCCCCCCAAGTCCTGAACGGACTCGGGGGGACACCCATCCAAAACATGATCAGGAGGCAACCCGTGAGCGCGACCGCGGACCACGCGGAGGAGCGGACGAACCCTGCCGTCAGGCTGGGGTTCCAGCCCGAGCAGGTGGTCCAGGAGATCGGCTACGACGACGACGTAGACCAGGAACTCCGCGAGGCCATTGAGGAAGTCATCGGCAGCGACCTTGTGGATGAGGACTACGACGATGTAGCCGATGCCGTGGTGCTGTGGTTCCGCGACGAGGACGGCGACCTGACGGATGTGCTGGTGGATGCCATCACGTACATCGAGGAGGGTGGCTCGATCCTGCTGCTGACGCCGAAGACCGGCCGGGACGGCTACGTGGAGCCCAGCGACATCTCCGAAGCCGCGACGACCGCCGGGCTCTCCGCGTCGAAGAGCGTCAGCGTCGGCAAGGACTGGAGCGGCAGCCGGCTGGTGACGCCGAAGGCCGCGAAGTCGAAGAAGTAACCCTGGAACGCAGGACGGGCCGGCACCACCGCCGGCCCGTCCGATGCCGTGCCCGGTCCGTCGTGTTTTCCGGAGCGCCCTAGGGTGGGGGCCACCCGAACAGCCCCACCGAAGGGAAATCCAGGAAATGGCGATCCAGGTCGGCGAGAAGGCCCCCGACTTCGAGCTGAAGGACAACCACGGCGCGACCGTGAAGCTGTCCGACTTCCGAGGCGACAAGAACGTCGTCCTGCTGTTCTACCCCTTCGCCTTCACCGGCGTGTGCACCGGCGAGCTGTGCGAGCTGCGTGACAACCTGCCGCAGTTCTCCGACCGCGACACCCAGCTGCTCGCCGTGTCGAACGACTCCATCCACACCCTGCGTGTCTTCGCCGAGCAGGAGGGCCTCGAGTACCCCCTGCTGAGTGACTTCTGGCCGCACGGCGAGGTCTCCCGCGCCTACGGCGTCTTCGCCGAGGACAAGGGCTGCGCGGTGCGCGGCACCTTCGTCATCGACAAGGCGGGCGTCGTCCGCTGGACCGTCGTGAACGCCCTGCCGGACGCGCGCGACCTGAACGAGTACGTCAAGGCGCTCGACACCCTGTGATTGTTCGGGTCCAGGGACTGCGGTGTGCGGGAACCCGTCACTAGGATCGAACCGTTGATCCGACATCAGACGCACGGCGGGGCTCCCCGCCCCTGGACACCAATGGAGGACTCGTGGGAGTCAGCCTCAGCAAGGGCGGCAACGTATCACTGAGCAAGGAGGCGCCGGGCCTGACCGCGGTCATCGTCGGCCTCGGGTGGGACGTCCGCACCACGACCGGCACCGACTTCGACCTGGACGCCAGCGCGCTGCTGCTGAACTCGGCGGGCAAGGTGGCCAGCGACGCGAACTTCGTCTTCTTCAACAACCTCAAGAGCGCCGACGGCTCGGTCGAGCACACCGGTGACAACATCACCGGTGAGGGTGAGGGCGACGACGAGCAGATCAAGGTCAACCTCGCCGCCGTCCCGGCCGACGTCGACAAGATCGTGTTCCCGGTGTCTATCTACGACGCCGAGAACCGCCAGCAGTCCTTCGGTCAGGTGCGCAACGCGTTCATCCGCGTCGTGAACCAGGCCGGCGAGGCGGAGATCGCCCGGTACGACCTGTCCGAGGACGCCTCCACCGAGACGGCCATGGTCTTCGGCGAGCTCTACCGCAACGGCGCGGAGTGGAAGTTCCGCGCCATCGGCCAGGGCTACGCGTCGGGCCTGCGCGGCATCGCCCAGGACTTCGGCGTCAACGTCTGAGCCGACCCAGCCGACCGAGAGCTTCACCGTCCGGCGCCGCACGGTTTGCGTGCGGCGCCGGACGCGCAGGACAAGCAGAGAAGCACCACCGTCTCGGGGAGGGACCAGCACATGGGCGTCACGCTCGCCAAGGGAGGCAACGTCTCCTTGTCCAAGGCCGCACCCAACCTCACCCAGGTGATGGTCGGGCTCGGCTGGGACGCGCGCTCCACCACCGGAGCCGACTTCGACCTCGACGCCAGCGCCCTGATGTGCAGCAACGGGCGGGTGCTGGGCGACGAGTGGTTCATCTTCTACAACCAGCTCAAGAGCCCGGACGGCTCGGTCGAGCACACCGGGGACAACCTCACCGGCGAGGGCGAGGGTGACGACGAGTCGATCCTGATCGACCTCTCCAAGGTGCCGGCCCAGATCGACAAGATCGTCTTCCCGGTCTCGATCCATGACGCCGACAACCGGGGACAGACCTTCGGCCAGGTCAGCAACGCCTTCATCCGCGTGGTCAACCAGGCCGACGGCCAGGAACTCGCGCGCTACGACCTCAGCGAGGACGCCTCCACCGAGACCGCGATGATTTTCGGTGAGGTCTACCGCTACCAGGGCGAATGGAAGTTCCGGGCGGTGGGACAGGGGTACGCGTCGGGGCTGCGGGGCATCGCTCTAGACTTCGGAGTCAACGTTTCGTAAAGCCGAGTACGGCGCGGGGGAGACCCGTACACACACGATTGGGTAGCCAGTGCTTCTGAAAACCTTCGGCTGGTCGTTCGCGGTCACCGCGCTCGGCCTGGCCGCGGCGGTCTTCTACGGGGGGTGGACCGCCTTCGGTATCGTGGCGATCCTCTCCATTCTCGAGATCTCTCTCTCCTTCGACAACGCGGTGGTCAACGCCGGGATCCTGAAGAAGATGAGTGCCTTCTGGCAGAAGATCTTCCTCACGGTCGGCGTCCTCATCGCCGTCTTCGGCATGCGGCTGGTGTTCCCCGTCGTCATCGTCGCCATCAGCGCCAAGATCGGCCCGATCGACGCCGTCGACCTCGCCCTCAACAACAAGGACCAGTACCAGCAACTGGTCACCGACGCCCACCCGGCGATCGCCGCCTTCGGTGGCATGTTCCTGCTCATGATCTTCCTCGACTTCATCTTCGAGGACCGTGACATCAAGTGGCTCGCCTGGCTGGAGCGGCCGCTGGCCAAGCTCGGCAAGGTCGACATGCTGTCGGTCTGCATCGCCCTGATCGTCCTGCTGATCACCGCCTTCACTTTCGCGACCCACGCCCACCAGCACGGCGGAGCGCATGCCGACAAGGCGCAGACGGTCCTGATCTCGGGCATCGCCGGCCTGATCACCTACATGGTCGTCGGCGGCCTCTCCGGTTACTTCGAGGACAAGCTCGAGGAAGAGGAGGAACGCGAACACGAGGAGGAGGAAGAGGCCCAGCGCAGCGGCAAGCAGCGCTCGGCGGTCACCTTGGCCGGCCAGGCCGCGTTCTTCATGTTCCTGTACCTCGAGGTCCTGGACGCGTCCTTCTCCTTCGACGGCGTCATCGGCGCCTTCGCCGTCACCAACGACATCGTCCTGATGGCCCTCGGCCTCGGCATCGGCGCCATGTACGTCCGGTCGCTCACGGTCTACCTGGTCCGCCAGGGCACCCTCGACGACTACGTCTACCTGGAGCACGGCGCGCACTACGCGATCGGCGCGCTGGCCGTGCTCCTCATGGTCACCATCCAGTACCAGATCCACGAGGTCATCACCGGCCTCGTCGGCGTGGTCCTGATCGCCTGGTCCTTCTGGTCCTCCGTGCGCCGCAACAAGGCCCTGGCGGCGGCCGAGGGAAAAGCGGCGGGCTCGGACGAGAAGACTGAGGTCTCGTCCGGGGTGTGATCACCTTCTCAGTGAGGAACGCTCTGAGCGGGGCGGTGTCGGGGACGACCCCCGGTGCCGCCCCGTCGGCCGTCAAGGACAGCGGGTGCACGACGGCCCGCGGTTCTTCAACTGGAACGTGGGGCGGGAATGGGCTTCTTCGACGGACTCCGGCGTGGGCGCGAGGCCGACTTCGACTCGGGCAACGCCGCCACCAACTCGATCGAACTGACCAAACGGCACAGTCAGGTCTCCCTCACCAAGCAGGGCGCGGCCACCGGGCATCTGCGCGTCAACCTGGCCTGGCGGATGCGGACCTCCGACGTGGGCGGTCCGCAGCGGGAGAGCCTGCTGCGGCATCCCTTCAAGGCGCTCAAGCCGCCGGAGGTCCTCGGACACAGCCAGAGCATGGTCAACGTCGACCTCGACCTGGGATGCCTCTACGAGCTCCAGGACGGCACCAAGGGGGTCGTACAGCCGCTCGGGAGCTATCTCGGCGACGTCAACGCCGCGCCGTACGTGAAGCTCAGCGGGGACGACCGGTTCGGGTCGGCGTCCGGGGAGACGATGTACGTCAACCTCGACCACCGCGATGCCATCAAGCGGCTGCTGGTCTTCGTCTACATCTACGACCAGACCCCCGCGTTCGACCGTACGCACGCCATCGTCACGCTGTACCCCAGCAACGGTCCGCGGATCGAGATACATCTCGACGAACGGCACCCCCAGGCCCGGTCGTGCGCCGTCGTGATGATCGAGAACGTGAAGGGGGAACTGGTGGTACGGCGCGAGGTGAAGTTCGTCTACGGGTTCCAGGCCGAGCTGGACCGGTTGTACGGGTGGGGGCTGCAGTGGGGGCGCGGCTACAAGGCCAAGGCGGAACGCTGACGCTCCGGCCGCCCGGAGGGCACGGGGGACCGCGCGCGGCCAGGACGCAGCCTCGGACGGACAGGGCGCGGCGACGCGGGGGGCTTACGGCCGCGGGCGACGGCACATCGGGATGCTCCCGGTGCTCCCGCGGAGCGCTCAGCGTCCGATGAACTGCGGGCCCTGGGGCGGCAGGCGGAACTCCGGGTCCGGGGTCGTCGCCGTCGGGGGGTAGCCGTACGCCGGCTGGCTCGTCGGGTGCGGGTAGCCGTAGGCCGGCTGGACCGCGGCGGCCGCGGGCTGCTGGGGGTAGCCGTAGGCCGGCTGGGTGGGTACCGCCGTCGGCTGCTCCGGGGGCAGCGGCTGGGAGGAGATGTCGGACGCCTGCTGGGTCGGGGCGCTCGGCTGGGGCGGGGCCGGGACGATCGCGGTCGCCATGATCTCCGGCGCCGCCTCCGGACCCTCTGCCATGCCCTCCGACTCGTCGACCGAGATGCCGTAGTTCGTCGCCAGGCCCTGCAGGCCGTTGTCGTAGCCCTCGCCCAGGGCGCGGAACTTCCAGCCCTCCCCGCGCCGGTACAGCTCGCCGCAGATCAGGACGGTCTCCTGGCCCGTCGTCGGCTTGATGTCGAAGCTGGTCAACGGCTCACCGTCGGCGACCGAGGCGTCGTACAGCAGAATGCACAGGCCCTGTACGCGGTCGAAGGTGACGCCGTCCGCCGAGGCGACCAGGAAAATCTGACTCACATCGGGCTCGACACCGGCGAGATCTGTCTGGATCGTGTCGGTGAGGCCCTCGGCGACACGTTTCTTGCCGAGTCGCCAGACCTTGCCCGAGGGGTGCCGGGGCTGGTTGTAGAAGACGAAGTCCTCGTCGGATCGCACACGACCGTCGGGGCCGAGGAGCAGCGCCGAGGCGTCGACGTCCGGAACCCCCTGCCCGGTCCCGGGCGCCCAGCGCAGCACGGCGCGTACCGTGGTGGCTTCGAGGGGGATGTTCGACCCCTTCAGCATCGCGTGCGTCATGCGGTCATCCTGCCCTCTCGGTCCTGGTCACGACAACGCGGGGGTGCCGGTTCGCCGGAGATTTCGTCTCTCCGTCGGCTTGTCGGTGTTCGTCTGTGTTCGTCTGTGTTACCTGAAATTCATGCCTGGCGGGAATCCCGGACATGGATCTCTACGTACTATTACCGGCCACCTGTGAACGGATCGCAGGGGTCGCTCGGCCACCACGGGGGAGTTCATGCGTCATTTCGGGCACATCGCCCCTGAGGTGCGGCAGCGCCTCTTCCACCAGCAGCCCACCGCGTTCACCGCGGACTCCCCGTCCCGGCTGCTGTCCGCGGCGCTGGGCGCAACGCTCTACAGCCCGGCCACCCGGCCGCTCCTCGCCGACGACATCGTCAAGCAGACCGAACGCGGCGTGGTCTCGATGGTGCTGTGCCTGGAGGACTCGATCGGCGACGAGGACGTCCCGTACGGCGAGGAGAACCTCGTACGCCAGTTCGCCGACCTCGCCGGACGCGGCCTCGCCGACCTGCCGCTGCTGTTCATCCGGGTCCGCGTGCCCGACCAGATCCCCGACCTGGTCCGGCGTCTGGGGCCTGCCGCCCGGCTGCTGTCCGGATTCGTGATGCCGAAGTTCACCGAGGAACGCGGCATCCCCTTCCTGGAGGCCCTGCAGAGCGCCGAGGCCCAGAGCGGGCGGCGGCTGTTCGCCATGCCGGTGCTGGAGTCGCCCGAGCTGCTGTACCGCGAGTCCCGGGTGGAGACCCTGGAGGGCATCTTCCGCGCGGTCGACAAGTACCGCGAGCGGGTGCTGGCGCTGCGCCTGGGCGTGACCGACTTCTGCTCCTCGTACGGCCTGCGCAGGGCCCCCGACATGACCGCCTACGACGTCCAGATCGTCGCCTCCGTGATCGCCGATGTGGTGAACATGCTGGGGCGCGCCGACGGCACCGGGTTCACCGTGACCGGGCCGGTGTGGGAGTACTTCCGCGTCCAGGAACGCATGTTCAAGCCACAGCTGCGCCGCAGTCCCTTCCTGGAGGGACAGGCCGAGGAACTGCGCGAGGCCCTCCTGGAGCACGCCATGGACGGCCTGCTGCGCGAGATCACCCTCGACCAGGCCAACGGACTGCTCGGCAAGACCTGCATCCACCCCTCCCACGTACTGCCGGTGCACGCACTCTCCGTGGTCAGCCACGAGGAGTTCAGTGACGCCCAGGACATCCTGCGGCCCGAACGTGGTGGCGGCGGGGTGCTCAGGTCGGCCTACACGAACAAAATGAATGAAGTGAAGCCGCATCGCGCCTGGGCCGAGCGGACCCTGCTGCGCGCCGAGGTGTTCGGTGTGGCCAACGAGGACGTCGGTTTCGTGGACCTCCTCGCCGCCGGGATCCCGACCTGAACCGGCTCCTTCCCACCGGCTCCTACTCAAGGGACGCATGAACATCGCAGTGAACAACGGGGTGTGGTCCGGCAGCTGGGTCGCCGAACGGCTCGGCGTCGAACTCGTGGGCGACGACACGCTGACCGACCTGCTGGGACTCGCGCTGCGCCGCAACCCCAAGCGGGCTCATCTGCTCGTCTCCCACGTGCTGGGCAAGCACGTACCGCAGTCACCCGCCGTCGTGTACGGCCACGGCCTCGCCCTCGGCCGGCGCGTCCGCGAGCTGCTGGGCGCCGACGAGGCCGACCGGGCGGTCGTCCTCGGATACGCGGAGACCGCCACCGGGCTCGGCCACTCCGTCGCGGACGGCCTCGGCACGGCCCCCTGTCTGCACTCCACCCGCCGCCCGGTCCCGGGCGTGGCCCCGGCGGGCGGCTTCGAGGAGTCCCACTCGCACGCCACCTCCCATCTGCTGCTGCCGGAGGACCCGGCACTGCTGGTGGGCGACGGGCCGCTGGTACTGGTCGACGACGAGTTCTCCACCGGCAACACCGTCCTGAACACCATTCGTGACCTGCACGAACGCTATCCGCGGCGACGCTATGTGGTGGTCGCCCTGGTCGACATGCGCTCGGCGGCCGACGCCGGCCGGCTGGACCTGTTCGCCCAGGAGATCGGCGCCCGCGTGGACCTGGTCGCGGCGGCCTCGGGGACCGTACGGCTCCCCGAAGGTGTGCTGGAGAAGGGCCAGGAGCTGGTCGCCCGGCACGAGTCCCCTGCCCAGCAGGGACAGCAGCCCCCTGGCCGGGTGGCCCGGGTGGTCCGGGTCGACCTGTGCTGGCCGCGCGGCCTGCCCGACGGCGGGCGGCACGGCTTCACGCCCCGGCATCGCATACGCCTCGACAACGCCCTGCCCGCCATGGCCGCCCGGCTCGCCGGGGCGATACCGGACGACGCCCGGCGCGTCCTCGTGCTCGGCTTCGAGGAGCTGATGTACGCGCCGCTGCGGCTCGCCCGTGAACTGGAGCAGGTCACGGACGCCGAGGTGCGCTACTCGACCACCACCCGCTCGCCCGTCCTCGCGGTCGACGACCCCGGGTACGCGATACGCAGCCGCCTCGTCTTCCCCGCCCATGACGACCCGGCCGACGGACCCGGCGAGCGCTATGCCTACAACGTGGCGGGCGCCGGCTTCGACACCGTCGTCGCCGTCGTCGACTCGGTCGCGGACACCCCCGAACTGCACGCGCCGGACGGCCTGTTGGCCCAACTCGCCGCGCACACCCCGCACGTCCTGCTCGCGGTCGTTCCTTCCTACGTCCCCGAGGCGCCGTACGTTCCCGCCTTTCCTGGAGAGAGTCCCGCCATGCTGCCCGAGCCCCTCCGCGGCCCTGCCTTCTCCTCGTACCCGCCCGAGGAGGTCGGCTGGCTGCTCCAGGATCTCTCGGAGGTGACGCTGGAGGCGCCGACCGAGGAGCGCGAGGAGGCGATCCAGAGCGGCGGCGCGCACTACGCCGAGTCGCTGCCCGTGGAGTACCAGCCCAGCGAGCAGTACCAGGAGCTGTTCCGCACGGCCCTGGAGGCCTCGGCGGAGCGGCTGGCGAAGGGCGTGGGCGCCGTCACCGAGCTCGTGCTGGCCGAACGGTCGCCGCGCCCGGTGCTGGTCTCGCTGGCCCGCGCGGGCACCCCGATCGGTGTGCTGATGCGCCGCTGGGCACAGTTCCGGCACGGCCTCGACCTGCCGCACTACGCCGTGTCCATCGTGCGCGGCCGGGGCATCGACGCCAACGCGCTGCGCTGGCTGGCCGCCCACCACGACCCCCGTGACGTCGTGTTCGTCGACGGCTGGACCGGCAAGGGCGCCATCACCCGCGAACTCGCCGACGCCGTCAAGGAGTTCGAGGCGGCGGGCGGTGCGGCCGGCTTCGACCCGGAGATCGCCGTCCTCGCCGACCCCGGCTCCTGCGTGCGCACGTACGGCACCCGCGAGGACTTCCTCATCCCCTCCGCCTGCCTCAACTCGACGGTGTCCGGCCTGATCTCGCGCACCGTCCTGCGCGCCGACCTGGTCGGCCCGAACGACTTCCACGGCGCGAAGTTCTACCGCGAACTCGCCGGCGCCGATGTGTCCGTCGCCTTCCTGGACGCGGTCGCCGCACGCTTCCCGGATGTCGTGGAGGACGTGGACGCGCAGGCCAAGGAGTTGCTGTCCGGTGACCGCGCTCCCACCTGGGAGGGCTGGGCGGCCGTCGAGCGGATCAGCGAGGAGTACGGCATTCACGACGTCAACCTCGTCAAGCCCGGGGTGGGCGAGACCACCCGGGTGCTGCTGCGCCGGGTGCCCTGGAAGATCCTGGCCCGGGCCGGCGCGGGCGCCGACCTCGACCATGTCCGACTGCTGGCCGAACAGAGAGGTGTCCCGGTGGAAGAGGTCGCCGAACTCCCGTACACCTGCGTGGGATTGATCCACCCGAAGTACACGCGGGGCGCGACGGGCGCCGACGGCAGGGCGGTGACGGTCTGATGCCGGTGCTGGTGGCGAGCGACCTCGACCGCACACTCATCTACTCCGCGGCGGCCCTCGCGCTGACCATGCCGGACGCGCGGGCGCCCCGGCTGCTGTGCGTCGAGGTGCACGAGAGCAAGCCGCTGTCCTACCTGACGGAGACGGCCGCCGGGCTGCTCTCGGAGCTCGGGGACGCGGCGGTCTTCGTGCCGACGACGACCCGCACCCGCAAGCAGTACCAGCGCATCAGCCTGCCGGGCCCTCCGCCCACGTACGCGATCTGCGCCAACGGCGGCCACCTCCTGGTGGACGGCGTCTCCGACCCCGACTGGCACGCGCGCGTGACGGCCCGGCTCGCCGAGGAATGCGCCTCGCTGGACGAGGTGCGCGAGCACCTGATGGCCACGGCCGATCCCTTGTGGGTGCGCAAGCACCGGATCGCCGAGGACCTCTTCGCCTACCTGGTCGTCGAACGCGAACTCCTCCCCGAGGACTGGGTGAAGGAACTCGCTGTCTGGGCGGAGAACCGGGGCTGGACGGTCTCCCTCCAGGGCCGCAAGATCTACGCCGTCCCGAAGCCGCTCACCAAGAGCGCGGCCGTGCGCGAGGTCGCCCGCCGCACCGGTGCCACCCTCACCCTCGCCGCCGGCGACTCCCTCCTCGACGCCGACCTCCTCCTCGCCGCGGACCGGGGCTGGCGCCCGGGACACGGCGAGCTGGCCGACGCCGGCTGGACCGCCCCGGCGATCAGCGCGCTGCCCGAACGCGGGGTGCTGGCGGGGGAGCGGATCCTGCGGGAGTTCCTGCGGGTGGCACGGCAGGGGACCGTCTGAGGACCGGCCCTCGGTGCGGGCGACCCTCGAGGTGACCACCATGAGCGGGGGGTGGCCTCGGCGGCGGCCTTCAGGTCGCTGAGCCAGGCTTCGAGGCCTGCGCCGAGCGCCGCGGTCGCGGTGGCACATCCGCCTCGACCTGGGCGCCGGTCCAGGTCTCCTCGGTGTGGACCTGGACGCCGCCCCGGACTCTCCTGATGGTCCACAGGTGGACACCTTCGTCGATGCGCTGCCCTTCACCGACCGCGGGCCCGCTCCACAGGACCCAGCTCTTCGCCGCGGAACTGGACGAGTTGTTGGCGCACTGAGCAGCACGAGGAACGCGGCTACGGATGCCGGCGCGCGTCCCGCCCTCCCCTGCGACGCCCCGGCCCCGGGCGCCGCAGCAGGCGGATGCCGGCGAACATCAGGACCGCCAGGACGGCCACGGCGAGGACCACCTTCGAGTACGCGGAGACGATCGCCGTGACCTCCTCCCAGTTGTCGCCCAGGGCGTACCCCGCGAGCACGAACGCGGTGTTCCAGATCGCGCTGCCCAGCGTCGTCAGGCCGACGAACACCGGAAGGGGCATGCGCTCGACGCCGGCGGGCACCGATATCAGGCTGCGGAAGATCGGGATCATGCGGCCGAAGAACACCGCCTTGGTGCCGTGCCGCAGGAACCACGCCTCCGTCTTCTCTATGTCCGTCACCTTCACCAGCGGCAACCGGGCCGCTATCGCCACCGTGCGGTCACGGCCGAGCAGCGCACCGACCCCGTACAGCGCCAGCGCGCCGACCACCGAACCCGCGGTTGTCCACAGCAGGACGGCGAACAGGTTCATCCGCCCGGCGCTCGCCGCGAATCCGGCGAGCGGCAGGATCACCTCGCTCGGCAGCGGAGGAAACAGGTTCTCCAGGGCGATGGCGATGCCCGCGCCGGGCGCGCCCAACGTGTCCATGAGGTCGTTGATCCACCGCGGGGCCGCACCCCCGTCCGTGACTGTCTGCGCTGCGATGGCTGTCATGCCGATCACGGTAGGAAATCCCAGCTGAAGGAGCCCTGAGGAAGACCGCACGATCCACTGCGGTCAACCGCATTCCGGAATTGCGGTTTTCCGCAGTGTGCGCGGTCCTCGCCCCCGGCTAGCCTCGCGATCATGCGAGACATTGCACGACGGGGGACGCGGCGCGGTGCCGGGCTCGTGACAGGAGCCGTCACCGCCGCCGTCGAGGTGCCCTTCACGATCCTGGCCGCGCTGGTCCTGGCGCTCGTGGCGGCCTGGCCGGCCGGCCGACGCGCCGTGCTCCGCCCGGTCCTCGCGTGCGCGCGGACCATGACGGAGCTGGAGCGCGCCCGGCTGAAGGCATGGCTGGGCGTACGTGTTCCGCCGGCGTACGAGGACGCGCAGGCGTTGCGGTATCTGTCCTGCCGGTGGGCCCTCGGCGTCCTGGGCGGGGTCGTGATGCTGTCGGTGGCGATCGGCCTGGCGTACGGCACGGTCTGGATATACGGATGGCTGCTGCTGGACGACATCCGCAGTCCCTGGTCGCTGGCCTTCAGCAGCCTGGGCGGCCTGTTCCTGCTGTTTCTCGCGACACAGGGGATAGGCGGAGTCACCGAGCTGGAGCGGCAGTTGGCGCGCCGACTCCTCGGCCCACGTCATGAGGACGAGCTGGAGCGGCGGATCGCGGAGCTGTCCGCGAGCCGGGCGGCCGTGGTCGACGCGGTGCACGACGAGCGGCGTCGCATCGAGCGCGACCTGCACGACGGAGTTCAGCAGCGTCTCGTCGCCCTCGGCATGCTGATCGGCCGCGCCCGGCGTAGTCAGGACACCGACCGCGTGGACCGGCTGTTGCGCCAGGCCCATGAGGAGAGCCGCCAGGCGCTGGATGAACTGCGTGAGGTGGCCTGGCGGATCTATCCGACGACGCTTGACGAGGCCGGGCTGCGGGCGGCGCTGGAGACGGTCGCCGAGCGGGCGCCGGTGCCGGTACGGGTGGCGTACGACCTCACCGAGGAGCCGGACCAGGCGGTGGCAACGGTCGCGTACTTCGTGGTCTGCGAGGCTGTGACGAACGCGGTGAAGCACGCGGCGCCGAGCCGGATAGCGGTGGCGGTCGGCCGTGACGAGGGGATGGTGTGCGTGAGTGTCGAGGACGACGGCTGCGGTGGCGCGAACGCCTCGGGCAGCGGACTGTTCGGGCTCGCCCGGCGGGTCGCGGCCCTCGACGGGATACTCGGGGTGGTCAGCCCGCCGGGCGGCCCCACTCTGGTGACCGCGGAGCTGCCGTGCGCGTGATGCTGGCCGAGGACTCGACCCTGCTGCGGGAGGGGCTGGTGCGGCTGCTCGCCGACGAGGGACACGAGGTGATCGCCGCCGTGGGCAACGCCGAGCTGTTGCTGAAGGCGGTCGCCGAGGATCAGCCCGACGTGGTCGTCGCTGACGTACGGATGCCCCCCACGCACACCGACGAAGGGCTGCGGGCGGCCCTGGAGATCCGTGAGCGCTGGCCGGGGATCGGGGTGCTGGTGCTGTCGCAGTACGTGGAGAAGCGCTATGCGACGGAGCTGCTGACCGGGGAGTCGGAAGGATCGGCAGGAGTCGGATATCTGCTCAAGGACCGGGTGGTCCAAGTCGACGAGTTCCTGGACGCGTTGCAGCGGGTGGCCCGCGGCCGCGCCGCCTTCGACCCGGAGGTCGTACGGCAGCTGCTCGGCCGCACCACGCACATCGATCTGCTCGGCCGGCTCACCACCCGGGAGCGGGACGTACTGGCGGAGATGGCCCAGGGACACACCAACGCGGCCATCGCCCAGCGGCTGCACATCTCGCAGAGCGGGGTCGAGAAACACATCAACGCGATCTTCGACAAGCTGGAGCTGGCAGGGGGTGAGGGATATTCGCGCAGAGTACTGGCGGTGCTGCGGTACCTGGGCAGCTGAACCGGGCGGGGGAGCAGGGGGAGGGACTTGGCGGGACGGGGGTGTCTGGTTGTGGAGGGGAGCGGTCGGTGGTGCGGACGGCTGGTGAGAGCGGCCCTTGGGGGCGGGCGTAGGGGAGTGGCACCCCCTGCCCTTGAGGGAGCGGTTGTCAGCCGCAGCAGCCGCCGCCGCAGCAACCGCCTCCGCCGCCACCGCCTCGGGGCGCGGGCGCCGGGGCGGAGGCCGAGCCGCCGACCGCCACCGTCGACAGGAGCTTCACCGTGTCGTCGTGGCCCGCGGGGCAGGCGGTGGGAGCGGAGGACTCCGCCATCGGGCGGCTCAGTTCGAAGGTGTCGCCGCAGGTCCGGCAGCGGTACTCGTAGCGAGGCATACGCACAGGTTAACCGGCTCCCGTCGAACCTCGTAGGGCACGAGCCGGAAGCCCGAACAAGCGTCGGGACTTCAGCCGGACGCAGCCGGACTCAGCCGGACAAGGAGCGAGCTCGGCACTCAGGGCGCAGTGACCGGCCTTGGCGCGAGCTTCGGGGATCGGCTTCGTGCCCCTGGCTCAGTGGCCGGCTCCCCGTTCCCCTCGGATCTGGCTGACCACTTGGGCCACGGATTGACGTACCGCCTCTGTCTCTGTCAGGAAGTGCCAGTAGTCGGGGTGGCGGCCTTCGAGGGTGCTGACTGCCTGGTCGAGGCGGGTGACTGCGTTGTCCAGGGGGCGGGCGTGGCGCGGGTCGGGGGTGCTGCGGCCGGCCATGGCGAGGCGTTGGGCGTCGCGGATGGCGAAGCGGGTGCGGTCGATCTCCTGCTGGGGGTCCTTCTGGACGGCGTTCAGTCGGCTCAGCCGGTCGCCGGCGGCGGAGACGGAATCGTCGGTCGCGTTGAGCAGGGCGCGGACCGTCGACAGGAGGGCGGTCGCGTCCGGCCAGCGCTGGTCGTCGCGGGCGGCGCGGGCCTCGCGCAGCTTCTGCTCGGCCTGGGCCACGTTCTGTCCGGCCTGCTCCGGGACGTGCTGGAGGTCCTGCCAGCAGGCGACGGTGAAGCGTCGGCGCAACTCGCTCAGGATCGGCTCGACCTGCCCGGCGCGGGTGGTGAGGGCTTGGGCGCGGGTGCGCAGGGAGACCAGCCGGTGGTCGATCTCGGCGGCACGCTCGGGCAGCCGTTCGGCCTCCGCCCGGACCGCCTCGGCCTCTCGCGCCACCCGCTCGGCGCGTTCCAGGGTCTGGGGGACGCCGTGCTGACCGGCGCCCTGGTTCAGCTTGGTCAGCTCGGGTCCGAGGGCGGCGAGACGGGCGGCGAGGTCGTCCGCCTTCAGCCCCGACGCTCGTACGGCATCGAGGGCGTTGGAGGCGGCGAGCAGTCCCTGGCGGGCCCGTTCGACGGCGGGGGCGAGGCGGGCCAACTGGGTCTCGGCATTGCCGAGCAGCGGTCCTAGCCCGCTCGCGAACCGGTCCAGCTCCTGCTTGACCCGGCCCAGTTCGTCCTTGGCCCGGGTGAGCGCGGCGCGGGCCTGGCCGGCGGCCGAGGCCTCCAGGTCGTCGCGGTCGAGGTCGTGCGCGTCGACGGCCTCGATGTACTGGCTGCTGGCCTCGTCGATGCGGCGGCCGATCGCGTCGAAATCGGCGACCGTGCGCCGGGCGGCCGGGGAGTCGTCGACGGCCGTGATGGTCTCTATGGAGATCCGCAGGTCCCGCTGGGCGGTGTCGAGCTCGTAGAACGCGGCCGCGGCGGCGTCCTTCGCGGCCTGCGCCTCGGCCCGCTGACTCTCCGCGCGCCCGCCGAACCAGCGCCGGGTACCGCCGCCGGCGAAGGCGGCGGGCAGCGCCAGCGCGGCGACGAGCGGCAGACCGATCAGCGTGAGGGCGTCGCGGAGCGCGAGACGCGTGGGCTGGGGTGCGCGCGGCACCAACGGCGAGTCCGACTGCGGTGGTGTCGCCGTCACGTGCCTCTCCCGTGCTGTGATCCGTCCTGCCCGATGCCATTCTCCCACCGGTTAGGGACGAACACACGGGGCGATCAGTTCGCCGTTCGAACGGTGACTTTGCCGTCGCCGGTCTGCGCGGACACCACATGGGGGCTGGAGTCGTCCCGCGGCACGGACACATCCACGCCGCCGTCGCCGGTCCGGGTCGTCACGCGGTAGGTGGCGCGGGGCAGCACCATCGTGACGGAGCCCTCTCCCGCGCGGGCTTCCACCCGGTCCGGTACGGCGCCGAGTTCCAGGTGCACCGAGCCGTCGCCGGCCCGGGCGCGGACCTGCCGGGAAGTGACCTCGGCGCGCACGGATCCGTCGCCGGCTTGCAGGTCCAGCGGTCCGGTGGTGTCGGTGACGCGGACGGAACCGTCGCCCGTACGGATACTCAGCGCGTCCTCGAAGCCGCGGGCCCGGACCCTGCCGTCGCCGTCCTCGACCTTCACGCGGATCCCACGCGGTACCTCGATACGGTGGCTGGCCGCACAGTCGACGACCACCCCGGTGCACTTCATGCGCAGCTTCAGCCGGTCGTCCTTCATGGACCAGGTGACCTCGGGGTCCTTGCCGATGGCGACCGTGCCCTGGAACCAGCGGGTCACCTCGATCTTGCCCGCCGGCTGGTCCTCCGTGGCGACGATGTCCAGCGCCGAGTCGTCGGAGTCGACGGTGAGGGTGCGCCCCTGCAGGGCGAAGGAACGGTGCTCGGGGTCCTTGTCGTCCCCAGCGGAGGCACCGCACGCGGCGACCCCCACGACGAGCACCGTGACGACACCGGCTGCGGCGGTGGTACGGACGGCGGTGGTACGGGAGGCGGTGGTACGGGCCATGACGAACTCCCCCTGGGACGGCTGACGAAGGCTCGGCGGACGCTCCGCGCGCCCGCTCCTCTGGGCTCTTCGCCCTTCGACCGTACGGACCCGGACCCCGCCGCAGGATCCGGTGCGCTCCCGTATTCGGAGGGGGGTTAGCCCCCGCACGAGGCCCTCGCGGATCGTCCCGATACGGGTTTGCGGGGCAGTGCCCCGGGCAAGGTAGGCTGTCGACTCGTCTCGGGTGCGTAGCTCAGGGGTAGAGCGCCTGCCTTACAAGCAGGATGTCGGCGGTTCGAAACCGTCCGCGCCCACACCACGACGAAGACCCCGGCCGACCGCGGCCGGGGTCTTCGTCGTCTCTCACGTCTGCGGCTGCTCCCGGCTCTCGTGCGCGTGCTTCAGCTTCATACGGGCGTCCACGCGTTCCGCCGCCACGACCTCCGTCCAGAACCGGTGGCCACTGACGAAGACCGCGAGTTCGTGCTCGCGCTGCCGGAGTTTCTCCACCTCGGCCTGCTCGTCCGCCGTCCAGCCGGGGGAGGCGGGGCGTTCCACCTTGCGCCAGCCGTTGTCGTCGCTGAAGCCGTCCAGCGGCTCGACCGACCAGGGGAGCCGTTTGAGCAGGGCCGACAGCTCAGCCCGGACCTGATGCAGCTCCTCCTGACCGGCGAGGAGGTCACTCGGAAAGTCATAGGTCGTAGCCACGGCACAATGCTACGCCTGTTCGAATTTGGGTTGCGAGTTCCCTGAGAGGGTTCTTTGCAGGGGGGTGACGGAGTGCTTCCCTTGAACACGCTGTGCTCAGCGGCCGGTTGGCGGCTCGTCCTCAGGTGCCGGACGCCGTGATGTCCAGGAGCTGCTCGGGTCAGCTCGTGCCGGGTGGTGCGATTTCCTCGTCGTGGAGCTGGTGGTCCGACCAGATGTAGCTTTCGGGAAGCAGGTCGCCGATGGGGACGGTGCGCAGGCTGTCGCCTGCGCCGACAATGACCCCGAGGGCTGGGAAGTAGTCGAGAAGGACCTGGCGGCAACGGCCGCACGGGGGCACAACGCCTCGGTCGCGGTCGCCCACGGCGACGATGGTTTCCAGGTCGTACGCGCCCTGGGCGGCTGCCGTGCCGATGAGGACCAGCTCGGCGCAGGGGCCTCCGGTGAAGTGGTACGCGTTCACCGCGGTGACGATCCGGCCGTCCTGGGCGCGCGCCGCGGCCGCCATGGTGTGGTTGTCGCCCTGGCAGCGAGTGCGTGCGACGTGGGCCGCGGCCTGGATGAGTTCATGGTCGACGTGGGGAGTCTGCGTGGTCATCTGCCTGCCTTCGTACGGTGTCAGGCGACGTTCACCCGCGTGACGGTGGTGCGCAACTGAATATCGGCTTCGTCCGCGGCGTCTTCCGCGGCATCGGCATCGGCGTCGGCCTCGGCCTCGGCTCGGCGGGCTTCGCTGCCGACATGACCCCGGCGGGTGGTAATGCAGGGGTTCGTCCCTTGCTACGGGGCGATGCGGACGCGGTGGCTGTCTGTGCGGGAGTCGTCCGAGCCGTCTGTGAGGAATGACGCCAGTGCGGCGCCCTGTTCGGTGACGGCGGTGCGTTCCGCGTGGGAGAAGGGGCGCAGTGGGGTGACGGTCACGGTGTCGGCCTTGGCGTTCCAGGTCGCGGCGACCCGGCCGTCGACCAGGACGACTCGGGCGCCGGTGACCGACAGACCGCGATGGGTGTCGTCGATGATCGCCTTCGTCGCCGCCCGGTTCCGCGGCTCCGTCGGCTCGGGTGACTGGCCCTGCCGCGGTGAGGTGATCCTCGACCTGCCCGCCGTCGCGGTCTCCCGCCACGCCCATGACGGACTCGTCGAGGAACTCGGCCCGAACCGCTGTCGGCTCGTCCTCGCTCCTGGTCCTGGCCGGGCCAGGCCGCCACCATCGGCATGTTCGACGCCGACATCGAGGTCGTCGGACCGCCTGAACTCATAGCCGCCTTCGGGTACTTGGCCCGCCGCTACGCCGACGCCGCCCGCGACGCGCCTGCCGCACCCCCGCCCTGGGACCCCGCTGTCGGTGATCAGTAGGCTCGCCGTCGGCACCGACGCCCTGGTGCCGGGCAAGCACGCGGGCGCCTGGTCCGCCGCCCGGGCGGTGGTCCGTCAGCGCCGAGTCGACCGGAGGCGATCCCCTCATGCCCTAATGCTGACCGTCGGCACCGGCGGGCAGGGAGGCCAGCCACTCCACCAGATGGCCGTTGACCTCCTCGGGGCGTTCCTGCTGGATCCAGTGGCCGCAGCCGTCGAGCAGGTGGGAGGCGTGCAGACCCGGCAGAGTGGTGGGGAAAGCGTCGATCGCGTCGGCCAGCCAGGTCGTGGAGGCGTCCAGGGAGCCGCCGAGGAACAGGGACGGCTGGGGGATCGGCGCGCCGGTGCGGTCGGCGAGGTCCTTCCAGTCGAGGTCCAGCGCGCGGTAGCGGTTCAGAGCGCCGGTCAGACCCGTACGCTCGAACTCCCCGGAGTAGACGTCGAGTTCGCGCTCCCCGAGCCAGGCCGGCCGACGGTCCGGGAAACGGTCGCGCAGGGTGCCGCCGGGGCTGACGAAATGGGGATCCGGGGCGCCCGTTGCGGGCATCGTGTCGCCGGACAGGGCGGCGTAGAAACCGGCGAGCCAGCCGCGTACGTCCGGCTCGATCTCCCGTTCGGCGCGGCCCGGTTCCTGGAAGTAGGAGACGTAGAACTCCTGCTCCCCGCCACCCAGTCGGGCGAAGATCTCGGTCGGTCGGGGGCCGCCGGGCGGGGTGTACGGAACGCTCAGCAGGCCGACCGCGCGGAACACGTCGGGCCTCAGCAGGGCGGAGTGCGCGGCGATCGTCGCGCCCCAGTCGTGTCCGACGACCACCGCGGGCCGTCCGCCCAGCGCCTCGACGACGGCCACGTTGTCCGCCACCAGCTCCAGCATCCGGTACGCGTCCACCGCGGCCGGCTTCGAGGAGCGCCCGTATCCGCGCACGTCCACGGCGACCGCGCGGTACCCGGCGGCGGCCAGCACCGGCAGCTGGTGCCGCCACGAGTACCAGGACTCCGGGAATCCGTGCAGCAGCAGGACCAGCGGTCCCGTCCCCTGCTCCACCAGGTGGATCCGGCCGGCGGGGCCGGGGACCAGCCGGTGGGTGAGTCGCGTGGACCGAGGGTCCGGCTGCGGCATCGCGTCGTCCTCCGTACGTCGGGTGCACCGGCCGCCCGACGGGACCGTCCGGCGGTGCTACGGCTGCTCGTACGACGATCCTGCGACGTCCCGGGACGGGGCCGCGAGCGTTGTTGCCGGTTCGGCAAAGTCGGGCGGACGCCCGCCCGGGCCATGTCGTGGTGGCCCGGGCCCCGGTAGCCGGTGTTCTCAGCTCATGGACGACAACTCGTCGACGCTCATGGACGACAACTCGTCGACGACGCGCGCCGTCACCGGTGCCGGCACTCCGTGGCGCTCGGCCGCGCGGAGCAACGCGCCGCCGATGGCGTCCAGTTCGAGGGGGCGTCCCGCCTCCGCGTCGCGCTGCATCGACGACTTGGTGGCCGGGGGAAGGCGTCGTAGCGGGCCATCGCCCGGGCCGGGTCCGCCGGGCCGCCGGACGCCGAGCTGACCGCTGCGGTCTCCTCCACCAGGGCGGTCAGTTCCTCGCGGTGACGGGTGCGGATGTCGCCGAGCGGGAGTCCGTGGCGCGTCGTCAGCAGGGCGAAGGGTGCGAGGAACGACATCTTCGTCCACAGGGACGCCGTCTCGTCGGCCAGGACGCGGGTGGCCGGACCGGCGGCGGTGAGGGCCTTCGCCAGCGCGTCGAGACGCTCGCGGGGGACGCCGTCGCCCGCCAGGTCCACCTCGGCGAAGGGGCTGGCGTGCTCGATCACGCCCGGGGCCACCCGGGTCGACTCGACGCGGATGACGGTGGGCGCGACCCGGTCCGGGCGGTAGCGGGCGCGCAGGGTCGCCGGGTGTTCGACACCGTTCAGGAGCGGGACGAGGAGGGCGTCGCCGAGCACGGTGGGCGGGACGCGGTCGAGGGCGGCGTCCAGGGAGGTGTGCTTGACCGCGATCACGCAGGCGTCGACCGGTGCGCGCAGGACGGTGTCGGCTTCCACGCGGGCCGTGAAGTCGCCGTACCGTGCGCTGCGGATCTGGATTCCGGCCGTACGGAGGGTGGCGGCCGTCTCCTCGCCGGCCAGGCAGATCACGCGGTGACCGGCGCGGGACAGGAGCCCGGCGAGGAGGCCGCCGGTGCCGCCGGGGCCGAGGACGGCGACGGTGAGTTCCTGAGCCGATGCGGGGGCCGACTCGTGCGCCATGGTGAGGGTTTCCTCTCGTCGGTCGGCCCCTTGGTGGTGGCCGCCTCGCGGGTGATCATCGCAGGCGTCGGGTTCCCGGGACAGGTGTCGGTCCGAGGGGCGAGACTGGGGGTATGTGCCGCAGCATCAAGACGCTCCGTCCGCCGGTCCTGCCCGAGGAGGCGACGGAGGAGGACATTCGGGCCGCTGCCCTCCAGTACGTGCGGAAGGTGTCCGGGTTCCGGGCGCCCGCCGCGCACAACCAGGAGGTGTTCGACCGGGCGGTCGATGTGATCGCCGAGGCCACGGCCGAGTTGCTGGCCGGACTGGAGGTGCGGGGGGCGCCCGCGCGACGGGCCGGGTGACGCGGGGCGCACGGGCCCGGGCCGGCGCCGCACTGCCCCTGGGGGCGGGTTCCGACGCCGACCGGATGCCGCACCGACGGCGCGTCCCCTCGCTACGCCGGCTCCGCCGCCCTCGGCTGCCGTCGCATCACGTACGCCGCTCCCGCCCCCGCCCCGAAGAGGGCCAGGACCGACACCCCCGTCGCCAGCCAGGTCGTGCCGAGCCAGTGGGCGCCGAAGTAGCCGAGGGCCACGCTGTAGGCGGCCCAGGAGAGGCCGGCCAGGGCGGACCAGGGGAGGAAGTCGCGGGCGCGGCGGTGGGCGGCGCCGGCGCCGAGGGAGACGACCGAGCGGCCGGCCGGGGCGAAGCGGGCGAGGACGACCAGGGCGCCGCCGCCCCGGGCCAGTGCCGCGCCGAGACGTTCCTGCGCGATGCTGAGCCGACGGGAGCGGGCGATCGCGCGGTCGAGGCGTTCGCCGCCGCGCCAGGCCAGCCGGTACGCCACCAGGTCACCGAGAACCGACGCCGTGGTCGCGCAGAGCACCAGCGCCAGGATGTCCGGCACCCGGTGCGGTACCTCGCCGGTCGCCGCACCCGACCCCGCTGCCGCCGCGGTGGCGGCCGTGATGACCAGGACCCCGCTCGGCAGGACCGGCAGGAAGACGTCCAGGAGCACCGACAGCGCCACCATGGCGTAGATCCAGGGGCTGCCGATCAACGCCCCCACACTCTCGAACACAGCGCTTCCCCGTATCCCCGTATCCCCGTGTCCCCCGTGGCCGGTCGTGCTGCGTTGCCGCAGGTGTCGCGGGGGTGCGGCAGGGGCGGCCCATAACAGCCATACAGCGTACGCCTGGGGTGTGACGGTCAGTTCACCGGGTGCGCGGGTGCGGGTACTCACGTGCTCACCTGCTCGGAACCACGGAAACGGCGCCCGCCCCGCGTGAGCCGCGGGAACGGGCGCCGTCGTCACGCCGGGACCGGTCGCCTGGACCGGTCGCCCGTACGGGTCTCCGGGTCAGGCTGCCACCGGGTCAGGCTGCCACCGGCGTCTGCTGCTCGGACGCCTTCTCCGTGGACGCAGAGCCCTTGCTGAACAGGCGGTCCAGGCCGAAGGCGCCGGATCCGGTGAAGACCAGGAGCAGGAAGGCCCAGCAGAACATTGCGGCGCCCTCGCCGCTGTTCTCCATGGGCCACAGGGCGTTGGGCTGGTGCACCTTGAAGTAGGCGTAGGCCATCGAGCCCGAGGAGATGAGCGCGGCGACCCGCGTGCCCAGGCCGATCAGTACGAGGGAACCGCCGACGAGTTCGATGACGGCCGCGTACCAGTTGGGCCAGGCGCCCGCCTCGGCCGTACCGCCGCTGCCGTCGGCACCGCCGAGGACGCCGAAGAGCGTGGCGGCGCCGTGGCAGGCGAAGAGCAGGCCGACGACAACGCGGAACAGACCGACGGCGTACGGCTGGGCGCTGTTGAGACGTTCGGTCATGGTGGGGGTGACTCCTTCGGTTGGCCGGTCCGTGGGGGGACCGGTCTGGGGACGAACCGAGCGGAGCACCCACGTTAGGTGCGCCTAATCGATGGTTGCAAGTTCAACATTCAGCCGCGGATTCACACCCGCTTTCCCTTCCGTCCCAGCTGTTGTCGCACGCAGAACGGCTCTGGCCACCGCATCCGCGTCCGAAAGCGTGACCGAATCCACACCCGGCCGTGCTCCCGCCGCGGTCACCCAGTGGACGCCCTCCGTGGGGACCCCGAAGGCGAATCTCCTTGCGTGCGCGTGCCCTTGACGATCCATCAGGTGGTACGGACGTGGTGTCACGTCCAAGCCCCCGGTTTCGTAACCGTCGACTGTGTGTGGCCGGCACTGACCGGTCTTCAGCAGCCGGGCGAGCAATTCGTCGGCGGTCCTGCGCAGGTCGGGTTCCGGCAGCCGCGCCTCTATGAGGGTCGTCACGCGTACGGCGGAACCCGGCACGTCGGGCGAGTGGGCCACCCACGCCGCCCCGCGCACCCCCTCCGCCCCGCGCACGCCCTCCGGCCCGCGCACTCCGTCCGACCCGTCCGCCCCCGCCGACCCGTCCGCCTCCTCCGCGTCGCCCGCTGCCTCCGGCCCGTCCCCGCGGTCCTCCTCGCGTACCTCCAGGCGCGGCCCGAGCACCTCCACCACGCCCGCCGCCACCAGCGCCGTCAGCTCCTCGATGCGGCGGCGGGGCGGGCCGATGGAGAGGAAGGCGTTGAGCGGGGTGTACCAGCGGTCCAGGTGGTCACGGCGGGAGGCGCCCGCGAGTCCGCCGTGGTCGACGATCTGCCGCAGCTCGTTGCGCAGGTCGCGCAGCACGTCCAGGGCCGCCTTCAGGGGGCCCTCGACGTTGCCGAGGGCGGCCTGGGCGGCATCCTCGCGGAGGTGTCCGAGCAGCCACTCCCGCCACGCGGCGGGGTCGGGGAAGGCATGTCCCGCGTACGGGCGGGAGATCCGGTCCCAGCACCAGCGGTCGGACTCCGGCACGCCGAACTCGTCGAGCACGGCCCTCTCTTCGGGGGTGCCGTGCGCGGTGGCGAGGAAACGGTCCCGGAAGGTGGAGGGGCCGAACTTGGTGGCCCACAGCTCCGTGGCGCCGAACTCGCTGTCCCCGACCAGGCCTTCGTAGTAGACCGTCTCCACCTCCTTCGCGACCAGGGGCCATATCTCCGCGAGGAAGTCCGGGGCCTCACCGGAGTCGGCGCGCTTGCGGAGGCGGGCGATCACCTCGTCGGTCAGCACGCGCGGGAGGTGACGGCCGTAGGGGCCCTTCGCGTTGTCGCCGCGCGCCTGGTACGGAACGCCACGCCGCGAACCGGCGTACAGTCGCGGCTCGCGGCCGGAGGGTATGTACCGCAGCCCGTCGCCGTCGGGGACGAAGCGGCCGCCGCGGCCGGTCGTCAACAGGGCGGTGTGGTCGAAGAAGTTGAGGCCCAGGCCCCGCAGCAGCACCGGCTCACCGGGGGCTACGGCGGACAGGTCGACGTCGGCGGGGTTGGCGGGCGGGACGTGGCGCAGGCCGTGGCGTTCGGCGTACGCGGTGTGCCGCCGTACCGTCGGGTCCGCGACGGCCGGCAGATGGCCCTGGGCGAGGACGACGGCGGACAGCCCGGCCAGTACCCGGCCGTCGTCGAGGGTGAGGGTCTGGCGGCCGTCGGGATCGTCGAGGTCGTCGTCGAGACGTACCGCGCGTGCCGCGTGCGTCCGCACACACAGTCCGGGCGGCGCCTCGCGCACCGTCCGTGCGAACACCCACTCCAGGTACCGGCCGTACTCGGCGCGGGTCGGGTACTCGTCCGGGCCCAGCGCGCCGCCCGCCCACTCGTACAGGCTGGGGCCCGGCCGGATCGGGCCCGAGCAGTCCACGCTGTCGTCCGTGAACAGGGTCACCTGGGAGGCCACCGTGTTCATCAGAAGCTCGGACGACTGCGCGGTCCGCCAGACGCGCCCGGGGCCGGGCGGGGCCGGGTCGACGACGTGGACGGTGAGTCCGGCGCCGGGCGGGAGGAGTTCGGGTGCGGAGGCGCAGAGGCGTTCCAGGACGCTGGTGCCGCGCGGACCGGCGCCGACCAGGGCGACGGAGACGGGTGCGTGGTCCGTGGTCGGTGCGGGCAAGGGTGGTTCTCCCGGGCGTGTGGGGGCGCTTGGCGGAACCCGTTCGGGGCGGGCTTGTGGGTGGAGGGTGGAGGGTGGGAGTCGGGGCGGGAGTGGGGGAGTGGGTGGTGGCTGGAGGACGGGAGCGGGCAGGTGGCTGGAAGCGGACGGTCCGCCTCATCATGCCGTCGGGGGCAGCGGGAGCCGACCCCTGGAGGTACGGAGTGTGGGACGTGTCACGAGCATCACGGGTCACGGGCGCAACAAACGGACACAACCGGGGGATTGCCCTTCAGACCCGAATCTGCCGGGCATGGCGGGTGGAGAGGGCATACCGCGACGTAACCGAGCGAACCGAGCGAACCGAGCGAACTGAGCGAACCGAGCGAACTGAGCGAACCGAGCAACCGAGCCAACCGCGTGAACTACGGAACGAGTTCCGACTCCACGACCGTCCGCAGTTCCGCGGTCGCCGTCCTCCGCTCCTCCCGCGCCTGCTCCAGCCGGAGTCGGGCCGAACGGCCGCGCAGGGTCAGGGTCATCAGCTGGTTGCCGAACCAGGGGCCGCCCGTCTTCCGCCAGCTGACCGGCGGCCGGGCGCAGCGTCCGTGCCGGGCGAAGCGCCGGCCGAGGGCCCGGGCCGCGGCGCTCCAGCCGAAGCGGAAGCCGAGCCGTATCGACAGCGGGATGGAGTTGTGGACGGGGGAGCAGGTCAGCTGGAGGACCCGCGCGTCCGGTGACCTCGTGGGCCACTTCGCCTCGGCCACGTACGCGTGGTGCACGTCCCCGGACAGGACGAGCACGGTCGCCGGCGCGTCCGGTCCCGAACCGGCCTCGGCGATCAGGTCCGCCAGTGCGTCGAAGGACGCCGGGAACGCCGCCCAGTGCTCGAGGTCGGCCGCCCGGCGCAGTTTCTCCCCGAAGCGGGCCCAGCGGGCGCCCTTGTCGCCCCGGCACAGCGTCGCGTCCCAGGCCTCGGCGTCGTGCACCAGGTGGGGCAGCAGCCAGGGCAGCGAGGTGCCGATAAGGAGGTGGTCGTACGACTCCCGCGAGTCCAGCGCCTCTTCGCGCAGCCACCGCGCCTCGCCCGGGTCGAGCATCGAGCGGTTCTGTTCGTCGAGGACGCGGGCCGCCCGGGAGTCCACCATCAGCAGCCGGACGCGGCCGAAGTCGCGCCGGTAGCTCCACCGCACCGCGGTGGCGTCGGCGTCGGCCTCGGCGGCGAAGGAACGCAGGGTGGCCGTGCCGTCGGGGGTGGCGCGGACGGCCGCGTACAGCGGGTCGGCGGCCAGCTGGGCCGGGGGGAGGTTGCCCAGGTGCTGGTGGACCCAGTACGACATCAGGCCGCTGAGCAGCCGCTCCTGCCACCAGTCGGTGGTCCGCATGTCGGCGAGCCAGGAGGCGGAGGTGTTCCAGTCGTCGACGACGTCGTGGTCGTCGAAGATCATGCAGCTGGGCACGGTGGACAGCAGCCAGCGCACCTCGGGGTCGAGCCAGGACTCGTAGTAGAGGTGGGTGTACTCCTCGTAGTTCGCGACCTCGTTGCCCGGCGGGTCGCCCACGTCGCGGCGGGCGGCCAGCCAGCGGCGGGTCGCCGGGCTGGTCTCGTCGGCGTACACCTGGTCGCCCAACAGCAGCAGTACGTCGGGCCGTTCGCCCTCGGGGTCGGCCGCGACCCGGGTCGCGAGGGTGTCCAGGGCGTCGGGGCCGACCGGGTCCTTCTCGCCGGACGGGGGCGCGGCCCAACGGCAGGAACCGAAGGCGACGCGGACGGCGGCCTGGTCGGTCGGGGTGTGGATGACGGAGTCCGGGAACTCCGAGAAGGGTGCGTCGGGCAGCGGCCACACGCGCGTGCCGTCCAGGTGGACCTCGTACGCCCGTGTCGTGCCCGGGGTCAGCCCGGTCACCGGGACGAGCGCGTAGTGATGGCCCTCGATCTGGAAGGTGCGGGCCTCGCCGCCGGTGCCGTCGGCGCAGCGCACCTCGGCGGTGCAGGGACGGCTCGTCTCGACCCACACGGTCGCGGACGTGCCGTCGACGTACCTCAGCAGTGGCCCCAGGCGCAGTCCCGCCACGTGATCGCCCTCCTCCGTCGCCCCGTACGGTACGGAACGACGGAGGCGAGCGGGGAGTTTCCGCGGGTCACGGTTCGGGGATCCGGGTGTGCGGATCCTGTGGCGGCGGCTCGCGGGAGGGGCGTCAGCAGCTCGCGAGGTAGTTGGTGAGCGCGCTCTTCTCGGCCGAGTCGACCGAGAGGTCGTAGTAGTACTTCACCTGGACCCAGGCGCGGACGTAGGTGCAGCGGTAGGCCGTGCGCGACGGCATCCAGGTGGCCGGGTCCTGGTCGCCCTTGGCCTGGTTGACGTTGTCCGTTACGGCGACCAGCTGCGGCCGGGTCAGGTCGTTGGCGAAGGCCTGGCGCCGCGAGGTCGTCCAGGCGTCGGCCCCGGAGTCCCAGGCCTCGGCGAGCGGGACGAGGTGGTCGATGTCGAGGTCGGAGGCGGCGGTCCAGGTGGCGCCGTCGTACGGGGAGTACCAGCTGCCGCTGGTGGCGGCGCAGGCGGAGTCGGTGACGACGTTCGAACCGTCGCGCTTGAGAACCGTCTCGCGCGTGTTGCAGGTGCCGGACTGGGTGATCCAGAGCGGGAACAGGTCGCGGTCGTAGCCGGTGCGGTCCTCGGTGGCCACGGTGAGGGAGGCGAGGTAGGTGCGGGCGGTGGCGGCGCTGACCGGGGTGGGGAGGGCGGCGGAGGCGGTCGGGCCGTTGAAAACGGCGATCGAGGCCATGACTCCGGTGAGCGCCGCGAGTATGCTGAGCCGTCGACGCGCGTAGAACTTCGGCATGCGAACTCCCTGGGAGTGTGGGGGCGTTGCGGTGCGAGCGTTCGAATGCTCGCCACGCCGTGTTGCGGGGAGATGTGCGTACGGTGAGAAGTTAGTGACGTGCGCATGACAGAACAAGATGTGGGACGAGATGTGACGTGAAGCTTGGACGGTCGGCCTCCCGTGGGTCACCCGCCGGTCGCCCGTGGGCTCCGCCTCGGCTTGGCGTCGGCCTCCCGCCGGCCTCCCGTCGGCCTCGCGTACGATGGACGGCGCAGAAGGGGAGTAGCTCTTCGCCGGACCGTCGACATACTGCTCAGCTCGTCTGAGCCGGCGCCCGGAGGCAGGCCCATCGACGTGGGCCGGCCAGCGAGACCTTCGGCAAGCAGTGCACGCCCGTGCCGTACGGCATGGGCGGACCGTGCGCTGCCCTGCCGAGGCGTCTTGTGAGAAGGCTCGTGACTCTCGGTGGGGCAGCCCCGACCGATTGAGGAACCTTGATCAGCTTCACCGTGACGGCGGTCGTCTTCGGCGTCGTCTTCCTCGCCGAACTGCCGGACAAGACCGCGCTCGCCGGTCTCGTTCTCGGCACCCGGTACCGCGCTTCCTACGTCTTCGCGGGCGTCGCCGCCGCCTTCGCGCTGCATGTCGCGCTCGCCGTCGCGGCGGGCAGCGTGCTGACGCTGCTGCCGCAGCAGATCGTGCACGCGCTGACAGGTGTGCTCTTCCTCGGTGGCGCGGCCGTGCTGCTGATGAAGAAGGATGAGGGCGAGGAGGAGATCCGGAAGCCGGAGAACCAGTCCTTCTGGAAGGTCGCGGGGGCGGGCTTCATGCTCATCCTGGTCGCCGAGTTCGGCGATCTGACCCAGATCATGACGGCCAACCTCGCCGCCCGTTACGACGACCCGCTCTCCGTCGGCCTCGGCGCGGTGCTCGCCCTGTGGGCGGTGGCGGGGCTCGGCATCGTCGGCGGCAGGGCGCTGATGAAGAAGGTGCCGCTGAGGCTGATCACCAAGGTCGCGGCTCTGCTGATGCTCGGGCTCGGCGGGTGGAGCCTGTGGGAGGCGGTGACGGGGTGAGGTGGTCTTGGCGAGCGGTCCTGGGTGAGCGGTCCCGGGTGTGCGGTCCCGGGTGTGCGGTCTTGGGTGTGCGGTCCTGGGCGAGAGGGTCCGGGATGGGCCAGGGCGGCTTGCGGTGACGGCCGGGTGAGGCGGGCCGGGGCCGGCCAGGATGGCTTGCGGTGGCGGCCGGGTGAGGGGCCTGGGGTCGCCGGGGGAGCGCTCCGCAGCGGTCGGCAGGCCTGAACGGCGGGTGAACTGTTTCCGGAGATGGTGGCGGGAAGGCGCACTTGTTTTGTACCGTAGAGAAACAAAGTGGTTCCCGCCTGTTTTCCCTGACCGGCGGGCGGGGCCACCTTGTTCCTCGGGGGGCGGCCGGGGAACCCCCTGTGCCCTTGCCCCCTCGTTCCCGCGCTTTGGAGCTGCCGATGACGGCCACCACCGTGCCCACCGTTCTCACCGCCCGCGTCCTCCTGCTGGACATGGACGGCACGCTCGTCAACTCCGACGCCGTCGTCGAACGGATCTGGCGCCGCTGGGCCGAACGGCACGGGCTGGACGGGGACGAGGTCATGAAGGTCGTCCACGGCCGGCAGGGCCACGCCTCCATGGCCCTGCTGCTGCCCGACCGCCCCGTGGAGCAGAACCACGCCGACAACGCCCGCATGCTCGCCGAGGAGACGGCGGACATGGAGGGCGTCGTCGCGATCCCCGGCGCGCCGGAGTTCCTCGCGTCCCTGCGGGGGCTGCCGCACGCGCTGGTCACGTCAGCCGACGTCCCCCTGTCCACCGCGCGCATGGCCGCGGCGGGACTGGACCTCCCGGACGTCCGGATCACCGCCGAGTCCGTCGGCGCGAGCAAGCCGGACCCCGAGGGGTTCCTCAAGGGGGCGGCCGAACTGGGAGTGGCTCCGGCCGACTGCGTCGTCTTCGAGGACTCCGGTGCGGGCATTCAGGCGGGGCGGGCCGCCGGGATGCGGGTTGTCGGGGTCGGGCCCCGGGCCGCGCAGCATGGGCCCGACGTGGTGGTGCGGGATCTGACGGAAGTACGGGTGGAGGCGGCGGGGAACGGCGCCTTGAGGGTGCACGTGGGGTGAGGGCGACGCCCGTACCGACGCCGGGGCGGGGCGAGCACCGGGTGACGTGCCGTCGACGGCGGCACGCCCGCGCCGCGCTCGCCGCCGCCGCGCGGGCGTGCCGCCTGACCGGGCCGCGCCCGCAGCCCTACGGTTCCGACGTCGCCGCCTCCAGGGACTCGCGGGTCTCCTGGTCGTAGACGCCGAGATTCTCGGTTCCGACGTTGTGGGACCACTGGTAGTTGCGCAACGCTTCCTCGACCTGGCTGCTGAAGGTGCCGTCGATCTGGCCGTTGTAGAGGTACAGCTGGTGCAGACGCTGCTGGAGTTCGGTGACCTCGGGGCCTTGGGCACCGCGCCGCAGGACGGAGGCGTCGCGGTCACTGGGTTTGCCCTCTTCGGCGGCTCCCGAGCCGGTGTCGGAGCCCGTGTCGGAGCCGGTGGCGCTGCTCGTCGGTGTCCCGGTCGGCGTGGCCGACGCGGAGAGGCTCGGCGAGGCGCTGGACGCGGACGCCGAGGGTGACGAGGTGGGCGAGGGACTGGCGCTCGTCGGCGACGGAGTGGTGGACGTCGGCGGCGCCGACGGGCTCTCCGTGGTCGGGGACACCGACGCCGCGCTGGTCGAGGTGTCCGGGACGGCCGCGCGTACGTCCCTGGGCGGCGCCCCTTCCCGGGTGGGCGTCTCGTAGGAGAACAGCCCGCCGGCGAACCCGGCGGCCGCCACGACCGCGACGACGGCCCCACCGGCGGCCAGTGCGACGCCACGCCGCCGCCTCGCCGGCCGCCGCTCCTCCCCGCCCGGCCCGGACACGACGGGGTCGTCCCCGCCCACCTCGAACAATCGCAGGTCGGTGGGGTTGGGGG
>JODI01000013.1 GCA_000720805.1 Streptomyces violaceoruber
AAGTCGACGGCACGTGGGCCCGGTTGCTGAAGAAAGTTCAGGTCCGTGACGATGCGGTCGGCCGCCTGGAGTGGACAGTTTCGGTGGACTCCACCATCATCTCGCCGTCCGCTACCAGTCGGGACTGCACCTGGCATCGCTCATCTAGGGCAGGTGTTGTGTCCAGGTGCCGAAGACGCCGGCGAACGGTAGAACGTAAGGGTGAGGGACGAGAGCAGCCCTGCTGAGAATGCCCGGCCACATCCTGTGGCGAGGCCGGGGATCGACTACCAGGCACTTTTCGCGGTCACCCCCAGCCCCTGCATGGTGCTGGGTCCGGATCTGGTGCTCTCGGACGTCAATGAGGCGGCCTGCCGCGTGACGGGCCGTACTCGGGAGGATCTGCTCGGGCGGTACCTCTTCGATGCCTTCCCTGAGAATCCGGCGGACCCGGATGCGGACGGGGTGCGGAATCTTCACGCCTCCCTGCACTGGGTCCTGCGCTCGAAGGAGCCGGACACGATGGCGCCGATGAAGTACGACATTCCCGTGGTCGACCGGCCCGGCGTTTTCGAGGAGCGCTGGTGGTCCGCGATCAACACACCGGTGCTCGGGCCGGATGGGCAGGTGGAATGGATCATCCACCGGGGGGAGGATGTGACCTCGTTCATCCTCTCCCACCCTCGCCCGCGCGGAGGCGGGGCGCTCAGCGACGTGGAGGCGATGGAGGTCGAACTGTACGCACGGGCGCGCGAGCTCCATCGACTGAACGAGGAACTGCGACGAGCCCACGCCCGGGAGCGCCAGGTCGCCGTCACCTTGCAGGAGGCCATGCTCCATTCACCCCATTTGGCCCGGCATCGGGACACCGTGGTGCGCTACCTGCCCGCCGCGGGATCACTGAACGTGTGCGGCGACTGGTACGAGGTGGTCGACCTGCCCGAGAACAGATTCGCCGTCGCGGTAGGCGACGTCGTCGGCCACGGCCTGGAGGCCGCCGCCGTCATGGGCATGCTCCGCAGCGCGCTGTCGGCCTCCGTCCGGGCCGTCGAAGAGCCCGCGAGAGCCCTGGACGTCCTGGGCCTGTATGCACGCTATGTCGAGGGTGCGCTGGCCACCACCGTCGTCCAAGCCGTCGTCGACACCCACGCTCGCCGCATCATGTACAGCAGCGCCGGGCACCCGCCCCCCGTCCTGCTCCACCCGGACGGCACCTGCGATCTTCTCGACCAGGCCACCGACCCACCGCTGGGGGCACGCCCCAAACCCGTCCCCCGCCTCCAGGCCGACCTGCCCTACACACCTGGCGACACCTTCGTGCTCTACACAGACGGCCTCATCGAACGCCGCGGCGAGGACATCGATGCCGGCCTGCAACGCCTCACCGACACGCTCGCCCGCCATGCCCGCCACAACCCCGAGCGTCTGGCTGACGCCTTGCTCGCGAACCTCGGCGTCAGCAGCGGCGCCCGCGACGACATCGCCCTGATCGTCATGCGCCTGTGACCCGCGCGCCGCCCGCTGAACGCCCTGGAGCCGGTCCCCAGCCGACTCATCGAGAGCGGCCGGACCCTGGACGCCCCCGTCATTCACTCCGGCCACTCCCCCCATACCCGGATGTCCGAACTCTGACGACGCAAGGGCTACTACCCCGGCCTGATAGATCACCTACAGCGTGATCCGTGCCCTGGCCCGCCGGTCAGCCCGGTGCGCCGCATGTGGAAGGCGGCCGCGGTGGAGGCCAACAGGGACATCACCTGGATCAGGAGCCGGATCCTTGACGTCCAGCCGCTCGGTCAGGCGGAACAGCCCGTCGCCCATCGCGATCTCGCTCAGGCCATGCGGCAGCCCTACAGCGCCTACGCGCCGGCCTCCGTGCCGTCCGAGCGGCGCACCAACAGGTGGTCGCGGAGACCGTCGACATTCTCTGGCCCACCTGGACCGAGGCGACCACCGGCCCACCGCGACCCGCTACGCCTGGCAGCTGCTGCGTTCGAAATCCGGCGTGCGATGCGGGATCAGCATCACCGGCCGCCGCCCACCCGCCCGGGTGCTGGCGCGGCCGAGGCGCTGCTGGCGCGGCCGAGGCGCGCTCGTCGGCGAGCTGCTCGCTCACCCGCGCAAGGACACGTTCGGCGACGGCAAGTTCGTCCCGCTCGGCCCGCACCTGCGCCAGTACTGAGCATTCCACTGTGTCCCGGGGATCGGGACTACTGACCGCCCGGGGAGGCTCTGGCTGGTCGGCTGATCAGCCAGAACATCTCGGCGGTCAGGCGGTCAGCTGTCGGAGCATCTCGGCCGAGTCGTGCAGGTTCGTCATCTGGACGAATCGGCCGCCACGGACCTTGTAGACGGCGTACTCGACGATCTTGAACGAGGCGCCGGAGGCTGGGACACCGAGCCACTCCTTCGCCGGGGTGCCCGTGTTGATGGCGCGGACGGCAATGCCGTCCCGATCGAACAGCAACTCGTCGACCTCCCAGTGAATGTCCGGAACGGCGTCGGCGATCCCCTTCAGGACCGTGACCACGTCGTCGCGGGTGCCGAGCTGGCCGCCGAGCAGCACCTGGTCGTCGATGAACTCGTCCATGCGGTCGAACTCGTGGGCGTTAAGCGCCTCGATGTAGCGCATGTACCAGTCACGCAGATCGCTCTCGATCATGGTGTTCCTCTATTCCCCTGTGCCGTAAAGAGTAATCCTGAACTGCCCAAACTTTCATACCGATCGGTGCAGAATGTGACTGTAGCAGTTCAGTACCGATCAGTTCCAAAGCGGTAGGATGTGGCGATGCGCTACCCGGAAGGGCCCGCTGCCTACGTCGCCGAGGCGCTGCAGGCACCTACCGCCCTCGAGGTCGTCTTGGCCTTCCTCGTCGGCTCGGTCCGCGCCAACACACTGCCCGGACTCCCCGCCGGCTGCCTCGGTGTCCAGGGCGCACTGGCCACCGGCGAGACCGGGCGAGTCGCCCGCGACATCCTGGCTGACTGGCGTGCCCACGGCCAGGCGCTGCTCCGCGACCTTCCGGCGGGCCGTCCAGGCGGGCGATCTGCCCGCCGGCGCTGACCCGGAAAAGATCGCCCGCTACGTCATGACGATCGCGAACGGCGTGGCCGTACAGGCAGCCGGCGGCGCGACATGCGAGGACCTGCAACAGGGGGCCGGCGCAGCTCTGCAGCACTGGCCACCGGCCTGACGATGCAGGCCCTTGAAAATGAGTCCTGCGCGCTCTGCTCGTCCTGACGAACCTCGAAGCCAACGCTGACAGATGCTCTTGGTCGTGGGCTCTGGCCCACGACCAGCACGAGTACCCGGAGAACCCATCACATCAGCCCATCGAGCTGGGACGTCAAGTTGGCGGCAACTCAGTGGGCAAAGGCTCAACTCGTGCCCCGAAACCGCAACCACCCGGCCTCAGGATGCAAAGGAGTGCCGCTTCGAGCTGCGGGAGGCGATGCGCAGCGATACGAAAGTCAACGACCCGGTCCGACAACCGATCGTTTACGGGATAGAACTTGAAGGACTCGGACGCTCACCGTGCGCGGTGGGACCTCAACGCCGTCTGGCTCCTGGTCCTCGACTCCGACACCGGCAGCCACCTCGCCGACTTCATCACCTGTGACTACGCCGACGAGTCCGGCGCGCTCCTCACTTGCCTGGCCACCGTCCCCTGTCCAGCTCACGATCCAGGCCCCGTCCGCGTTCGGGGCCGTTGTCAGTGGTGACAGGCAAGATGACGGGCATGACGACACCAACTGCTCAGATCGTGGATGCCGCCGCCTACGCCCAGGCAGTCGAGACCGTGGCGACGGCCGCTGCCGCCTACTACGGGGATGGTGCCTCTCCGCTGGACGACGACACATACGACCGGCTGGTGCGCGGGATCGCAGCGTGGGAGGACGATCACCCTGATGAGGTGCTGCCCGACTCCCCCACCGGCAAAGTCGCCGGAGGCGCCGCAGTCGGAGATGTCCCGCACACGGTGGTGATGCTGAGCCTGGACAACGTCTTCTCCCCCGACGAGTTCACCGCCTGGACCGCCTCGCTGTCCCGCAGGATCGGCCGCGACGTGACCCGCTTCAGTGTCGAGCCGAAACTGGACGGGCTCGCGGTCGCCGCCCGCTACAGCCGCGGCCGCCTCAGACAGCTGATCACCCGTGGCGACGGAACGGCCGGAGAGGACGTCTCACACGCGATCGGCACCATCGAGGGCCTGCCCGAGCAGTTGGCCGAGCCGGTCACCGTAGAGGTCCGCGGTGAAGTACTGATGACCACCGCCCAGTTCGAGTACGCCAACGAGGTGCGCACCGCCCATGGCGGGCAGCCGTTCGCCAACCCACGGGGCGCTGCGGCCGGCAGCCTGCGCGCCCGGGAGCGCGCCTACACCGTGCCGATGACCTTTTTCGGCTACGGACTCCTTCCCACCGCAGGCACCGAGACCACGCTGGCGGAACAGCTGGGCGAGCTCGCGCACAGCGACCTCATGGCCCAGACCGCCGCGTACGGGGTGAACACCACCGCGACGACCGCCGCGCCCGGTATCACCGCCGACACCGTCGAACAGGTCCTCGCCCGCGTGCGGGAGATCGGCGCGCTGCGCGCCCAGTTGCCGTTCGGGATCGACGGAGTCGTCATCAAGGCCGACCTCGCGGCCGACCAGCAGGCCGCCGGATCAGGCTCCCGCGCTCCACGCTGGGCGATCGCCTACAAGCTGCCCGCCGTGGAAAAGATCACCCGCCTGCTTCAGGTGGAGTGGAACGTGGGCCGCACCGGCATCATCGCCCCGCGCGCCGTCCTGGAACCGGTCGAGATCGACGGCGCGACCATCACCTACGCCACCCTCCACAACCCGGCCGACATCACCCGCCGTGACCTGCGCCTGGGCGACCACGTCATGGTCCACCGCGCCGGTGACGTCATCCCTCGCATCGAGGCCCCCGTCGCCCACCTGCGCACCGGCGACGAACAGCCCATCGCTTTCCCCGAGATGTGCCCGCGCTGCGGGGCCGACATCGACACCACCCAGCAACGCTGGCGCTGCGACAACGGCCGGAACTGCCACCTGGTCGCCGCCCTCTCCTACGCCGCCGGCCGCGACCAGCTCGACATCGAAGGCCTCGGCGCGACCCGCGTCGTTCAACTCGTCGACGCCGGCCTGGTCGCCGATCTCGCCGACCTGTTCACCCTCACCCGCGAACAGCTCCTGAGCCTGGAACGGATGGGAGAGACCAGCACCGACAACCTCCTCGCCGCACTGGCCGCGGCCAAGGACCAGCCGCTGTCGCGGGTGCTCTGCGCGCTCGGGGTCCGCGGCACCGGCCGCTCCATGTCCCGCCGGATCGCCCGGCACTTCGCCACCATGGACAACATCCGCGCCGCCGACGCCACGTTGATGCAGCAGGTCGAGGGCATCGGCACGGAGAAGGCGCCGTCCATCGTCGCCGAACTCGCCGAACTCGCCCCGCTCATCGACAAACTCGCCGCGACCGGGGTGAACATGACCGAACCCGGCGCCACCCCTCCCGCTCCGGCGGAAACCGTCGCAGACAGCGCCGCAGCGAGCGAGGAGCCCGTCGGCGGCCCGCTGACGGGGATGACGGTGGTGGTCACCGGCGCGATGACCGGCCCTCTGGAGAACCTCAGCCGCAACCAGATGAACGAGCTCATCGAACAAGCCGGTGGCCGCTCCTCCTCCAGCGTTTCCAAGAAGACCACCCTTGTCGTCGCCGGAGACGGCGCGGGGTCCAAGCGAGCCAAGGCCGAGGGCCTCGGTATCCGCCTGGCCACCCCGGATGAATTCGCCACCCTGGTCGCCGACTACCTCAACTGACCCCCGGCATGGATGTTCCCCACCTCACACCGGCTGCCTGGACTCGGGCGGGAACAACCCGAGACGGTTGACCGTTCATCTGTACGTGGCTAGCGGAGGGGACAGTGTCCCCGGGCCTCACCTATAGCCCATGGGGACGATCGTCCGGCTGAAGCCCCATGGAGCCTTCCGCCGAGAGGCGACCGCCCTCCGCACGCCACCGCCTTACGGCCCCGGCTGGTCTCCCCCGTCCAGCCGGGGCTTTCACATGCCCCACCCAGCGCGTCGGCTGTCGTCGTACCAGGCAAACATGACCGTGAGCTGCTCGTCGGCCTTGCGGAACGCTCTCGTCCCGGACGTCCGCCACAACGACGCCGGCAACAACCCCGACGGTGGCAGGTCAGGGAGGGATACAAGGGCTGTGGCAAGACGATGCGCGTCAGGATCATCGTCCACAACCGGCACGCAGAACGCCTGCCGGCACAAGAGCGGCCGAGCCGATGATGACCTTGCCCCTCGTCACCGGCGAGGTATCTGCCCTCCCTCAGTGGTGGATGCTGTTCGGCCAGTTCGTCCATGACGGCATGACAGAGGGGCACGGCTAGTGCTGTGACCGAAAAGGTTCACCGGGTTGTTGGGCGTTAGCGCGGGTTCTGGAGGAAGGCGATGAGAGCGGCTGTGAGTTCGGCGGGCGCGTCTTCTTGGACAAGATGGCCCGCACCGGTTATTGGCTCAAGTCGCGCGCCCGGGATGCGGGTGGCGAGTTCCCGTCCCTTCGCTACGGGAAGCCAGGTGTCGTCCTGGCCCCAGCACACCAGCGTCGGGATGCCGATCTCGCTGTACCGGTCCTGCACCTCGTCGGTATAGCGCTGGTCGGCCTGGGCGATCTGCCGGTAGAAGGCCGCCTGGCCGAGGTCGCCGAGCCAGGGCCGGACGAGCCGGTCCAGGACTGCCGGGTGCAGGCCGGGGCTGCTGGCCGAACTTACGTACTCGCGCACCAGGGCGTGGTGCAGTGCGGGCGGCAGCTGCTCGAAGACCTCGGAGTGCTCACCGACAAGCCGGAAGAACGGGGAACCCCACGGCGCCAGCGCGACCGGGTCGACCAGAGCGAGCGCGCGGTAACGGGCGCCGTGCAGCAGATGCGCCCGCAAGGAGACGGCACCGCCGAAGTCGTGGGCGACCACCAGGGGTTCCTCCAGGCCCCAGTGCGCCAGGAGCTCGGAGAAGACCCTGCCCTGGGCAGCCAGGGAGACATCCTGGCCGGCGGACATCTCCGATGCCCCGTAACCGGGCATGTCCCACACGAACACCTGGTGACGGCGGGCGAGCGAGCGGGCGACAGCGCGCCAGACATACGAGGAGAAGGGTGTGCCATGGAGAAGCACAACCGGATTATCGCCGGATTGCCCGAGACTGCCCCAGCGGACGTCGCCCGACGTGCTGCGGAACGTCTCGGCCAGCTGCCATTCACTCACGGGTGTTGTACCTCTCGGTTGTGCCTCAGGCCCAAGCGGGTTGATCAAGCCGGGTTCAGTCCGGACGGTACCGTCACAGGCCAGCAGCGCCGCGCTCGGACAGCGATTCCACCTTGTGCCTGGTCACGCGGCGCGCGCGTGAGTGGTCTGCCGCCCCAGCGGATGCCTTTCTCGCTGCGGATTCGGGCGCACTCCTTGCGTTGGGCGGCCGGGACGTCGGGATGGCGGGCGTTGGCGTTGCGCCAGCGCAGGTAGGCATGCAGTTCACGGGTCTGGACGGTGTGGTTGGGGTGGTGGGAGTTGACGAGGGTGAACTGCCGCAGCGGCCCGAAGTGCGCCTCGACGGGGTTGGCCCAGGAGGCGTTGGTCGGGGTGAAGCACAGCTCCACCTTGTTCTTCTTCGCCCAGGCGCGGATCTTGGTGCCCTTGTGCGCTGAGAGGTTGTCCATGATCACGTAGATGGGGGCGCCGTCCGGGCGGGCGGCCCGGATCGACTTCAGCGCGGCCAGGGAGTTCACGGCGCCTTTGTGACGACGGTTGACGCCCCACAGGGTGTCGTCGCCGACCGAGTAGCAGCCGTGGAAGCAGGTGACCCCGTGGGTGCGGTGGTAGGTCGCCGGAACCCGGTCGGGCCGGTTCTCCTTCGCCCAGCAGGAACCCGCCGGTGGGGCGGATGCCCAGCGGGCCGAACTCGTCGAAGGCGAAAACACGGTCGGGGAAGTGCTCCAGGACGTGCTCGATACGGTCGAGCTTGGTGTAGCGCTCGGGGTCGGTGGACTCCTTCCACGTCTTGGTCCGCTGGAAGGTGACCCCACGGCGGGCGAGCAGACAGCGCAAGGCCTCGCGGCCGATCCGGATCACCCGGCAGTGGGCTCTGCGCGGGTAGGCGACGAGCTTGCGTAACGACCAGCGAGTGAAGGGCTGACCGAGCCTGGCCGGGCGGGTGGTGGCCGTCGCCACGACGAAGTCCTCGTTGTCAGGGCTGAGCTGGCGGGGACGGCCTCCCGCCCACTGAGGGTCCAGGCAGGCCAGGCCCATCTCGTTGAACCGGTGGATCACGTCGCGCACCGTGTCCTCATCGGCCTGCACCAGCTGGGCGATGACCGGCACCCGGTTCCCGCCGACCGAGGCCAGCAGCATCATCGCGCGCCGGTAACGCACCGTGCTGGTGCTACCCCGGCCCACGATCTGCTGCAGCCGCTGCCCCTCCTGGCCGGTCAGCCTGCGGACTCGAACGGGCTCTGCCACCACGCGCCTCCACCGTGCCGGATCGGATGTGTCCGCACATCCAACCCGCCCAGCACCTACGAGCGCGACCAGCAACCCGGTGAACCATCCCGGTCACAGCACTAGGGTCGTCTTCAAAGGTGAGTGAGCGATGAGGGATCACGCTTGTCGTGGTACGTCGTCATGAGCTTTCGGACGCCGAGTGGGCTGTGTTGCTCGCGATTCCTGCCGAGTTCGGGGACTGCGGGGCAGCCCCGTTCGGACGACCGGGTGGCACTGGCGACTGCCTGCTCTGCAGCGCGACGGCAGCCGTCTCGCCCGAGCCCCTCCCGACCCACACATCTGTCGCTGGGCGGCCGCAGCAGACCGCGACGCAGTCTGAGCCCCGTTTCACCCCTCTATACAGTTCGGGACAGCCATTAGTTGATGATTTCGGCGCGGTCATCCAGACGGATTGCGGCCAGCCGGTCTCGCCACATCTGGAGAGCTTCGGGTGTTTGTCGCGTCCAGTCGGTGACCTCTCCAACGATCCGGAGCGGTTCCCTGCTGCGATAGGAGCGGGTGGGATTGCCAGGAAACTTTCTGTCGGTGACGTTTGGGTCGTTCTCGAACTCCCCGGTCGGTTCGACGACATACACTCGCGGGGCCCCGTCGCCGGCGGCAAGTTCCGCGGCGAGTCCCGCGCCGTCACGCAAGGCGGTGAAGTAGATGTGATTCATCAAGATTTCGGGCCGGTAGTTGGAGCGGAAACCGGCGGTGAGATGATCTCCGACCCGCAGCTCGGCCTTTGTGCCGTGAAAGAACGGCCCCTCGTCCAACGCCTCGTCCATCACCACAGGTTAGCAAACCAAGCTGTCGTGACGGCGAGACATCCAGGACGGCTCGGACGCCGTGATCACACCATCCACAGCAACGTCAACTAACGCTGCCCAGTGGTTACCAGCGCTTCGAGGAGTGACTGCCAAGCCGCCACCGCCGTCGGCGTTCCGCTTGTCTCTGAGGTGGGCGACCACCAGAAACGCGGTCGGTTGAAGATCCCGATCAGGATGATCAGCAACGCCGACGTCAGGCACCAACTGGCACGCTTCGCCCGATCCCACCTGGCGCTGGACACGGGCGGAGCCGTGACACTGGACTTCAACGTGGAGGGTCCGAACGAGATCCCCCGGGCGAGGCTTGCCATCACGGCCCGTGTCCCCGAGCCCGGTGCTTCCCCTGGGCACACCCCGATCGACGTACTGTTCCGGGGCGAGGCGCTGGCCCACGAGTTCACCGTGCCCGGCGACGACCTCAGCCAGAACCATGTGTTCTAGGTGCCAGCACGCTTGCTGAGGCCGAGCGGCAACATCCTGGAGATACGCGCTTCCCGCGAGGTGAGTGGCACTCTCCAGCTCTACCGGATCACCGTGGACTCGGTCCGCGATGGAAACCGCTCGGAGCGCTCACTGGCGGCGGTGACGACTCGGCACCCCGTCTTCGCCTTCGACACCCACCGCCGCTCCCCCTTCTCCTCCGTATCCTGGAACGAGTGGGCGCGGCTGCTTGTGCACATCGACCGGGACGAACCCTCGCTGCCCGCGCAACTCAGCTGGCGCGGGGAGGACCGCTCGGAATCGGCCATCAGCATCCAGCCGGACATGTGCGGCTTCTACAGGTACTACGACGCCGCCGACGGTACGGCTTACGAGTACCGCGGCGGCCTCAACCGCACCTGGTCATTGACGGAGGGCATTCCGGACGGGTACGAGAACATCTCGACGTCCGCCCTGCGTCACTTCCGCACTGAGGAGGGACAGGACGGCAGCGGGCACGGCTCCAGCGAACTGCGGTTGTGGGTGGACGACGGCGGAGCACCCAAGGCGCGGGTGGCCTGGCGCGATCAGCGAGGCGGTTCCGGCGTGGCCGTGATGCAGACCGCGTCGGCCGAACCAGAGGTGACCGATGTGATGGCGAGCGACGAGGACGCTGAGAAAGGGGCCGGCCTGCCGTGATGGTGTCGGCCCGCCGCACGGCCGCTGCGGGCGTTACCTCCACTGCGGGCTGGTTGTGATGGCGCGCAGTTGGGCCGGCGTCAGGAGCGGCGTGGTACGGATCGAGGGGGTTTTCTGGCTCGATGCCTGCCACTCCATGATGGTGACGTAGAGCCCGTCAGGACGCAGTACGTTCACCGCCTGGTGCCCGGGATCCGTTCCGGGCGGTGCCTGCCGGGACTGGATCAGGGTGCCGTCGGCCCGGGGTGTTGTGCCGGTGAGGACGTGGCTGCGGATCGCGGTGGTGGAGGTCTGCCGGGAGACGTGCACCTCGAGCTCACCGCCGACCAACTGGACACGATCCTGCGGCCCGCGAACCTCACCGGGCGCTCCGCGCGGCCCTCGGCGCCAGCCGCTCCGTGAACGTCAGCTTGTCGAGCACCCGGCCCTGGCCAGCCGGTCCACGAGACGGCCCTCCGGCGGCGATACGTCGTGCAGCCACTACCGGACCTCGGCGCTATTGCAGACCGGCAGCGGATGCCGGCAGGTCACGCCCAAGCCAAAGCCCAGTTCCGCGAGCAGCCACTCTCCCGGGATGCGGGCGTAGGGCATCCGGCGGTTCGCGTGCGACGAGAGGGATCCGCGTCCGGTTGCCTCGGCCGTCGCCGCGCGCGGTGGCTGCAGCGTCGTCGCGGTGACGGAGACATCAGAACGGACTCCACCCGGCAAGCAATCGGATTGCCCTATCCGGTTCCGTGGTACTGTAGCGGCAGCGAACCGGAAAGACCTATCCGAATTCAGGAACCTGTCCTGATCTTGGTCTTTCGGTGCCACCTCTTCCCGAAAGGATTCTTCTGTGTCCAGCATCGCCATCGTCGGAGCCGGCCCTCAGATGGGCCTGGCCATCGCCCGTACCTTCGGCTCCCAGGGCTTCGACGTCGCCCTGATCTCCCGCAACCGCGAGAAGCTCGACGACCTGGTCGGCGCACTCGGCGCCGAGGGCATCACCGCCGCAGCGTTCCCCGCGGACGTCCTCGACCGCGACGCGCTCACCCAGGCACTCAAGGACGCCGCCGCGCACTTCGGCGGCATCGACGTCCTGGAGTACTCCCCGGTGGGGACGTTCGGCGTCACCACGCTGACCGCACCGGCCACCACCGCGCCGTCCGATGTGGAGTTCGAGATGAACTTCCAGCTCTACGGGGCGATTGCCGCCACCCAGGCGGTACTGCCCGCGATGCGCGAGGCCGGCGCGGGCACTCTGCTCTACACCACCGGTGCCGGCTCGATCTGGCCCGACCCGCGGGTCGCCAATGTCAACGCCGCCGCCGCGGCGCTGCGCAACTGGGTGATGAACCTGCACAAGGAGCTGGCCGACGCCGGCACCGGCATCCAGGCCGCCCACATCGGCATCGACTCCTCGATCGGCGTCTCCGTCATTCCCGGCGTGGAGGCGGCCCGGCCCGAGCAGATCACCCCTCTGTACTGGGAGCTGCACACCACCAAGCGTGACCGGAGCGAACTCGTCTTCAAGATCGACGAGGACGGCTTCCCTCGCGGCTGACAGCACACCGAGCCGTGCCCGGCCCGCCTGGTCGCCCGGCCAGGCTCAACCCCGCCCCCTACCACCACTACGACCGTCGTCAGCACGAAGCGGTGCTCGATCCCTTCGTCACCGGCGCCGTGCCCGAGCCGCGCGGACGCAAGGTGCACGGACACGCCTTCATCCGGGACGCGCTCAACGCCCGTACCGGGTCCGAGCAGACCGGCCACCCCATCGTGGGCGCCACGCACTTCCGCACCATCGGCGACGCCACCGCCCAGGGAACCATCACCCCGCCCGGATCGGCGGACCCACACCACCGCCCGGGGTCCGCCCTTACACCGTGACGACCGGCGGCTCCACGGTGACGACCGGCGGACACATCTGTCGAACCGAACAACCGCCACCGGCTCGACGACCTTCACTGGAACGTCACTCACCGCACCGCTCGCCAAATCCTCACCCCGGTCTCCGACTGGTGATCCACACAGGAGAGCACCGCTCGACGGCAGGTGCTCCCCTGTGTTGTGCCTGTCACGGTTCAACCGGGACTTCGAAAGGACACGATCATGAACAGGCTCAGCGGCAAGACCGCTCTCGTCACCGGTTCCAGCCGGGGCATCGGCCGGGCCACGGCCGTCGGCCTGGCTCGTGAGGGGGCCCTGGTCGCCGTGCACTACGCACGCAATGAGCAAGCCGCCGAGGAGACCGTCGAACTCATCGAGAAGGACGGCGGCCGAGCCTTCACCGTCGGCGCGGAACTGGGCGCGACCGGCGACATCGACGAGTTGTTCCACGGCCTGGAGGCCGGCCTGAAGCAGTGCACCGGCCAGAGGGCTTTGGACATTCTGGTGAACGACGCCGGAGAGACCCTGCCCACCCGGGCCGCTCCGGGACGTGTCCGCCGAGCAGTTCGAGAGGCTGTTCGCGGTCAACGCAAGGGCACCCTTCTTCATCGCCCAGCGCGCCCCCGAGCTGATCCCCGACGGCGGACGCATCATCAACATCTCCTCGGGCCTGACCCGGGTCGCCAACCCCTCGCAGACCGTCTACTCGATGACCAAGGGAGCCATCGAACAGCTCTCGCTGCACCTCGCCAGGCACCTCGCACCGTGAGAGCATCCGCCCATGAGCAGCGACCTGGAAGTGAGTGCTCTGGCGATCAACGTCACGATCCCGCAAGCGCTCCGCTGGACGGACACTCGACGTGGTGAAGAGTTCCAACTGACCACGCTCAACATCCGGCTTCTCCCGGACGGTCACCTCGCCGCGAAAGCCTATGGCCGACCAGTCGGCGGCGGTCGGGGTGCATATGTCTCGTTCCCGGTCCCCGACGAACCAGAACTGGCGGCTCTGGTTGTCGACGCAGCCAGCCGCGCCGGGACGTTGTGGGCCGCCCATCGCGGTCTCGGCTGAGCCTGGTTCGGCTCGACGGCAGACGGCGGCAGTTCCGGACTCCGCTCTCGCGGCGGGGTCTGGTCCGGTAGATCTTCTTGTGTGACGCGATTTCAACTGACGGACGCAGAGTGGGAGTTCATCGGGCCTCACCTGCCGATCGGCGAGGACGGCCCGTACCCCCGAGCGGCTGCGGCAGCAGTTCGAGGATGTGATCTGGCGGTTCAGGACCGGCGGACAGTGGCGGGAGATGCCGCAGGAGTTCGGCGCCTGGTCGACCGTGCACAACCGCTTCCGGCAGTGGCGTGATGCCGGCGTCGTCGAGGCCATGCTGGAGGGCCTGATCGCGGAACGGCGAAGCGGGGCGAGGTGAACCTGTCCCTGGCCGACATCGACTCCACCACCGCGCGCGCACCACGATGCCGCCGGGATGCACCTGGGCGAAGACGTCCTCAGCGCATTGGAGAAGGCAGCCACCGATGCGGAGAAGGCCAGGTCAAAGGGAGCAGACTCGAAGAGCAAAGGGGGCAGGACGTCACAGCAGATCCCGGGCGGGAAGAGCGACGACGGATCCGGCGTCGACGAAGAGTCCGTCTGAAGGCCGCTCTCCTCGGACGCTCCAGAGGCGGGCAGACCAGCAAGGTCCATCTGGACGCCGACCGCAAGTGCCGTCCGCTGGCGTTCGTGCTGACCGTGGGCCAGGCCGCGGACAGTCCGCAGTTCATCCCTGTGCTCAAGAAGTTACGGGTCCGCGGTCCCGTCGGCCGCCCCCGCACACGGCCGGACGCAGTCGCCGGGGACAAGGCCTACTCGTCGCGGCAGAAACGGATCCTCCCAGCTCATCCACCTCAGCCTCGCCGAGATACGACGGCTGATCACCCACCTCACCGACCGCCGACCCGCCCCCGTCGGCCACATCCTGCACTGGTCGGCCTGGCGCCCGAAGACGACAACACCAGGCCCGCACCAACCACTACAAACGACGCGGACACAGCCCCTGACCTGGCCGGCAGTCACGGCACGCACCGTTGCAGTACTAGGTGGTTTCGTTGGAATCAGCTGATCGCTGGTCCGGGTGTGCCGTTGACTGATGCGCAGAGGGCGCGGATTGAGCCGTTGCTCCTGGATCGGACGCCGAAGCGGGGTGGCCGCCGGCGGGACCATCGTGAGGTGATCGACGTGATCGCCTTGAAGGTCCAGGCCGGTACCCCAGTGGGTTCATTTGCTGGAGAGGTTCAGCAACGGGCGAGGTATCCACAACCGGCTGCGGATGCGGGCCGTCGATGGCGCCTGGGAGCGGGTGTTCATCGCCCCGGTGGCCCAGGCCGCCGCGGACGAGGACGTGAACTGGGCCGTTCGGTGGAGCCAATTCGGGCGAGCGGTTTCGGTGGATTCCACGATCGTGCGGGCTCGCCGGCACGCGACCTGGGCCCGCGAAAAAGGGCCCCGCCGACAAGCCGGACGACCGTGCCATCGGCCCGTCCCACGGCGGACTGACCACGAAGATCCACCTTGCCGCCCGGCAACCACTGTCCGCCGTTGGTCTTCCACCTTCCATCTCACCGCCGAACAGGCAGGCTACGCGCCCGCCTTCACGGAAGTGATCGCACGCCTGCGCGTTCCCCGCCGCCGTGAACGGCCCCGCACCAGGCCGGACAGGTTCTGGCCGACAAGGCGTATTCCTCCCGTACGATCGGCAGCCACTCGCGCAAGCGCGGTATCCGGACGGTGATCCCCGTCCCGGCCGACCGGCGACGTCACCGACTGCGGCGGGTAAGCCGGGGCGGCGGGCCACCGGCCTTCGCCCGCGAGACCTCCAAGCAGCGCAACACCGTCGAGCGGTGCATCAACCGCCTGAAGCAATGGCGCGGCATCGTCACCCGTTACGAGAAGACCGCGACCATCCACCTGGCCGGGCTCCACTTCGCGGGCGTTATTCTCCGGTCCGCTCAGTGATCCAGACCAAACCGCTTAGTAACTGTCGTAGCTGGGCTTGCCGTTCGGCCGGTAGACGCCGACGATGGTGCCGCCCTTCGTCGTCGAGACGCTGACCGGCTCCAGCGCAGTGGGGATCGCTCCGTCGGCGAACAGCCGCTTGCCGGTGCCGATAATCACCGGATGGATGGTCAGCCGGTACTCGTCGACGAGGCCGTGCCGCATGAGGGTCTGGGCGAGGTCGCCGCTGCCGACGACGTTGATGTTGCCGCCGTCGGAGACCTTCAGCTTGTGTACGGCATCGACGACGTCGCCCTCCAGCAGCGTGGAGTTCTGCCACTCGACGGACGTCAGGGTCCGGGACGCCACGTACTTGTGCATGCTGTTCATCCGACCGGTGAACGGGTTGTCCGGATCGGCGGTCGGCCAGTACGACGCGAAGATCTCGTACGTCTTACGGCCGAGCAGCATCGCGTCGGAGTGCTCGTACCAACCGGCGATGGCCGTACCGACCTCGTCGTCGGACACCGGCTTCTGCCAGCCGCCGTGCTCGAAGCCGCTCTCAGCGTCCTCGTCCGGACCGCCCGGCGCCTGCATGACGCCGTCCAGCGTCAGGAACGTGCAAACGGTGATCTTGCGCATGGTGCGCTCCCTTCGTCGAGGGGTAGACGGCACAACCTCCGGAAACTCATCGGCGGAACTTCCCCCCGCGCAGCACGACGGCCGTCGTTTGGATCAGCCCGGCTGTGAGGTGGGTACCTCAGCCGACATGTTGCCGTGGTGCCGCACTTCGGCACGCGCCCCGACCCTGGGGTCAGCTGCTCTTGCCCGGCGGCGGTGTGGCAGTGCCCTGGCCGGCGCGGAGCATGGCCTTGTAGAGGGGTTCATGCCCGGGCGAGGCGGGCAGGGGGCCGCGCGCCGGTGCCTCGAGGGACTGGACGAACAAGGCGACGACGCGGCGCCAGGCATCCGGGGCGGCGTCGCCGGTGGCGTTGACCACTCCGGCGTTGGCCATGTGGATCAATACCAGGTCCGAGGGGTCGAAGTCCTCGCGCAGGCGGCCGGTGGCCTTGGCGCGGTCGATGAGGCGCAACATGGCCTCGTACGCCTCGCTGCGGCGTTGCTCCAGAACTTTGGCGGTGGGGAAGGACATGGTCAGGACGTCGGCGAAGCCACTGTCGGCAGCCTGCATCCCACAGGCGGCCTCGATGTAACCGACGAAACCGTTCCAGGGGTCGGGGTCGTCCAGGGCGACGGCGACCGCGTCGGCGTAGGCGCCCATGCGGTCGGAGAAGACCGCGTCGACCAGTTCCTCCTTCGTCGGGAAGCGGCGGAACATGGTGGCGATCCCCACACCCGCCTCCCGAGCCACGGAGGCCATGGAAGCGCTCAGACCATCCCGCGCGAACACCGTGCGCGCGGCGGCGATGATCCGTTCCCGATTGCGCTCGGCATCACTGCGCAGAGGCTGAGCGGCGGGACCGTCAGGGTGCTGGGCGCCAGGGTTCATACCGGCCAGTATAGCTATCGGATCGGCCTATCCACTTTTGCTGCTATGCTGACAGGAGGCGAAATGGATAACCCTCTCCGAATTCAGAACCGGATGGATGACTCCAGTCTCGAACGACTTCGACGTCGCCCTGGTCCCGCGGGACCGCGAGAAGCTCGATGGTCTCGTCGGCACGCTCACCTCCGAGGGCATCATCTCCGCCGCATTCCCCGCGCACCTCCTCGATGGCACTCACCCATGCACTCAAAGACAAGGAGCCGGCCGACACCGGCATCCGGGCCGCCGCGTCTGCTCGACCCATCGGCCGGGGCCTGATTCGTCGCCGGCGTGCCGGGAGTCCAGCCCGATGAGATCCCTGCCTCTACGGGGAACTGCACCCCAAACCCGACCAGATCGCCCTTCCTACCAAGCCTCTGACGCCGCACCACCTCCTTCGCCGAACCGACCGTCCCGTGCCACTGCCCTGCCGTGCCCTGCCGCGGCACCATCCTGAATAAAGCTCTTGCTCCGAATGAATCGTCAGAACGGCGTCGCCGAGTCGTCCGCTGCTCTTGGGCTGATCCTCCCGGCCGCCACCGTGCTCACGCCTACGCCGGCACCGGCACCGGCACCGGCGTGCTCATGACCCTGGCCATGGGCTACCACACGCGCCGCAAGGAGTCCGCGCCCATCGCGATAAACGCGGTCCTACTCATCCTCGCGGGCATCGTGACGTGGGGCCGGTTCGGGCCCCACACCTTCCGGCCCGCCTGCTTGGGCCCTGCAACCCGTCACTCGGCAGTACGGGTCGCCTCACCCGCCCAACCGCCCCTCCACGCCCAGGAGATGAACGTGGAAATCAGCAACCTTCCCTGTCCGGCCTACGGACCGACCTGGCCACGGGAACCCTGCATGATGCCGGGCGCAGCACCCACGAGATCGTCTCCTACGCGGTCACCGCCGACCAGGCCGACTTGGACGTCTTCGCCCTCGGCGAGCACCACGGCCCGGACTTCGCCGTCGCCAACCCCGCCATTCCGCTGGCCGCGATCGCCCAGGCCACCAATCGCATCCGCCTGGCCGGCGCCGTGGCCGTGCTGTCCTCCGCCGACCCGGTCCGGCCTTGGCGGTGTCTGCTCCAGGCCGACCAGTTCAGTGCGTGGAGGACGGGATCGCGGTCGGCTCGTGGACGGGGCAGGAGAGCGTCCAGGAGTCGCCGGATCTCTGCCACGGTGAGCGGGACGGGGCTGATCCGTTTCCGCAGCCCCCTTGGCCTCGCCGTCGGCCTGCGCTGCGAGTGCGGTCAGGACGACGTGGGCGAGCAGGACAAGGTGATGTGCGTTGGCCCCCTCACCGCAGGACAGCCGCTGCCAGGCATCAAGGGCTGCTTCCTCGATGAGTTGGTCGATGCGCCAGATCCCGGCCAGGGATTTGACCTGCTGGGATTTGGGCACCACGACCACGTAGCCGACGTCGAACTGTTCGAGCAGGCGACGGAAGTGCCAGTCCTGTCCGTAAGCCTCGTCGGCGGTGACCCACGTGGCGGACAGGCCGGCGGGCATGCAGCGGCGGACGATGTCCCGGCCAGTTCGAACCGTGGTCGCGGAGCCCCGTTCATCCGGAATTTTCGCCGCCCGGCAGCAGTCACGGTCAGACGTCCAGCCTTCGGCAGGTCGAGTTCCCGGTCCACCAGAGCCCGGCCCGAACCGGTGGCGCAGGCGGCGAACACTCCGCTCTGACAGTTGTCGATCTTCCCCGAAGTGCTGCAAGTCGTCAGGGGTGCGGTGCCCCGCCCGTTCCGCGAGCTGCCAGCCTTTCTTCCTTGCCGCTTGGCCCAGCAGACCGCGGACGTAGTCCCGCATCCGCCACCGCAGATCAGCCCGAGCGAACCTGCACGCCACCCGAGTAAACACCGACTCCAACTCAGCAGCCGAGCAAGCGACTTCAGTCATCCCCTCCACACCAGGACAACGACAACCGCCAGCTCAGGACGCAAACCGCCGCTGGAGAACTAGGCCTTGATCGGTATGGCCGATCTGGCGGCCTGCTCGATCTTCGCGCAGTAGGCTGCACGGGCTTCCTCGTCGATCTGCTTCTCGTGTTCGGCGCGCAACCCGGTCCGGCCGTCGAGGCCCTCACGCAGGATATCGGCGTGCCCGGCATGCCGGATGGACTCGCCGAGGACATGGACCACGACGGCGAACAGGTTCGTGTCGGCGTAAGGCTCCGGCCACCACGGCACGTGGCCGGGGGCGTCGAGGGGAAGCTCGTTAATCGTCGCGTCCGAGTGTTCCCACGTGCGCCGGTAGAACCCGATGATCTGGTCGCGGGTCTCGTCCTCGGTCGCCCACAGATCGCTGCCGTTGGAGTCCTGCCACCGGGGCAGCGGTTCCGGGGAAGGGCGGTCGAAGACCTCACCGAAGTACCTGGCCTCGACGGTGGCCACGTGTTTGACCAGACCGAGGAGGTTGGTCCCGGTCGCTGTCAAAGGTCGGCGGGCGTCGTATTCGGACAAGCCGTCGAGTTTCCAGAGCAGCACCTTGCGGTCCCGCCGAAGTCTCCCGTGCAGGTTGTCTTTTGCGAATTCATCGATCATGCGGCATGAGCCTGCCATGGGCTGCTCGTGGCCTCAAGATCCCGTACGTGGTCCGCAACGACTGGCAGAGCCGAGGCCTGGCCATGGCCGCCGCCCTGACCTGCTACACGAAACTCGCGAAACTTGCCACGTGAGACACTCTCTTACAAGTCATCTCAATTGGTGAGCGGCGCCCGAGAGGGCGCTGGCCAGAAAGTTGGCAGCAACGGTTGAATGCCGCCGTGGAGAACATCTGGACGCCGGCGCATCAAGCGGTGGAGGACGAGGACGCAGAGGTTTTGGCTCAGTTGCTGGCCAAGGGAGCCGACCCTGATGAGTTTTGCGGCAAAATGTCGCTCCTGATGCACGCCATTGACGCGGAAGGTGACGGCGCCTTGCAGAGCGGCGACCCGCTGACTGTGCATACCACTGCTGTGCTCCTGGCCTTCGGTGCTGACCCGCAACTGCCAGGACCTGACGGCCAAACACCCATGGACCTCGCCGTTCACTACGGCCATGACCTGGCAGTTGAGCTGTTGCTGCGGCACATCAGCGGGTGAGGCGACGCAGGCCGATGAGGGTGCAGGCGATCGGCAGGTACTCCCCTGGGATTCCCGTGCGGTTGGCGTAGAGGATCGCGTTGACGATCTCGCGCAGGTCGTGCACTCGAGCTGCCGTTCCGGGTCCGGTCCGTCTCGCCCGCCAGGCGTGGCCCTCGTAGGCGGGGCACGGCTGCTTGCCACGGCGCGCTTTGGCGTCGCGGCGGTCCTGGAGGACGGCCCGTGACGCCGAGCACGCCCGGCGGAAGCGATCTCAGATCTCGTGGCGGCTGCGCTCTCGGCCGGCATACCTCGCAGGTTCTTGGACTTCGCCGGAGGCAGCGAGGAACGTGCCGTGCAATGCGAAGTCATCAGAGCGATCGACTTCCGCCAGGGCCGTGTCCCGGGTGAGCCTTGCGTGAAGACGTCGCCGCACTCCATCGCAGACAAGAAGCGGCGACGTCCGTCCTGATACAGCCGGAACACATCGATGCCCTCGCCGAGCGACTCGGTCGCGTTTCGGATCAAGACCCACAACGCGTCAACCACCCGGTGACCCGCGGCATGGACAGTGCCGCATGGCATCGATCGAATCCGTTGCGCAACGTCATTACAGACACTTTCGCACCAGGCCGTAGCACCGCCCATTGCGTGTCCGTCTGATCTCCACGTGCCACCCGATGGTCATCGCAGACCGTGATCTACTTCTGGTCAGGATGCCGATCAACGAGAAGCCGAGGTCATGACCAATCACTGTTGCGAGGCGATGACCAGCCGCGTGTACGTGTGCTGCGACCAGCACGATGGCCCCTTCGCCTGTCCTGACGCGCTGGTTGACTTCAGTGCCAAGTTCCAGGAGTACGGGCTGATCATTCATGACGGCGGCACGTCGAGCATCACGATCGACTTCTGCCCCTGGTGCGGACGACGCCTCCCGGAGTCGCAGCGGGACCGATGGTTCGACGAGCTGGAGCGCCGTGGGATCGATCCTTGGGAGGACGAGGTGCCTGCCGAGTTCCAGGATCACCGCTGGCTCACCTCTCTGCATCACGAGTAATCGAATAACCGAACCAGCAGCCTCGGACCACTCCTGAAGCACGCCAGAGTCGATCTTGCGTCAGCGGAAGGCGTCGATCGCGTCACGGACCGCCGGTACCTGCGGCCACTGTGCGTGTAACTCGACTGAACCGACAGCCGCCCACCGGCCCGGTGGTGAGGTGAACGTCGTGGAGAAAATGGGTCAAGTGCCCGCAAGGTCAGTGGAGAAACCAGGGAAATCGAGCGTGTGTTCTTGCATTCGCCGGGCACCAGGAGCGACGGAGGTTGATAACTATGGTTCCCCTGCTTCTCGTTCTCCTGCTGGCTCTGATCCTCTTCGGTGCGGGGTTCGCGCTGAAGGCACTGTGGTGGATCGCTGTCATCGTGCTGGTCGTCTGGCTGCTGGGCTTCGTCATGCGCTCCGCGGACACGGGCGGCCGCAAGGGCCGCTGGTATCGCTGGTAACCCGCCAGTCAGCAGCATGCCTGTGGGCTCCGGATGTTCGGAGCCCACAGGCATGTCCGGGATCAGGGCATCTCTCCGGGGCAAACGGTGCAACTACCCTTCGTGGGCACTGGGCCCCGCCCTCGTCCAAGTCGCGCACCCCACGGCTTCCCACTCACCGGCCGGCACACGCGCCAGCAGTCACGCGACCAAGCCCGCATCAACCACTCGGTGGATCAGCTCATCGACCTGTGCTCGGAGTGCGGTCGGCGCAGTACGTCACCAGAGGCACACCGCACTCCCAGGGCAGAAGCGGCCTGGGAGTACTGACCCGTGGAGGCGGGACGCGGCTGGCGGGTGGTTGGCCTTTCAGCGCGGTGTGTCCGCGGTGGTGAACCTCGTCGTGACGGTCGGTGCGGCTGACCACCGGAGGACCGAGGCAGCCAGAGGGTTTTGCACCGGAATTGCCGCCCCATGACCGTTTGCCTACGGCCCTGTAGCCATGATGGTGCACGTCTTGGTTAGGTATGCCTACGCTAATGGACGTTGTCCCGTGGCGGAGGCCGTCTGGGGAGGGCCGCATGTGGGATGACGTGTTTCCGAGCTTCCTGATCGGACTGCGGGAGGGACTGGAAGCCGGACTCATCGTCTCCATCCTCGTCGCGACGCTCGTGAGAGTCGACGCCCGCTCCCGGCTGCCGCAGGTGTGGACAGGGGTGCTCGCGGCGATCGCGCTCGCGATGAGCTTCGGCGCGGTGCTGACCTTCACCGCCGCGTCCCTGTCGGCCACCGCCCAGGAAGCGTTCGGCGGCACCCTCAGCGTGGTCGCGGTGGCGTTCGTCACCGCGATGGTGTTCTGGATGCGCCGCTCAGCCCGCAGCCTGTCCGGAGAGATCAAGGAGAAGGCCATCGGGGCGCTCACCATGGGCGCGGGCGCGCTGATCCTCACCTCCTTCCTCGCCGTGGGCCGGGAGGGCCTGGAGACCGCCCTGTTCCTGTGGACCACCGCCCAGGCGGCCGGCGAGTCCGCCGGCCCCCTGACCGTTGCCGCCCTCGGCCTGGCCCTGTCGGCCGTGCTGTGCTGGAGCCTGTACCGGCGGGTCCTGAAGATCAACCTGACGAAATTCTTCACCGCCACCGGTGCCGTCCTCATCGTCATCGCCGCCGGGGTCTTCGGCTACGGCCTGCGCGACCTGCAGGAGGGCGGCGTGCTGCCCGGGAAGACGGCCTACGCCGTCGACCTGAGCGGCAGCGTCGACGCCGGCTCCTGGTACAGCACCCTGGTCCAGGGCGTGTTCAATCTGACGCCGACCATGACCGGGCTCCAGGTCGTCGGCTACGCCGGATACCTCGCCGTGGCGATGACGTTCTTCGTCCGAGGCATACGCGTCACGGCCCCGAAGCCCGCCCCGGCCAGGGAAGCACCCACCCGGAACTCCCCACCCGCACGGCGCCGCCCCGCCTGGATGGTTCCTCTCGCGGTCGTCACCGTCCCCGCGCTCCTCGCGGGGATCGCCGTGGCAATCGGACGTCCCGCGCCCGCCGGCGCCCAGACCGTCGCCGTCTCGGAGCAGGAGTGCGGCAAGGGCTTCACCGCGCCGAAGCCCGGCCGGCAGACCTTCCAGATGCACAACACCGGCAACAAGACCTCCGAGGTGTACCTCGTCGACCCGGCCACGAACTCCGTCTACGGGGAGATCGAGGGCCTGGCCCCCGGTACCACCCGCGCTCTGGTCGCCACCGTCGCCGGCGGCACGTACGCGTGGCGCTGCGTGTCCACCGGTGGTACCGGGGTCACCTCCAAGGCCGTCCGCGTCACCGGTGGCGGGGCTGCGAAGGCGGTCGTCCCGGTCTCGGAGCACGACCTCTCCGGTCCGCTCGCGCGGTATCGGACGTACGTCGAGAAGGGCCTGGCCACGCTGGTGACCCAGACCCGCGTCCTCACCGACGACATCAAGCACGACCACCTCGACCGGGCACGCACCGACTGGCTCGCCGCGCACCGCACCTACGCCTCCCTCGGCGCCGCCTACGGCACCTTCGAGGACTACGACCAGAAGATCGACGGCAGGGCCGACGGCCTGCCGGACGGCGTGCGCGACAAGGAATTCACCGGCTTCCACCGCATCGAGTACGGCCTGTGGCACGGCGAGGCCTCCACCTCGCTCACCGGCCCGGCCCAGCAGCTGGCGACCGACGCCACGGGACTGCGCAAAGTCTTCCCGCACCAGGACTTCGACCCGTCCGATCTGCCGCTGCGTGCTCACGAGATCCTCGAGAACACCCTGCAGTTCGAACTGACCGGCGACACCGACGAGGGCAGCGGCACCGGCCTCGCCACCGCCGACGCCAACCTCGTGGGCACCCGGGAACTGCTCACCGTACTCAGGCCGCTGCTGACCACCCGCGCCCCGCACCTGCTGCCGACCCTCGACACGGACATCGCCCGCCTGCAGAAGCTCCTCAACGCCGCCCACCGTGGCAGCTCCTGGACCCCCGTCGGACAACTCGACGCCGCCACCCGCGCCCGCTTCGACGGGGCCACCGGCCAGCTCCTGGAGGACCTCTCCCCCGTCCCGGACCTGCTGGAAATCCGGAAGTCCGCCTGATGACCACCGCACACCACCGAAGCGATCCCCGCAGTGAAGGGAACATCCCCATGCCGTCCGCCGAATCCCCCGCCGCGCAGGGCGGCTGCCCCGCCGGTGCCGGCCGCCGCTCCTTCGTGAAGACGGCCCTCGGCGCCGGAACCGGCGTGGCCCTGGTCGGCGGGGGCCTCGCGCTCACCGAGAGCGGCGGCGGCACCGCGCACGCCGCAGCCCAGACGGAGAGCGCCGCCGAAGTGCCCTTCCACGGCACTCACCAGGCCGGCATCATCACTCCCGCGCAGGCCGCCGCCACCTTCGTCTCCTTCAGCGTCATCGCCGATGATCGCGCGCAGTTGGCCGAGTTGCTGAAGACGATCACCAGCCGGGCCCGTTTCCTGGCCTCCGGGGGTACCCCCGCCGACCTCGGAGTCGGGGCCCCGCCCTCCGACAACGGCATACTCGGCCCGACCGTCCCCGCCGACGGCCTCACCATCACGGTCGGTGTCGGCGCGTCCCTCTTCGACGACCGCTACGGTCTCGCCAACGCGAAACCCCGCAGCCTCACCCCCATGCGCACCTTCCCCAACGACAACCTCAGGTCCGCCGAGTGCCACGGCGACCTGTCCCTGCAGATCTGCGCCAACCGCCAGGACACGGTCCTGCACGCGCTGCGCGACATCGCCAAGCACACCCGCGGCGCGCTGCAGATCAAGTGGCGCATCGACGGCTTCCAGAACGCGCCCCGCCCCGCCGGCGCCCAGCGCAACCTGCTCGGTTTCAAGGACGGCATCGCCAATCCCGACGTCACCTCGGCCCGCGAGAACAACCGCCTCATCTGGGTGGGCGACAGCGACGGCGAGCCGGCATGGGCCCGGGGCGGCAGCTACCAGGTCATCCGGATCATCCGCATGCTCGTCGAGTTCTGGGACCGGGTCTCGCTCACCGAGCAGGAGCTGATGTTCGGTCGCCGCAAGGACACCGGAGCCCCACTCGACGGTGCCAAGGAGACCGACACACCCAACTACGCCAAGGACCCGCACGGGAACGCGATCCCCCTCGACGCCCACATCCGCCTCGCCAACCCACGCACCGCCGCCACCGATGACTCCCGCATCCTGCGCCGCGGATACAACTACGACCGCGGGATCGACGTCGTCGGCGACCTCGACATGGGCCTGGTCTTCTGCTGCTACCAACAGGACGTCAAGCGTCAGTTCGAGGCCACCCAGACCCGTCTGATCGATGAGCCCCTCGTCGACTACATCTCGCCCACCGGCGGCGGCTACTTCTTCGCCCTGCCCGGAGTGCGTGACGGCAGGGACTGGTTCGGCCGCGGACTGCTCGCTGCCTGACCCTCCTGGTCGGTCGGCTTGCGGCGAGCAACCGGGCATACAAGTCAGCGCACTCTGGCCACGCGCGGTGGCACCGCCGCCAGAGCCGTGAAGAGGACAGTTCCGTCAGGACCGCTCATGGGTTTCCTTCGGGTGCACACGTTGGGCCGGTGTGACGGGCAGGCGTACCCGTGTGTCGGCGCCTCCTTCCTCGCCGGTTGTCGGTCGCAGGCATTCGATGAGGTAGTCGCCGGTGTCGGGGTCGAGGGTCACGCCGTGGGTTTCGCTGCGGAATCCGGGGAAGCGGCGGTCGAAGGATTCGAGGGCGGTGAGGTAGCGCAGCAGCGGGCCGTCGGGGGCCCCGACACTCTCGCCGGGCATGAGGACGGGAATGCCGGGCGGGGTGACGGTGATCATGGCGGCGGCCACCTGGCCCGGCGCCTCCGCCAACCGTACGCGGTGGGTGCCGCCGCGGATCAGGCGCTGATAGCACAGATGCGGTGGAGCGACCGGTTCCGGCAGCTGCTGGAAGGCGGTGTCCAGCAGGTCCACGAGGCGGACCGAGCGCAGGTGGTCGTGCATGTCCTGGCACAGCTCGCGCAGGGTTCGGCCGGTGTACCGCCTGGGGTGTTCGGCGACCAGTGCGGGCAGGACCCTGTCGAGGGGGGCGTCCCCGTCGTAGTGGGCCTTGAAGTCCATCAGGGCGTCGAGGAGGGTGCCCCATTTGCCCTTGGTGATGCCCATGGAGAACAGGACGAGGGCCGTATAGCTGTCGGTCTTTTCCACGACGATGTGGCGGGTGGCGAGGTACGCCGTGAGCACCCGCGCCGGGATGCCCCACTCACCGGTCGCGCCGGTCGCGTCGATGCCCGGACAGGTCAGGGTGACTTTGATCGGGTCGAGCATGCAGTAGCCGTCGGTCAACCCCGGGAAGCCGTGCCAGGCCGCGCCAGGTTCCAGGTTCCAACAGGCCGGCTCGGTGCGCAGCAGGTCGGCCGGGGTCTCTTCGAACGGCAGCCGGGTGCCGGTGGCCGGATCGGTGACCGTCTCGGGTTGCCACACGCCGAAGAACCACGGCGGTCGGTCGCCGGCTTCTTCGATACGGCGCCGGATGCGGACCATTTCCTGGCGGAAGCGGACCGCCTCCGTCACGGCCTCGTCGATCAGCCAGCGGCCTTGCGGTCCGTCCATCATCGCCGTCGCCACATCCAGCGAGGCGATCATCGGATAGAGGGGGGAGGTGGTGCCGTGCATCATCAGCGCCTCGTTGAACCTGTCGTGTTCGACAGGAGCCCTCGGGGCGGGCTTGACGTGGACCATTGCGCTCTGGGAGAGCGCGGCCAGCAGTTTGTGGGTGGACTGTGTCGCGAAAACCGTCGGCCGGTCCGGTCCGGGGAAGGTGTCCTCGTCCACCGACATGCCGTAACGGCCCGCGTAGAGCGGGTGGAAGCGGGCGTACGCGAACCATGCCTCGTCGAAGTGCAGCCGGGGCGTGCTCGCGGCGAACGCCCGCGCCGCCACCGGGGCGTCGTAACACAGGCCGTCGTAGGTGGAGTTGGTGAAGACGGCGTACTGAGGGTGCGGTGACACAGCATCCCGGGTCAGCGGGTTCGCGGCGATCCGAGCCGCGACGGAGGTCGCCCCGAGCTCCGCCGGGGGGAGAGGTCCGGCCAGGCCGTAGCCGTTGCGGGTGGGGATCAGGTAGACCGGGCGCGCGCCGGAGACCACCAGGCCGTGCAGCACCGACTTGTGGCAGTTGCGGTCCACCAGCGCGATCTCGTCGCGGGTGACGCTGAAGTGGCCGACTACGCGATTACAGGTGGAGTCCCCGTGCAGAACGAAATAGGTGAGGCCGGCACCGAAGACCCGGGCGGCGTTGCGCTCCGCTTCGCCGATCGGGCCGGTGTGTTCGAACAGCGAGCCGAGCTCCCCCACGGAAATCGACAGGTCGCTACGCAGCAGCCGCTCCCCGAAGTAGTCGTGGAAGGCCCGTCCCGCGGGCGACTTCAGCAAGGCGACACCGCCGGAGTGGGCCGGGGTGTGCCAGGAGTACTCGTGTGCGTCGTCGAAGCGGCGCAGCGCTCGGAAGAAGGGCGGCAGGACGGCCTCTTGGTAGGTGCGCGCGGCGGTGGTAATCCGGCCCGCGATGAAACCGGGAGTGTCCTCCAGCGGCCACACATAACCCACGACCGCCTCCGACACCCACAGCGGCAGGTCCCGTACCCCGTCGTCGGTCATGACCAGGAAGACCGGCAATTCCTGGAACCGCCGGCCGATGGAGCGCAGCACCGCGGCGCCCCCGGGCTCGCTGTCCGGGCCCTTTTGGCCCGGAAGTTCCCAGGCGACCAGTGCCGCGCTCAGCCCCGCCTCCGTCCGCAGCACAGCCTCGGCGTCGGCGACGCCTGCCGCCCATCGGACGTCGAACCCCCGCTTCCCGATCGCCTCAGCGATGCGCACCAGCTGCTCGGCACCGGCGCCCTCATCCTGTGGACGTTCCCCTACCGCGATCAAAACCCTGCTGTCTGCCATGAGATCCCTCCCGGCGGCCCACGCCGCCCCGCAGTCAGTCTCCGAGCGGACCGGCTGAGCCAGCTGCCACACAGCCGTAAACCACCCGCAGGACGGAACAACGGCAGCTGTCACTGACCGGAACCGGGCAGGGGGGGTCTGCAGTGCAGCCTGCCCGTGGTGGCGTGAGCCGGCGGATACCCGTGGACGGGCTGGTCGTTCTCCGCCGGTGAGGCAACCGGGAGACGCTGCACGTCACGTCGGCGGAAACCGAGCCGGTCGTCGAAGTCGAAGTCGATGCCGACCGCCACGTCGGCGACCCGTGGCGACACGTGTCCGGGTTGGCCGAAACCCCAACTCATAACTGCTGAAACCCTGTTGTCGCAGGTCCCGGAGGTTGGCAGACTCACTCCCGCCGACAGAGACGTCCCGCGCCAGCGGGGCACTCCATCTTTCTTTCCAGGGGGAACATCCATGCAACTGAGCACGCCCAGACGCGTCCTGGCCCGTGCCACAGCCATTCTCGCGCTGACCTTAGGCCTGGCGGCCGGCTCGACCGGCCTGCTGCCCGGCACCGAAGCCCATGCCCTGCCGGTCACCGACGGCTCCCTCAGCTTCAGCGGCGACGACGGCGACTGGATCAGCGGCGGCCAGTCCTACGCCTACTCGACCGCGGCCGAGGACCACCTGAACATCTCCGCCAACAGCGACAACAGCCTGGTCTCCCTCTGGGTCGACGGAGCCAACGGCGACTGGTGGTCCCTGGACCTCGCGGCGCCGTCGGGCACCTCTCTCGCGCCCGGGACCTACACCGGGGCCACCCGCCACCCGTTCAACGAACCCACCGAGCCGGGTCTGGACCTCAGCGGCAACGGCCGCGGCTGCAACACGCTGACCGGCAACTTCACCATTTCCGAGGTGGAGTTCGGTCCTCACGGATACGTGAAGAAACTCGACGCCACCTTCGAGCAGCACTGCGAGGGAGGCACCACCGCCGCGCGCGGCGAAGTCCACATCGACAACCCGGCCCCGCCGGCCGAGCTTGACCTCGGCCTCGCCGTGGCGCTGGACGGCACAGCGAGCAGCCTGAACGGCAAGGCCACCCTGCACGGCACGGTGAGCTGCAGCAAGCCGGTGCAGGTGGCCGTGTCGGGCGACGTCACGCAGGTGAAGAGGCAGAACCTCATCCGAGGGTCCTACTCCACTTCGGTGTCCTGCGTCCCGGGCGCACCGGTGGCATGGACCGCGACGGCCGTACCCACCGGCTCCGTACCCTTCCAGCGTGGTGACGTCGAGGTCGAGGCCCGAGCGACGGCAACAGATCCGGACTACGCACAGCCTGTGACCGCCAGCGAGACAGTAGCGGTCCGCCTCACCCGAGTCTGAACCACACCCGGCGAGCCGCGGCACCAGTCCGGCCCGGTCGGCCCAGTCCGGCGCGATGAGCCCCCTGTCTCCGGGAATCCGAAGGCAGGGGGCTCGGCGCTTGCTGGGCCAGGGTGCTCGTCGTGGGCGTGGGCGGCGGGGATGTCGGGGGTACGGATGTTGCAGTGGTCCAGGCGGGCGACCTCGGCGCCGCGTCCGAGGCCGTAGCGCTGGATGAGGTGTTCGGCGCGCTCGATGTCGTAGAAGCGCGTGGACTCGAACGAGCACCTGGCCCGGGCCGGGGACGGACGCGGGACGGTACGGACGGAGAGCACTTCCGGGCCTCCGAAGCGGTCGTACGAACGGCGCGCATCATCAGATGGTCAGGCGACATTCGGGGGCTCCTCGGCCGGGGGTTCGGTGGCGGCGCGGATCTGTGGGAGCACCTTCGTGCCGAGCAGAGCGTCTCGCCCCCGCCCAGGGCCACCGCGTCCAGACTCACCACAGCAGTGACCCCGGCCACGCCCCACGCGCCCGCGTCCCCCGTCTTCAGGACCGCCGGGATGCGGGCGACTGCGTATCCGGCGGGCACCGTGACGTGCGGGCCAGCGACCCCGCGCCCAGATACGGCTTCAGTACGACACCGAAGACCGCGTCGCCGGCCGCGAAGCCCTCCACGCCCTCACCGAGCGCCTCGACGGTGCCCGCGAAGTCCTGGCCGAGGACCGGCGGGTACCGATGTTCCATAAACGCTTGCGTGTAGCCGGCGGCGGTGGCGACGTCGATGCCGTTCAGCGAGGCGGCGGCCAACTTGACCAGCAATTAGAGGAGCGGATCGCCCGGCCGGACGCGGTTGTCCTCGGTCCAGCAAGCCGGGACGCGCGGCTGCTGCCGCCGGCAGTACGGCTCGGTGGGCCCACCCGCTCACGAGGGCAACTCCGTGCCGGCCTGCTCGCTCACCATGTACCGCGCGTACCAGTCCGGCCAGTCCGGGTCCTCCGCGCCGATGCGGGCCTCGTGCTCGCCGTGCGCCGCCGCGGCTCGGCGCAGCGCGTCCGCCAGACCGTCCACCGAGGCGAAGGAAGTGGTCGTGGTGTCCAGTCGTCCCGGGAGCCGGGTGGTGACCTCCTGCAGGATCCAGCCGTTGCCGTCGGGGTCGCTGAACGACAGGAACGAGCCGTAGCTGCCGCGCTGCGGATCCGGACCGGGCACCCGGGCGTCGGTCCCGGCGTGGTGGAAGACGCCTCCGGCGTCGTGGAACACATCGCTCGGATCGGCACCGAGTTCCTTGAGCTCGCCGCGGGCGGCGTCGATGTCGTCGACTATGAGGTGCAGGCCCTGAGCCGAGCCGGGCGTCTGGGACGTGACCGAGGTACCGAAGATGACCGAGGCCGGCGAGCCCGGTGGCGTCACCTGCACCACCCTGAAGCCCTCGCCCGTGGTGACGTCGGCGTCGAGCCGCCAGCCCAGCGCCGTATAGAAGTCTTTTGCCCGGTCGACGTCGGACACCGGCACCACGACGACTTCGAGTTTCATGTCCATGACGTGCGCCTCCTGCGCTCGGTTGTTGTCGGAGGTCTTGGGCGACAGGAACGTCGTGTTGCCGGCGCCACGCACCGCAGGGCTCGATGACCCGGTGGCCTCACGTGCCGACAACGGCGCTGCGTCGACGTGCCGGGGATGCCGTTCGGCCACCCGGGCAGCAGCATGACCTGCCGCTGTCGGCGCCTTCGGCTGTCGCCTGCACCAGTTCCTTCGGCGGCCGCTCCGTCAGTACCGCGGCCGATGCGGGATTCTGCCCTCTGAACAGGTTGCGGTCCTCCACTGTGTCGGGTTTCCAGGTCTGGCCGCGGCCGAACTCGATCCCGACCTTTTCCTTCAGCTGGTTCTCCAGCAGGCACGTGCCCGGGACGCCAGACCGACAGCCTCTTCCTCCTCGTTGGTGAAGCATGTGACCCGGTAGCCCCGTGAAGGCGACTCACCGTGGATCCTGGTGGCCGGCAGCGCTGAGGGGGCGTGCCACAGATCGCAGGCCTCGAGATGACCGGGATCGACGCGCAAACCCTGCCGTCGTCGGGCGGACCTCCACTCCGTTTTCGCCGCCGGGCATCCTGCGGCCGGTGTCCCCTGCCGCCACCGGGCTCGCCTGTGCAGCATCCGTCACCCACTCGCACGGAGCGCACGCACCGCACGACTGACCGTGCGGGAACAGCCACGGCTCGCCCCCAGGTGACACGCCGGACGAGGAGAAGGGAAGGCCGACCACAGTGGCCGGCGTTCCCCCTGCTGAGCTGCTGCGTGGTCGGCGCACAATCGACCAGCCTGGACGGAGTCCGGAGCGGCTGTCACTGATACGTGTCCGGACTCGGCAGAACCGGACGTATCCGATGTCTCGTCGATCTGCGTTCAGCGCGTCACTGACGCCGACGGATCAGCACTCGCCGCGCCACCTCACCGACAGCGCGGTGATGGCACCGTCGGGTGCGTTCCACTTGTACGCCCCGGGTCCGGGGTTGTAGTGCATGCACCGTGAGCCACCGACACCGTTGTCGCTGTAGCCGAACTGGACGTGGTCCACCCCCGGGTCGACATAGCCGTTGTTGAACACGGAGCCGACCCCGAGGTAGCTGCCCGACCAGTTGCCGGCGGTGCGGAACACCAGGCTTCCGGTCTGGTCGGGACCCGAGTAGGCACAGAAGTAGCCCTTCGGGCAGTTGGGCGGGTTGGCCTCCGCCGACGCGGTGGGCGCCGTGGCCAGGGTGGCGCCGAAGGCCGCCGTGGCCGCGAGAGTGACGATGATGCGCTTGCGCACGATTGTTCCCCCAGTCGTGTGCGAGTGATCGGATCAAGTGGTCCGTGGTCAGGAGCTGTTGTCGCGACGCACGTGCAAGTGCGCGCTATGAGAGTGGCCGTTCGGCGGACCACGACGCGAGGTGATTCGAGTACGGCCAAATGACGCCGCTCATCCGCTGTGCACCGCTGCGACACTGTGAGGGATGCGATTGCGCAGGGGGGATCGGGGATCATGGGACTCCGGGTGCACTTCACCGCCGCGGATCTGGCGCGCGTGCGAATGTCCCAAGGACCCGACCCCACCTGGGAAGTCGTGCTGAGCGCGCATCTGCTGGGGAACACCGAGGGCCGAGGTGTGTTCGACTTCTGGCGCAGGCAGGCCAGGGACCGTCTGCGGCGCCTGCCCGCTCGGCAGATCCGGCTGGTCCGTCAGCTGGCTCCGCCGGTCGGTCCCACTCCCGACTTCCTCACCCCGGCGCAGGCGAGGCCAGATCTCGACACCGGCATCGAGACGATCCTGTCGACGCCGAAGCACCGACTGCGCGCCGAGCTCTCCGTCCTGGAGGACGCGCCCGGCGTCGCCCGCGACCTGTTCGACGGCACACCCTCGGCGGTCGCCGAACTGGCAGAGGCACTGCGGAACTACCACCGTGCAGCGGTCGCCCCCTGCTGGTCACAGATCCACGCCCTGGTCGACGCGGAACGGGCCGCGGGATCCCGTGGCCTCCTCGACCAGGGCGTCGACGGCCTGCTGCACAGCCTCAGGCCCACGTTCCGCTGGTCACCACCGGTGCTGGAGGCGGACTATCCGTACGACCGTGACCTGCACCTGGGCGGGCGCGGTGTCCTGCTCATTCCGTCCATGTTCTGCTGGCGAAGACCCCTCACGTACGTCGACCCGGAGCTTCCTCCGGTGCTGGTCTACCCGGTCGCGCCCGGAATCGGCTGGTGGACGGCCCCGTCGGGCGCACCGGACAAGGAGCCGGGAGACGCGCTCGCCCGGCTCCTCGGAGCGACCAGAGCGGCCGCTCTGCGGGTCATCGAGGATGGCTGCAATACCGCCGAACTCGCCCGTCGCATCGGGGTCAGTCCGCCCACTGCCAGCGAGCATGCCGCCGTGCTCCGCGAGGCGCGCCTCATCGCCTCGGTTCGCCGACGCAACAGGATGCTCCACACGCTCACTCCTCTGGGGACCGGGCTGCTTCACACACATGCGAGGAGATCCTGAATGGCTGTGGTCGGCGCATCGGACACATCTGTGGCGCTCTTTGTTCAGGCTGCCGACCGCCCGGCCAAGCCCTGTGCCCGCCGCCGTCCGGGAACCTCCACTGACTTTGTCGGTGCGGCGTCGTCGAGCCGAGGTGCGTAGGCCGGCACTCATGGAAGCTGCCGGCTCAATGGAGCCGTGCGGCCGGGACGGTGACCTGTTCCTCCGTCCTCGCCCGGCGTGATGCGTTACCGCCGACCCGGCAACAGGTGTGCGGCCAGTGGCTCCAGGAGTTCCACGACACGCCGGGGCTCCACAAGGAGCCGTGTTCGGCCGAATGCCGTCTGTTCACGGGTGAGTGAACGACAATAGCCTGCGACCCACGCGTTCTGGGGGGTCTCATGAACGGTCTCCGTGCGGTCATCGTCTGCCTGGTGATGGCGTGTGCCGCGGTGGTGTCACCGGCCGCGGCTGTGACGCCCGGCGCCGCTGTGACGCCGAGTTGGTCGGCACTGCCGGTGCCGGCGGCGGCCCCGCCGGTGACCGTGTCCGATCTCGCCGCCCGCGGGCCGGGCGAGGCGTGGGCGACCGGGTTCGAGCTCGCCGCCGACGGCATGCGGCCGATGCTGTACCGGTGGGACGGCACGGCGTGGAGCCGGGACACGACCTTCCCCGGCGCCGGTGAGCTGGGCCGGCTCGGCAAGGTGCAGTTCGTCGGCGAGGAAGTGTGGATCTTCCACGACCGCGACGGGGTGGGAGAGATCCTGCGCCGGTCGGCGGGACGGTGGAGTGCCGTCCCGCTGCCGCAGACCCTGCGGGTCTACCAGGACTTCACCGCGGTACCGGGTGCCGCGTGGGTGGTCGGTGAGGACGACACCGGGCTGAAGGTGTTGCACTACGACGGTTCCGGCTGGACCACACAGTCCACGCCGGACGGCGTGCTGTACCTGATGGGAATCACCGCGCGTACCGCCACCGACGCCTGGGCCTGGGCGGACACCGGCACCGGAACCGGCGTCCTGCGCTGGGACGGCACGGTGTGGCGGGACGCGAAGGTGTCGCTGCCGCCGAACAGCAACGTGCACACGATCCTGCTCGAACCGTCCGGCCGGGTCACCATCGGCGGCAGCCAGTACACCGACGGCGCGGCCCGCACCTACCTGATGACCTTCAACGGGCGTGCCTGGCGCACCACTTACCCACCGCTGGGCGACACCTACACCGAGGGCATGGTGCGCGGTCCGGACGGCGCGCTGTGGCTGCCGGTGCGCAGCGACCGCGCGTTCCAGTCGAAGTACGCACGGGTGGAGGGCTCGCGCACCACCTTCTCCTACGGCCCCGAGCGCACGAACGCGATCGACGTCGCACCGCGTGCACTGGCGAAGGCCGGGTTGTCCCTGCTGTCCTTCGGGACCGTCGAGATCTACGGCTCGAAACCGAACCTGATGAGCGAGCGGCTGGGAGGCTGACTATGGCACGCCGACTTCTCGTCGCGGCCCTCGCTGTCGCCATGACGATCGTGACCGTCCTGACCGCGGCCGCGGCGCAAACCCCGTCCTGGCAACACGTTCCGGTCCCGGCACAGGTACGCCCACAGGCCGGGCTGAACGAGGCCGTGGCGTTCGGGCCGGACCGGGCGTGGGCGGTGGGTGCCGACGCCGTCGGTCGCCAGGCGCCCGGCTTCCCTCTGGTGCTGCGCTGGAACGGAACGGCCTGGCAGCGCCAGAGTCTGCCCGGGATCGGCTGGCAGGGAGAGCTGCTGTCCGTCGCGGGGACCTCGTCGACCGCCGTCTGGGCGGTCGGCCGTGATGCGGCGGGCGGCGCCCGCCTGCTGCGCTTCGACGGAATCGCCTGGTCCGAGAGTCGGTCGCCGCGCGGTGCCGTGCTGACCGACGTCGTCGCCGGTGGCGGTGAGACCTGGCTGATCGGTTCGCGGGACGGCGCGCAGGTGTTGCTGCGCTGGGACGGGCGCGGCTGGCGTGACGTACCGGTGCCGCCGGGAGCCGTGTACGGACTGCACATCCTGGCGGCCGACGACGTCTGGGCCGCGGGCGCCACGGAAGCGGGCGCGGCCGTGTCGCACTGGGACGGGCAGGCGTGGCGGCAGACGATCGTGAACGGGTTTCCGCGGTCGGCCGTGGGCAGTGTGCTGGCGGTCTCGCCGACGGAGGTGTGGGCGGGTGGCACGGCCGGGTTCATCGGCGGCCCGGCGGGCAAGCCGATTCCGCCCCTGCTGGTCCGCTGGGACGGGCAGACGTGGAACCGGGTGGCCGTGCCCACCGACTTCGGCTCGGTCACCTCGCTGACACCCGGCACGTCCGGCGCGCCGGTCTGGGTCTCGGTGGCCAGCTCGCAGAAGTGGGGACCGCCGGGCAGCTCTCCGCCGCTTGTTCCCGGGCCGGAGTTCCTCGCCTGGAACGGCCAGTCGTTCACCGAGTACGACGAACCGGCGGTGGCCGGGGAGGGTGACTCCTCGGTGCTGCGGCTGGCGCCGGTGCCGGGTACGACGGCGGTGTGGTCGGTCGGCCGCGCCGCCGGCCCCGAGGGCACCTTCGCCCCGCGCATCCTGCGGTTCGGCTGAGACGACGAACGGGGCTTCGTCCGAAGGACCGTGAGCGGTCCGCCGGATCCCGCACCTCCGGTCCGGCTGACAACGCGGTCCGGCGCGTCGCGGTGCTCTTCTACAGCGGCGCCGGGGAGGAAGCGCCCGCGATCAGCAGGCGCGGGGTGCCCGTACCGTCCGCGGGCACGGTCCACAGGTCGCTGCTGCCGACCTTGCCGTTGGTGGGGAGCGCGTAGGCGACGGTGTGGTTGTCGAGCCAGACGGCCTGGTCGTCGACGCTGTGGCGTTCGGCGAGCGCCGTCTCGTGCAGGGTGCTCAGGTCGAGGACGTATTCGTGCCAGAGGGCTGTACCGGACAGCACCCGCTTCTTGAAGGCCACGCGGGTCCCGTCCGGGGAGAGCGAGGGACACTCCACGTTCTGGGCGAGGGTGGTGACCGTACGCCGGGAGAGGGAACCGCGGACCAGGTGGGTGCGGTCGGCGGTGTTGAGAGTGGCGTAGAAGGTGTCGTCGTCCGAGGCGAAGGTGACGCCCCAGAAGTTGATGTCCGAGGCGTCGTAGGGCTTGCCGTCCAGGGTGACGGAGAACGTCTCCAGGCTGGGGGTGAGCCGCATGGTGCGGGTGTCCAGGATCGAGGTCCGGGTGGAGAAGAAGGCGGACGAGTAGGACTCGCCGGAGACGAAGACGGTCCAGGCGACGAAGCGGCCGCTGGGCGAGACCCGGGCCCGGCTGGGAGTACCCGCGAGCGGGAAGGTGCGCAGGGTGCGCAGGTCCGCGTCCAGGAGCAGGGCACGGTTGCTGTTCTTGAGGACGCCGGGGCGGGACTGGAGGCAGATGCCGGTGCCGGCGGCCGCGTAGAAGCGCGCGCACTTGAGACCTGTGGCGATCCGCCCGCTCCCGGGATCGGTGGAGGGGACCGAGGCGACGGCGGTGCGGTGCGGGCCGGCGGCCGCGTTCAGGAACGTCAGGCGTTTTTTCTGGTCGAGTGTCAACTTGCCCGCGCGGACGGCGGGGCCGCCCGACTGCGGCTGGTTCGCCCGGTCCGCGCGGGAGGCGGCGTGCAGGACCATGCCCGTTCCCAGGCCCGCGAGGAGCAGAACCGCCGTGACGAGTATGAGCAGGCGGCGGCGCAGCGATGTCATCTGGATCCTTGTGGCTGTGGTGGTCATCGGGTTCCGCCGGCCGGCCGTAGCACGATGCCCGCGACGACCGCGCAACACATCAGGCCGATCGCCGATCCGGCCAGCGCGGGGCCGTCTCCCCACACCGTCCAGGCGGCGCCGAAGGCCAGGGAGCAGCAGAATCGCGCCAGCGCCTGGCTGGTGCCGACGATGGCGAGTCCGGTGGCGCGCAGCTGCTCGGGCACGATGTCGGCGATGGTGGCCGGAAGCACCCCGTCGGTGGCCGCGTAGAACGTGCCGTGCAGGGCGAGTACGAGGAAAGGAAGGGCCGGTGTGTCCGGGGCCCACAGCAGGAGCGCGTAGGCGGTGAGCAGGCCTACGTGCCCGGTGAGGAACACGGTGCGCCGCCCGACCCGGTCGGCCAGCGCGCCGACCGGCACGGCCAGCAGCAGGAACACGACGGCGGTGCCCAGCGGCAGCAACGTGAACCACTGCTCGCCGATGCCCGCACGTCGTTGCAGGAGCAGGTAGACGAAGGCGTCGCTGACAGTGGTCAGGCCGAGCAGGGCGGCACAGCCGGCCAGTGCCCGCAGACGCGGCAGCCGCAGCAGCGCCAGCGCTTCGCGCAGGTCGACCGGACGCTTGCCGCCCGCCGCACCGGCTTCGTCCGTAGGCCCGCCTTGCTGGACGAGCTGCACGCGCACGGGCCGCTTGCCGTCCGGCTCACCTGCTTCACCCGTCGGCTCCCTCGCTCCGTCCTTCACCGTCCCTGCCGCGGCCGGACGCGCGCCCCGCTGCTTTCCCGGGACGAACAGCACCAGAACGAGCACACCGAGCGCGGCGACACACGCGCTCACGCCGAACACGGCGTCATAGCCGTCGACCGCTGTGCGCAGGATGAGGAAGGCGGTCAGCGGGCCGAGCATCGCGCCGGTGGTGTCCATCGCCCGGTGTACGCCGAAGGCCCGGCCCTGGTTCTCGGACGGCGTGGACAGGGAGATCATCGCGTCGCGCGGGGCGGTGCGCAGGCCCTTGCCGGTCCGTTCCAGGGCGAGGACCGTGCCGAGCGTACCGAGACTGCTCGCGAGCAGGAGCAGCGGCTTGCACAGCGCGGACAGGCCATAGCCGAGCCCGGCCATCAGCTTGTGGTTGCGCACCCGGTCGGCGAGGTGGCCCCCGGCGAGCTGGACCAGCGCGCTGAAGCCGTTGTAGACGCCGTCGAGGGCGCCGAAACCCAGCGGGCTGAAGCCGAGCGTGGTGACGAGGTACAGCGGCAGGACGGCGGTGACCATCTCCGAGGAGATGTCGGTGATCAGGCTGACCGTGCCCAGCACGAACACGACCGGGGCGACCTTGGGCCGCAGACCGCGTCTTCGGCCCTGCTCGGTGTCCGCCCCTGGAGGCGTGGAGCGGTCGGTGAGGTACATGATCAAGAACTCCAGGTGCGGTGCGCTCAGCTCTGCCGACTGCTCTCGTCCCGTAGCCAGGTGCCGAAGTCCTGTGCCCGGATTGCCTTTCTGGCCCCCCGCCGGGCGACAACCGCCGCGGCGAGGAAGACTACGACACCGGCGAACAGTTTCGGCTCCCCGCGCAGGATCGCTTTCAGATCCGCCGTGCTCGTGCGCGCCGACGCTTCCTCCGCACTGCGCTGCTCCTCGACCTGGGCGGTGGACACCGCGGCCCGGATCCGCCGCTTGATCAGATCCGGCCAGGTCCGCGGCGGATGGACCACGACCCTGGCCCCGCCGACCACGAGCCGCTCCTGCGGGGCGAACGCCAGGGACGCGGCCAGGTCGTCCGCCATCAGCGGCGGCAGTGCGGCGATCCGGGCGTGTCCGGCCTTGGAGACCGCGATGACGCCCCGGCCGAACAGCCCCTCGCGTACGGCGGGGAGCCGCTGCCACACCTGGTAGTAGGCACGCACCCGCCAGGCGCAGCCGGCCAGCGGGATGTGCCGTTCCGGTGCGGTGGCGAGGATGCCCGAAGTGCCGTCGTTCAGGGGCTCGGTCAGCGCCCGTACGTCGGTGTCCGCGATCACGACGTCGGCGTCCACGTAGACGCGGGGGAAGCCGTGCGCGTGATCGTCACCGGCCCGCAGAGCGGCGTGCTTGGAGGGGACGGGGATCTCGACCACCCGGACGCGCGGGCCGCGGGCGGCCGCGATCCGCGCGGTCTCATCCGTACAGCCGTTGCATACGACCACGATGTCGGTGTCGTCCTCCGAGGAATCGGCCAGCAGGGAATCGAGGAGCCGGCCGATGACTCGCGCTTCGTTGTGGGCCGGGATCACGATGCTCGTCACTTGGGCAGTATGCGGCCGGTGTCACTATTGCGAAGTGTGTTTCGTCCAACTGTTCCCGTGACTGCGTCCGGTGGTCTAGATTGATGCCCGCCGCACCGTTTGGGTGGGGAACTCGTTCGTGACCGCAGGTCACGGACGGCGTTTGTGCAACGGATGCGAAACCAGCAGTAGGCAACACGCAGGACGCATGAGGCGGTTGGGGAACCGCTGAAGCGCCCTTGCTTTCCAGGGCCGCCGTGCGCCAGCACGTCGGTGCCGATCCAGCCCGGGCCACGGACTTGCGTCCGCATGCCCGGACTCGTTCGGTCAGGGGTAACCGCGCACGTGGTGGGGGGCGCATGACCATTGAGGTCACGCATGAGCTGCTGGTCGTGGAAGACAGACGTCCGCAAGCTCGTCGAAGACGCTGGGAACAGAAATACCGGATAGTCCTGCTGGTCGCGGACAGCTTCGCCGCTGTCGCCGCGGCCATCGTGATCCATGCGGCGTACGACCGCTGGGCGGTGGCCCTGGTGCTGCCTCCGACGTGGATCGTCACGATGCTCGCTCACCGCTCCTACGACCGCAGCGCCATGGGCCTGGGGACCGAGGAGTTCCGGCGGGTGCTCCGCGGCGCGGCCGTACTGCCGGCTCTGGCCGCGGGCACGTACTGGCTGCTCACGCATGACTTGGGACTCCTTCATGACATGACCATGGCCGCCGCTCCGGTGGCCGCGATCGCTCTGCCGGTCCGGTACGCGCTCCGCCGCCGGCTGCACCGGCGATGGGCACGGGGCCGGGACCGGAGCACGACGCTCCTGGTCGGCCCGTCACGCGGCGTCGCGGACCTGGTCGCCGTGCTGCGGCGCGGCGGCGCACAGCAACTGCAGGTCGCGGGAGTGTGCCTGAGCGATCCCGAGAACGCGGCCGAGGTCCGCGCGTTGGGCCTTCCCGTCCTCGGGAGCGTCGGCGACATGAACGACGTGGTCCGGGCCCTGGCCGTCGGCACCGTGGTGGCGCTGCCGGCGCCCGAGTTCGACGCCTCCGTGCTGCGCCGGATGTCCTGGACGGCGGCCGTGCAGGACGTCGACTTCCTGCTGGCCCCCATGCTGACCGACGTGTCGGCCTCCCGGCTGGCGGTACGGCCCACCAACGGGATCCCGCTGGTACGGATCCACGCGCCGAGCCTCTCCCGGATCTCCCGGCTGCCCAAGGAACTCCTGGACCGGTCGCTCGCGGCGGCGCTCCTGGTGCTCCTCGCGCTGCCCATGCTGCTGATCGCCCTGATCGTCCGGCTGGACAGCTCCGGGCCCGCCCTGTTCAGACAGCAGCGGGCGGGCCGGTACGGCGACCACTTCACCATGCTGAAGTTCCGCACGATGCGGCCGGACTCGGAGGCCCACCGGGCGGAACTGGCGCACCTCAACGAGAACAGCGACGGACTGCTGTTCAAGGTGAAGCAGGACCCACGGGTCACCCGGGTCGGCTCGGTGCTGCGCCGCACCTCGCTCGACGAACTGCCGCAACTGCTCAACGTGGTCAGGGGCCACATGTCGCTCGTCGGTCCCCGCCCGCCGCTGCCCGAGGAGGTGGAGGAGTACACGCCGGAGGTCAAGCGCCGGTTGCTCGTGAAGCCCGGCCTCACCGGGCTGTGGCAGGTGAGCGGCCGCTCCGACCTGCCGTGGGAAGAGGCGGTCCGGCTCGATCTCGGATACGTGGACAACTGGTCGATGAGCCTCGACCTGACCATCCTGGCGCGCACCGGGTCCGCAGTGGTGCGAGGAACGGGGGCCTACTGATGGACCGAACGAAGAGGAACGCAGTGACGCAGAGCACGGAGCCGTTGGGGGTCGCGGTCGTCGGGGCCGGATACTGGGGCCCCAACCTCGTACGCAACTTCCAGGCCAGCGAGCGGTTCCGGCTGCGCTGGCTGTGCGACCTCGACGTGGACCGGGCCCAGCGGGTCCTCGGCGGCTACTCGACGGTCCAGGCCACCTCGGACTACGCGGCCGTCCTCGCCGACCCGTCCGTGGCCGCCGTCGCCGTGGCCACGCCCGCGGGAACCCACCTCGACATCGCCCTGGCCGCCCTGCGCGCCGGCAAGCACGTCCTGGTGGAGAAGCCGCTCGCGGCGACCTACGCCGACGGGATGCGCCTGGTGACCGAGGCGGAAGAGCGCGGGCTCACCCTGATGTGCGACCACACCTACTGCTACACGCCCGCCGTGGGCCGCATCCGGGAGCTGGTCCGCTCCGGCGAACTCGGCGAGGTCCACTTCGTCGACTCGGTCCGCATCAACCTCGGCCTCGTCCAGAAGGACATCGACGTCCTGTGGGACCTGGCCCCGCACGATCTGTCGATCCTGGACTTCATCCTCCCCGACAACGTCGAGCCGGTCGCCGTCGCCGCCCACGGGGCCGACCCGATCGGCGCGGGACAGGCCTGCGTGGCCTATCTGACGCTCCAGCTCAACACCGGGGCCATCGCCCACGTACACGTCAACTGGCTGTCTCCGACCAAGGTCCGGACCACCATGGTGGGCGGCTCGAAGCGCACCCTGATCTGGGACGACCTCAACCCCGCCCAGCGCGTGGCGATCTTCGACCGGGGGGTGGACCTGGCCGCGCCCCAGGAGATCGGCGTGGACGAGCGCCGGGACATGCTCGTCTCGTACCGCTCCGGAGACATGGTCGCGCCCGCCCTCGTCGAGAAGGAAGCGCTGCGCAGCATGGTCGACGAGTTCGCCGACTCGATCAGGGGACGCCGGGCGCCGCTGACCGACGGCCGGGCCGGCCTGCGGGTGCTGGACATTCTTGAGGCGGCGTCCCGGAGTCTGGAATTCCGGGGCGCGGTCGTCGGCCTGCGCGCCGGGCGTTGACGGTTCATTTCACTGAGAGGGACGTGCAGTTGAGCAGCGTACGAGGTAAGAAGATCCTGGTCACCGGAGGCGCCGGCACCATCGGCTCCAACCTTGTCGACCTCCTGGCCGAGGGCGGCGCCCGCGAGATCGTGGTGCTGGACAACTTCGTGCGCGGCCGGATGGCCAACCTCGCCCGAGCCCTGCCCAGCGGTGTCGTGGAGGTCGTCGAGGGCGACATCCGGGACGCCGCCACGGTACGGAAGGTCACCGAGGGCGCCGACCTGGTGTTCCACCTCGCCGCGATCCGCATCACCCAGTGCGCGCAGGAGCCCCGGCTGGCCAACGAGGTCATGGTCGACGGCACCTTCAACGTCCTGGAGGCGGCGGCCGAGGCCCAGGTGGGCAAGGTGATCGCCTCGTCCTCGGCGTCCGTCTACGGGATGGCCGAGACCTTTCCGACGACCGAGCGCCATCACGCGTACAACAACGACACCTTCTACGGCGCGGCGAAGGCCTTCAACGAGGGCATGCTGCGCAGCTTCCACGCCATGTACGGCCTGGACTACGTGGCGCTGCGCTACTTCAACGTCTACGGCCCCCGGATGGACATCCACGGCCTCTACACCGAGGTGCTCATCCGCTGGATGGAGCGCATCGAGGCGGGCGAGCCGCCGCTGATCCTCGGCGACGGCACACAGACCATGGACTTCGTCGACGTCAGGGACATCGCCAGAGCGAATGTGCTGGCCGCCGAGTCTGATCTCACGGACGAGGTGTTCAACGTCGCCAGCGGTACGGAGACTTCGTTGCGCGAACTCGCCGACGGTCTGCTGGAGGCGATGGGCGCGTCGGGCCTGGAGCCGGAGCACGGACCCGCGCGCGCGGTGAACGGGGTGGTCCGACGGCTCGCGGACACCACCCAGGCCGCCGAGCGGCTCGGCTTCACCGCCCGGATCGACCTGCGTACGGGGCTGCGGGACCTCGTGGAGTGGTGGCGTGCGGAGCGCGCCGCTGGGGAGGCAGCCAAGTGAGCACCGACCGCATCCCCGTGATGATCCCCTGGCTCGGCGAGGAGGAGGCCAAGGCGGCGTCCGACGCGGTGCTGTCCGGCTGGGTCGCCCAGGGGCCCCGGGTCGCCGCCTTCGAGCGGGTCTTCGCGGAGCGGGTGGGCGCCGAGCACGGCATCGCGGTCAGTTCCTGCACGACCGCCCTGCACCTGTCGCTCGTCGCGCTCGGGGTGGGTCCAGGCGACGAGGTCGTGGTGCCGTCGCTGTCGTTCATCGCCACCGCCAACGCCGTGCGCTATGTCGGCGCCGAGCCCGTGTTCGCCGACGTCGAGGCCGCCACCGGCAACCTGACCACGGCCACCGTGGACGCGGTCCGCACGCCCCGGACCAAGGCCGTCCTCATCGTCCACCAGGGCGGTGTACCGGCCGATGTGCACAGCCTGCGTGCCGCCTGCGCCGACTGGGACCTGCCGCTGGTCGAGGACGCGGCCTGCGCCATCGGCTCGACCGTCGGTGGCAAGCCCGTGGGGCACGGCGCGCTGATCGCCGCCTGGTCCTTCCACCCCCGCAAGGTCGTCACCACGGGCGAGGGCGGCATGATCACCACCGACGACGCCCAGTGGGCGGCACGCCTGCGCCGGCTGCGCGAGCACGGGATGAACGCGTCGGCGGCAGAGCGCCATGCGAGCAACAAGCCGGTGCTGGAGAGCTACCTCGAGGTCGGCTACAACTACCGGATGACGGACGTCCAGGCCGCGATCGGCCTGGTGCAGCTGGAGAAGCTCGACGCGATGATCGTCCGCCGCCGCGAGCTGGCGGCCCGTTACGACGCGTTGCTGCAGAGTGTCCCCGGCCTCACCCCCGTACGCGACCCCGCGCACGGGCAGACCAACTTCCAGTCGTACTGGGTGCTTCTGGACGAGGGATTCCCCCTCGGACGGGACGACCTGCTCGCCGCGCTCGCCGAGGCCGGAGTCTCCGCCCGGCGCGGGATCATGGCCTCGCACCTCGAACCCGCCTACCAGGGCCACCCGTGCGCGCCGCTGCCGGTCACCGAGCGGATCAGCCGCGACTCGCTGATCCTGCCGCTGTTCCACACGATGACCGAGGCCCAGCAGGACCGCGTCGTGGCGGCCCTGCGCGAACAGGCCCGAAGATGAGCGCGCTCCTGATCATCGGCGCGGGCGGCTTCGCCCGGGAGACCGCACAGGCCGTACGGGACGCGGGCGACGTCGAGCTGCTCGGGCACCTGGACGACAACGCCGCCCTGCACGGCACGGAGGTGGACGGCGTACCCGTCCTCGGCGGCTGCGACCTGGTCCACGGCCTGCGCGATGCCCAGGTGGTGATCTGCGTGGGCAACCCCGGGGACTACGCGGCCCGCGCCCGGCTGGTCCGCCGGCTCGGCCTGCCCGCGGACCGCTACGCCACCGTGATCCATCCGACGGCGGCGGTGTCGGCGACCTCTCGGGTCGGCCCCGGCTCGGTCCTGCTCGCGCACTGCGTCCTGACCGCCGCCGTGCGGGTGGGCGCCCATGTCGCGGTGATGCCGCAGGTCGTCCTCACCCATGACGACGTGGTCGAGGACTGCGCCACGCTCGCGTCCGGAGCCCGCCTGGGCGGGGGCGTACGGCTGCAGCGGGGTGCCTATGTGGGCTCCGGGGCCCTGGTCAGGGAGGGCACGACGGTCGGCGCCTGGTCGCTGATCGGAATGGGGAGCACCGTGCTCGGCGATGTGCCGCCGGGCGAGGTGTGGGCTGGTAGCCCGGCCCGGCGGCTGCGCGCGGCGGCCGCCCCGGCGCTCGACGAACTGGCGACACGGACAACGGCGACACGGACAACGGCGACGCGACCAATGGGGGGACCCGTCACATGAACCAGATTCCACTGGTGGACCTCAAGGCGGCCCACGAGGAAGTCGCCGACGAGGTACGGGCCGGATTCGAACGGGTCCTGGCCGACACCGCGTTCATCGGAGGCGACGAGGTCCGCCGGTTCGAGCGCGAGTACGCGGACTTCGGCGGTGTCGCGCACTGCGTGGGTGTCGCCAACGGCACCGACGCCCTCGAACTCGCCCTGCGGGCAGGCGGGGTCGGGGCGGGCGACGAGGTCGTGATACCAGCCAACACCTTCATCGCCACCGCTGGCGCCGTCGCCAGGACCGGTGCGCGGCCGGTCCTGGCGGACTGCCTGCCCGACAGCCACCTGCTCGACCCCCAGGCCGCGCTGGACGCGGTCGGCCCGGCCACCCGGGCGGTGGTGCCCGTGCACCTGTACGGGCAGATGGCCGACGTGACGGAGCTGGCCGGCCGCCTTCCCGAGCGGGTACGGGTCGTCGAGGACGCCGCGCAGTGCCAGGGCGCGACCCGCGACGGCCGGTCGCCGGGCAGTGGCCGGATCGCGGCCACCAGTTTCTACCCGGGCAAGAACCTGGGCGCCTACGGCGACGCGGGCGCGGTGCTGACCGACGACGAGGAACTGGCCGGCCTGGTGCGCGCGATCGCGAACCACGGCGGCGTCGCCAAGTACCGCCACGACGTGCCCGGATTCAACAGCCGTCTGGACGGGCTGCAGGCCGTCGTCCTGCGGGCGAAACTGGCCCGGCTGGCGGACGGCAACGCGGCCCGGCGGGCTGCCGCCGCCCGCTACGACGCGCTGCTCGCCGACCTGGCGGCCGCCGGGCGGGTCGTGCTCCCGACGACGGCGGCCGGCAACGTCCACGTATGGCACCTGTACGTCGTCCAGGTCGCCGGCGCGGACCGCGACGACATCGTGGGCAAACTGAACGCCGAGGGCATCGGCGCCGGTGTGCACTATCCCGCCCCGGTCCACCTCACACCGGCCTACCGCCATCTGGGCCACGCCCGCGGCGACTTCCCGAACGCGGAGCAGGCGGCGGACCGGATCCTGTCGCTTCCGCTCTACCCCCAGATCACCCACGCCCAGCAGCAACGGGTCGTGGATGCGCTTGCCGACGCGCTCCGAGGCTGATCGGTCCCCACTTCACGCCTCCTCACCCCGACTTCACGGGTCGGTTATGCACAGCACCGCTGAGAGGGACTCATGAACAGATGGATCAGACGGATCCGGGGCGGCCGCCTCGCCGTCGCAGCAGCATTGATATGGGCGGTGCTCCCGCAGGCGACGCCCGCCCAGGCGGCATCTGATCCATGCGGATCGGGCTCGAACGCCATCGTGTGCGAGAACTCCAAGCCGGGCAGCCCGATGTCCGACTGGTACGCGCCCAACGCCTACGGTGACATCCAGGGCTTCTCCACCAAGGAGAGCGTCCAGGCCGGCGACACCGTCCAGTTCAAGGTCCAGTCGAAGACCGCGTACAACGTCCAGATCTACCGTCTGGGCTGGTACGGCGGCGACGGCGCACGTCAGATCTCGACCGCGGCACAGGCGGCCGTGACCTACCCGGCCAACTACACCACCAAGCCCGCCGGCTGCACCACCAAGAGCAGCACCGGCCTGGTCGACTGCGGCAACTGGCCCGTGACCGCCAGCTGGACGGTGCCCAGCGACGCGGTGTCCGGCCTGTACATCGCGAACCTGACGCAGACCAACGGCGACGGCCTGATGCCGTACCCGTTCGTCGTCCGCAAGGACTCCAGCACCTCCGACGTCGTCGTGCAGACCAGCGACCAGACCTGGCAGGCGTACAACGACTACGGCGGCCAGGACCTCTACGGGGGCACCGGGCCCGCGCCCGACGGCCGCGCCTACGAGGTCAGCTACAACCGGCCGCTGGACATCGGCGGCGACAACGGCATCTACGGCTCCGAGTACGAGATGCTGTCCTGGCTGGAGCGCAACGGCTACGACGTCAGCTATCTGTCCGGCGTGGACGTGTCGTCGGCGAGCGGCGCGACCCTGCTGGAGAAGCACAAGATGTACGTTTCGTCCGGCCATGACGAGTACTGGACGCAGAGCCAGTACTCCAACGTCCTGGCGGCACGGAAAGCCGGCGTGCGGCAGGGCTTCTTCAGCGGCAACGAGGTCTTCTGGAAGACGCGGCTGGCCCCCAGCATCGACGGCACGAACACGGCCGACCGCACGCTGGCCTGTTACAAGATGACCAAGATGGCGTACAACAACGGCATCGCCGACCCCAGCGGCGTCTGGACCGGCACCTGGATGGACCCGACCAGTACCAACTACGGCCAGGCCTACCAGCCGCCGAACATCCTCACCGGCTCCATGTTCCAGGCGAACGGCTACCGCAACGATGCGATCACCGTCCCCGGCTCGTACGGCAAGAACCGGATCTGGCGCAACACCTCCGTCGCCGGCCTCAGCGCCGGCCAGACCGCGACCTTCCCGACCGGCACGCTCGGTTACGAGTGGGACAGCGACCTCGACAACAGCACCAGACCCGCCGGGGCGATCGACGTGTCGTCCACGACGGTGGACATCACGGACGGCACGTACCGTCTGGACTGGGGCAACCTGTACGGCAACGGCACGGCGACGCACAATCTCGTCGAGTTCCGCGACCAGACCTCCGGGGCCCTGGTGTTCGGAACCGGAACCGTGCAGTGGTCGTGGGGCCTGACCAACGTGCCCACCTACGACCCCGCTGACACGGTGGTCACCGCGGACTCCCGTATGCAGCAGGCGACGGTGAACATCCTGGCCGACATGGGGGCCCAGCCGAAGTCCCTGCAGAGCAACCTCGTCACCGCCGTCGCTTCCACCGACACCACCGGCCCGACCGTCACCGTGACCGGCCCGGCCTCCGGGGCCACCGTCCCGGCGCTGAAGCCGGTCACCATCGCCGGCACCGCCACCGACTCCGGTGGCGGAGTGGTGGCCCGCGTGGAGGTGTCCACCGACGGCGGGACGACCTGGAAGGCCGCCAAGGGGCTGACGTCCTGGAGCTACAGCTGGACGCCCACGACCCCCGGTTCCGCGTCCATCAAGGTCCGCGCGGTCGACGACAGCGTCAACCTCGGTGCCGTCACCACCGTCCCGATCACCATCGGCCCCCAGGCCTGCCCGTGCACCATCTGGCCGGCCTCGGCCGTGCCCGGTACCGTCAACGCCGGCGACGGCGGCTCGTTGGAGCTCGGCGTCAAGTTCCGTACCACCGTGGCCGGTTCGATCACCGGCGTCCGCTTCTACAAGTCGACCGCCAACACCGGCACCCACCTCGGCAGCCTGTGGACCGCCTCCGGCACCCGCCTGGCCACCGGCACCTTCACGGGCGAGACGGCCTCGGGCTGGCAGCAGCTGAACTTCTCCACCCCGGTGACCGTCAAGGCCAACACCACCTACGTCGCCTCGTACTTCGCCCCCAACGGCGGATACTCCTACGACACCACCTTCGCCGGCAGTGACGCCGGACTGGCCCCCCTGACGGGCCTGAAGACCGGCACCGACGGCGGCAACGGCGTCTACCACTACGGCTCCACCAGCGCCTTCCCGTCCTCGGCGTCCTCCGGCAGCAACTACTGGGTCGACGTGGTGCTGGACACCTCGACGGCCAGCACGACCCCGCCCACCGTCTCCTCGACCTCCCCGACCTCCGGGGCCACCGGCACGTCGATCACGGCGCCGGTATCGGCCACCTTCAGCTCGGCCGTCGACACCGACAGCGTCACGTTCACCGTGAAGGACCCGGACGGCAACACCGTGCCGGGCGCCGTCACCTTCCCCGCCTCGAACAAGGCGACCTTCACTCCGTCGACGGAGCTGGAGCTGAACACGGGGTACACCGCTTCCGTCCAGGCCTCCGACGTGTGGGGCAACACCATGGCGGCCCCGGTGACCTGGTCGTTCACCACCAGTTCCACGCCACCCGCGGTCACCTGCCCCTGCACGCTGTGGAGTTCCTCCGCCGTGCCGGCCAACACCGACATGACCGCCGACCCCAACTCCCTGGAGCTGGGCACCCGGTTCACGTCCTCGGCGGCCGGCTGGGTCACCGGTGTCACCTTCTACAAGGGCACCGGCAACACGGGCGTCCACACCGGCAGCCTGTGGACCGACGACGGCACGCTGCTCGCCAGCGGCACCTTCACGGGTGAGACGGCCTCCGGCTGGCAGACGCTGACCTTCGCCACTCCCGTGGCCATCTCCGCGGACACCGCGTACGTCGTCTCCTACCACGCGCCGAACGGCAACTACGCGGTGGACGGCGGCTACTTCGCGGCGGCCCACAAGTCCTATCCCCTGACGGCCACGGCCGACACGACCACGCACCACAACGGGCTCTACAAGTACGGCAGCGACTCGGCCTTCCCCAACGGTTCCTACGGATCCTCGAACTACTGGGTCGGTCCCGTCTTCACCGCCGACAATCCCGGCGGACAGCTGGCGAAGGCCACCTCCTCGGAAGTGACGTCGCCCTTGCTGGCGCACACCGCCGACGCCGGCAGCCCCCTCGTCACGAGCCTGCCCGCGGCCCTCAAGGCGTCGTCCGTCAAGGCGGCCGTGACCGTCCTCGACGGTTCCAAGGCAGCCAAGAAGCTCCACGTCACAGCTGTCACCTCCTACAACCGGGACACCCACAAGGTGACCGTCCATCTGTCCGCCCCGTTGCCGGACGGCACACGGTTCAAGGTCACGCTCACGGCCAAGGACAAGCACCACCACACGGTGAAGTCCCACAGCTGGACGCTGACCAGTAAGACCACCGTCCGCAAGAAGAACTGACCGACCACACCCCACCGTCGGTGGTCCGCGCCGGGCTCGGCGCGGACCACCGACGGGGATTGGCTTCCCCACCGATGAGCAGCGTCAGTGTTGTCATCCCCTGCTACAAGTACGGCCATTTCCTCGCCGACTGCGTGAGCAGCGTGCTGGACGAGCAGGACGGCGTTGACGTCCGGGTCCTCATCATCGACGACGCCTCACCCGACGACTCGGCTCAGGTCGCGCAGAAGCTGGCCGCTTCCGACTCGCGTATCGAGGTCCACGTCCACGAGACCAACAAGGGTCACATCGCCACGTACAACGAAGGCCTCCTGGAGTGGGCCGACGGCGACTACGTGGCCCTGCTCTCCGCCGACGACCGGCTGGTCCCGGGCGCGCTGGTCCGCGCGGCCGCGCTCCTGGACGCCCACCCCGAGGCGGGATTCGCCTACGGGCGTCCCCTGCGCTTCCAGCACGGCGGGCCGCTGCCCACGGCCCGTACCCGGAGCACCGGCTCGGTCGTCTACCCCGGGCAGTGGTGGCTGGAGCGTCGCTTCCGCGAAGGCACCGGCTGCATCACCTCGCCGGAGGTCGTCGTCCGCACCGGCCTGCAGCACAAGGTCGGCGGCTACGACCCCGCCCTGCCCCACGCCGGCGACATCGAGATGTGGATGCGGCTCGCCGCCCACGCCGACGTCGGCTACATACGCGGTGCCGACCAGGCCTTCTACCGCGTCCACGGCAACAACATGTCCACCGTCGACTTCGGCGGCCAGCTCGACGACCTGCGCCAACGCCTGGTCGCCTTCGACTCCGTGCTCGCCAAGTGCGGCGACCAGCTGCCCCACGCCGACCGCCTGGCCGACCTGGTCCACACCCGCCTCGCCCGCTACGCGCTGCGCCGGGCCTACCGGGCCTACGACCGGGGCCGTACCGGAGTCGTACCGGTCGACGAGTGCGTGGCGTTCGCCCAGGAGTGCCTGCCTGGATACGCGGCGCTGTCCGAGTACCGCGCGCTGCGGCTGCGCAGACGCGTCGGGCCGAAGGCCATGCCCTATCTCCAGCCCCTGGTGTGGTCGGCCGTGGCCGAGCGCGGGCGGGAGTGGCTGTGGTGGGAGTCGTGGAAGCGCCGCGGTATCTGATGCGCGATCAGTGCAGCTCAGTTGGCCACCGGAACCCCGGCGCTGCGGCGGACCGGATCCGGGGAGTCGTCCTTGCGTTTCGCGCGCCACAGCGCGTACCGGTCGAACCACAGGGCGCCCAGGATGCCGGCGATGGCGCCCAGCAGCGCCGTACCGGCCAGGGCGCGGGACCGATTGCCCTGCAGCGGGGCGGCGCTCGGGGCGACCAGCACGGATGCCCTGATCTGCGACGCGGGCGCGATTTTCTGGGCGTCCTGCAGGTCCGTCACGTGCTTGGTGTAGACATCGATGACCCGGCTGACCGCCGTGTCGGCCTCCACGGCACCGGACCGCTGCGCCTGCACCTGCAGCGAGGGGATCAGATAGCGCGGCGTCGCGCTGGTGCCGCTGTTGCGCGGGATCAGCTGGTACATCCCGTGCACGCCTGCGGCCTCCAGCTCCTTGCGCCCGGCGGGCGACTCGAGTTGCTGGATGACGCCGTACGAGAGGGTGGCGAGCGGCGGCTGGAGGTTCGTCAACTGGTTCGGCTGGTTTCCCGTCACGGGCGGTTTGAGGACGACCACCGCCGAACTCAGGAACTGTGGGGCCGGATGCAGCATCCGGTAGGCGCCGGCGGCCGTCAGCAGGAGCGCGAGCAACAGCACGTACCAGCGGCGGAGCAGCGCTTCGGCGACGTCACGAGGCGACACAGGGATTCCTTCCGTCGCCACCGATCCTCGCAGGCGCCGGGGCGAACCGCCACCACATGGGAGTTCTCATGAGCCTTGCCGACCTCTTGGCGATCATGCGCAGGCGTTGGTACTTCATGGTGCCTCTCACCCTGCTCAGTCTGCTCGCGGGCGGGTATCTGTACCGGACCGTCCCCGTGTCCTACGAGTCCCAGAGCTCCGTCACGCTCCTCGACTCCACGGCGATCGCCGACCTGGCGCCGACCTTCGGCAACAAGTTGTCGAACGCGGGCGGTTCGCTGGTCGTCACGGCCGACGTGCTGATCAGGACGCTCCAGTCGAGCGACTCGGCCAAGGAACTGCACTCCCGCGGCGTCACGGACCGGTACACGGTCGGATTCGCGCCGCAGGCCGACAGCCCGCTGATCACCCTGAGCGTCACCGGCATCGACCAGGTGAAGGTGCTGCGTGAGACCACCACCCTCACCAAGTTCACCGGGGAGCAGCTCAAGGCCCTGCAGACCGCCTCCAAGGTGCCGACGGTGTATACCGTGCAGACCGCGCCGGTCGTCCTGCCGCAGACACCGGTCTCGCAGTCGAAGGGCCGCTACCAGGGCATCGCGGCGGTCCTCATCGTCGGGATGGTCAGCGCGTTCCTGCTGTCCATCCTGGCCGAAGGGGTCGCGGTGGTCCGCCGCCGGGGACGCGCCCTGGCCGAATACGTCCCCCGGCGCCATCGCGCCCGGCCCCCCGAGCGGCCCAAGGGCCTGCTGGTGCGCAGGCTGGACGCCACGACGATCCTCACCGGCTATCTGGTGCTGGCTTTCTTCGTCCCCTCGAACCTCACCCTGCCCGCGCTGGGCGGTGTCGGTACCCCGGCCAACGTCTTCGCCCTGCTGGGCCTCCTCTGGTACCTAGCGACCTGGCTCGGCGGCCGCATCCTCCCGGCGCCGGGTACCAGGCTGCCGCGCGTGGCGATGTGCGTGCTCGCCGCGGCGGTGCTGCTGGCGTACCTCGCGGCCGCCACCCGCGACAGCTCGCACGAGGAGGTCCTCGGGGCGGACCGGGGGATCATCGGGCTCGGGGTGTGGGTGGCGCTGGTCGTGCTGGCCTCGGCCGGCATCCAGGACCGCAGCCGGCTGGAGACCCTGATGCGCCGGCTCGTGGTGCTGGGCACGGTGGTCGCTCTGATCGGCTACTACGACTTCTTCGCCGCGACCAACATCGCCGACTCCATCCACATCCCCGGCCTGCATTCGAGCACCGCCGGGATGAGCGCCATGGACCGCGGCTCGTTCACCCGGCCGCGCTCCACCACCGCCCACCCGCTGGAGTTCGGGGGGATGCTGGCCATCCTGGTCCCCTTCGCCGTCCACCAGGCCTTCGACCCGGTGCGCCGGCACGCCGGTGCGCTGCGCCGCTGGGCCCCGGTGGCGATCATGGCGGGCGCGCTTCCGCTGACGGTGTCCAGGACCTCCATCATCGGCGCCTTCATCGCGATCCTGGTGATGGTGCCCCGCTGGAAGCCGCAGCGGCGCTGGGCCGCGCTCGGAATCGTCCTGGGGTCGGTGGCCGGTTTCAAGGTGATCATCCCGGGACTGATCGGAACCATCACCAACCTGTTCGCCAGCTTCCTGTCCAACTCCGACAGCAGCACCCAGGCACGCACCGTGAAGTACAGCGCGATCGTCCCCTACCTCAGCGAACGCCCCTGGTTCGGACGAGGATTCGGCACCTTCACCCCCGACATGTACTTCTTCACCGACAACCAGTACATGCTGACCCTGGCCGAAATGGGCGCCCTGGGGCTGGTCGCGCTGCTCTTCCTGTTCGTCACCGGGATCCACCAGGGCGGTGCCATCCGCCGGCTCGCCCGTACCGAGTCGGACCGGGAGCTCGGGCAGGCCTTCCTCGCCTCGGCCCTGGTCGCCCTGGTCATCAGCGCCACCTTCGACGCGCTCAGCTTCCCGATGTACGCCGGGATGTTCTTCCTGACCCTGGGCGCCGGCGGCAGCTACCTCGGTTTCGTGCGCCGCGAGGCGGCTGCCGCCGCGGCTCCCGCCGAGATCCCCGCTCCCCGCAGGGCGTCCGATGCCCAGCTGCCCCAACTCGTGGAGTCCCGATGAGAGCTGTCGCCGTAGTGGTCGTCACCTGGAACAGTGCCGCGGTGCTTCCCGGGTTCCTCGCCGCGCTGCCCGACGGCATGGCCGGCCTCGACTACCGGCTCGTCGTGGCCGACAACGACTCCTGTGACGACACCGTCGAGCTGCTGCGGGTGCTGGCCCCCGACGCGACCGTCGTCGAGACCGGGCGCAACGCCGGGTACGCGGCCGGGGTCAACGCGGCGCTGGGCGCGGCCGGTGAGTACGGGGTCGCCCTCGTCTGCAATCCCGACATCCGGATGCGGCAGGGCTGCGCCAAACGCCTCGTCGACAGCCTCGGCGACGGGGTCGGGATCGCCGTACCCCTCCTGTACGAAGAGGGCAGGGACACGCCCCATCACTCGCTGCGCCGGGAGTCGAGCGTGCTCCGGGCTCTCGGCGAGGCCGTGATCGGCAACACCAGGGCCGGCCGGTTCCCCGCCCTGAGCGAGCTCGTCACCGACGCCGCCGCGTACCGCGGGCCCACCCGCGCGGACTGGGCGACCGGCGCGTTGATGGCCCTCTCGGAAGACTGCCTGGCCGCCTGCGGTCCGTGGGACGAGTCCTTCTTCCTCTATTCGGAGGAGACGGAGTACTGCCTGCGCGCACGGGACCTGGGGTATGCCACGCAACTGGAGCCGGCCGCCGAGGCCGTTCACCTGGGAGGCGACTCCCAGGTGTCGCCCCGCCTGTGGACCCTCCTCACCCTCAACCGCGTCCGTCTGTACCGGCGCCGCCACGGCCCGCTCGCCACGGCCGCCTTCCGTACCGCCGTCCTGCTCAGGGAGACAGCACGCGCCGCGCTGGGCCGGCCGGCCGCCCGAGCGGCCGCGGCCGCCTTGCTCCGACCGGGCGCTCTGCGCGCCACGCCGGGTCCGTGGGCGACAACGGCCCGATCCGAGCCCACCGGGCGTCCGTCGACAACGCACTCTCAGGGGGGTTCATGAACGCGCTCGAAGTCACCGACAGATCGGAAAAGCCCGTCGGAACGCAGGCCGAGGGATCGAGGCTTCCCTCACTGACGGGGCTCCGGTTCGTCGCCGCGTTCCTCGTCTTCTGCTTCCACCTCTCGATCTCGGGGCTGTCGGCTCCGGGGTCGACGCAGCACGCGTTCGCTCGCGTGGCGGGGGCCGGGGCTGTGGGCGTCTCGTTCTTCTTCGTCCTCAGTGGCTTCGTCCTGACGTGGTCGGCACGGCCGGGAGACACCGCCCGCGCCTTCTGGCGGCGCCGAGCGGCGAAGATCTACCCCAACTACGTCGTGGCCTTCGTCATCTCCGTCGTCGGGCTGTACGCGACCGGCCACGCCGTCGAGTTCCTCGTGGGAGCGGCGAACCTGGGGCTCGTACAGGCGTGGTGGCCGGACCCGGGGATCTACTTCGGCGCGAACTCGGTCAGTTGGTCACTCGCGTGCGAGGCGTTCTTCTACGCCCTCTTCCCGGCGCTGCTGCCCTTGTTGAACCGCATCCGTCCCCAGAGGCTGTGGGCGAGCGCCACGTTGTGCGTGGCGGCCGTGTTCGCGGTGCCCGTGGTGGCGACGCTCCTGCCCGCCGAACGGCACTACTGGTTCGTGTACATCTTCCCCCCGGTGCGCCTGCTGGAGTTCGTGCTCGGGATCCTGATGGCGCTCGTCGTGAAGAGCGGACGGTGGCCGCGGATCCCCGTGTGGTCCGTCGCCGTGCTTCTCGTCGCCGCGTATGCCGTGACGCCGTACTTTCCGCCGGACGCGGAGACGTCGGCCGTCACCGTGATCCCGTTCGCGTTGCTCATCCCGGCCGTGGCCGTCGCCGACGCCCGGGGAAGGCGGAGTGTGTGGCGGAGCCGGTCCGCGGTGTGGCTGGGAGAGATCTCCTTCGCCTTCTACCTGGTCCATCAGTCGGTGATCGTGGATCTGATGCGGGGACTCGACGCTCGGGGTTCGGCGCCGGCGACGGCATGGACGCTCGCCGTCGGAGCGCTGGCTGTCTCCGTGGCGCTCGCGGGGCTCATGCACCGGTTCGTCGAGGTGCCCATGATGCGGCGGTTCGGCCGCCGCGGGTCGCGCCCCTGACTCAGTCGGCCCCGTCCGGAGGAACTCTTCTGCCGGCCGGGGCTGTCTGGTCTGGCTCGGTGTGGTCAGGTCACCGGCCCGCGCTTCGCGGCCGGCACACCATGGCGATGAAGTCGTGCCCCACCTGCGGCAGCGCGGCGTCCTCCGCGGCGAAGCAGCGGTCCAGCAGCGCCAGCGTCTCCGGCTCCTGGTCACGGAAGTTGTGCGCGATCCCGGAGAACGCGATGTGCAACACCGTTCCTCCGTAAGGCCGTTCCTCGACCACGTCGAAGTGACGCCGCAGACCCGGCAGCAGCGTCGCCGCGTCGACCGCCTCCGAGGGATCGTCGAGCACCATGGACAGCCTGCTGGGCCGTACGACACGCCGCTTGATCCGCCCGTCGGCCAGCCGTCGCCGCTCCTCGGGCAGTCGGGCCAACAGCTCGTTCGCCGCGTCCAGTTGACCGTCGGTCCACTGGAACCGGGTGGGGCCGACGAACTCGTCGATCACGAACGTCCCGCCGGGCTCGATCAGTTGGGACAGCCGCGGCAGGGTCTCGTCGAGGTTGTCGAAGTGGTGCAGCGACTGCAGGCCCAGCAGTACGTCGAAGCGTTCTCCGTCGCTCGTCATCCGGTTGACGTCGGTGACCCGGAAGCGCAGCTGGTCGGCGAGACCGTTCTCGGCGGCGGCGCGGGTGGCGAAGTCGATCCGCTCCGGCGCCACGTCCACGCCCTCCAGGAGCGAGAACGCGCCGGTCCTGGCCCACAGCAGCTCGTTCCCGCCGGTGCCGCACCCCAGCGACAGGCCGCGCAGATCGGTGCGGGGCGCGAAGTGCTTGGCGGCGACGTACTCGGGAAACGAGGTCTCGGCGTCACCGGTCATCAGCAGGTTCCAGCGCTTGATGACCGCCGGTATCGCCCACCACTCGGTCAGCGACGGGTCCACCCGGGACCAGTGCTGGACCACGCGCGCGCCGCCGCGCACCCGCAGCTTGGCCAGTACCGGATCCAGGTCCAGCCGCCGCACCCTGCGCAGCAACCGGTCCGCGTCATGTCTGTTGATCAGGTTGTTCAGCATGCGGGCTCCGTTCTTACGGCTATGAGCGACTTCGGCGCGCCGAGGACCCGCTCGCTGAGGAGCGCCGACCCGGGGAAGAGGTAGCGCATTTCGGCGCGGGTCAGCAGCTCGATGTTGATCACGGCGTTCATCGCCGACTCAGGGCTGTCGGGGCGGCTGTGGACGAGTGGCCAGTGCCGTACCAGACGGGCCCTGGCGGTCAGGGGCAGGAACTGGAAGCCGGGCGCCACGAAGTGCGGCTCGACCGGGAAGTAACGGTACGGCGTCTGGATCCAGTGCAGCGGCGCCAGTTGTTCGACGGCCGATACGAACTTCCGTCGCTGGCTGTGGCCGCCCACATGCTCGATGGTGGAGTTGGAGAACACCAGGTCGTAGCCGCCCTTGCCGCTCAGCTCGGCGGCGACCTCCGGGTCGGTGACGTCGGCGTTCTCCGCGGTGATCCAGTCGGGCAGTTCGGCGGGGTGCGCCTCCAGGTTGATCAGGTGGACGTGCTTGGCGCGCACGGGTGCGCGCAGCCACATGTCGGCCGTCCCGCCCAGGTCCACGACGCTCATGTTCTCGATGCCGGGGAAGCAGCGCCTGAACCGCTCCCAGCGGGCGATACGCAGTCGTTCGCCCAGCGAGCCTGGGGCGTCGACGAACTTGTTTCTGAGGGCTCGGGAGCGGGGCATGGGATCAACCACCTGTTGTCGGAGCGTAAAGGAAGCAGGTCTCAACTGGACTGTCGCCATTGCGTGTAGAAGCTGGCGGGGTTCATCAGGTAGCGGACGGTGGGGTGCGGCACATGGAGCACCCGGTGCCCGCGGCCGTACCGGCGGATCAGCTCCCAGTCCTCCCGGGGCAGCACCTCCGGTGTCCGGCGCAGTCGGCTGAAGTGCAGGGAGCGGTTGCGGCGGGCGACGAAGGCGTTGGTGTCCAGGAAGGCCTCGCGGGCGGCCCGGCGTCGGTCGTAGGGCACCGAGAGGACGTCCTGCTCGCTCCCGTCGGGCAGGACGCGGCGCAGCGCCGTATAGACGCCGTCCGGTCCGTCGGGGGCCTCCAGGACCGCCAGGGCCCGTTCCAGATGGTCGGGTTCCCACAGGTTGTCGTCGTCCAGGAACGCCACGTACCGCGAGCGGGTGAGGCGGATGCCCACGTTGCGCACCACGCCCGCCACGCCGGTGTTGCGCGCCAGTGAGACGGCGAACAGCCGTGCATCGTCGGGGAGTTCGGGCAGACCGGCGCCGTCGTCGACCACGATGACCACCTGGTCGCGAACGGTCTGGTCCAGGGCCGAGCACACCGCGGCACGCAGCGCCTCGGGACGTCGGTGCGTGGCGATCACCGTGGCGACCAGCGCCGAGGGCGGTGCCGGGAGGCGGGCGGTCAGCCGTCGGGTCTCGGCGTCCTCGATCCGGCGCAGCCGCACCGCGGAGGGGGCCAGCAGGACCTTGTTCCGGGCCTCGAAGAGCACCAGCCAGCCGAACATCGCCTTGAGCAGCGTCCAGGGGGCCCGCGCGAATCGGCGCGTCACGACGCCGCTCACGAGGAGGGTTCCGGCTGGATCAGGCGGCCGTCGGACATCCGGTTGTTGCTCCACACGTTTCCGGCGCCGCCCGCGTTCCAGTGGGCGACCGTGCCGTAGCCGCCGGAGGCGGGGTGGTACTGGGTCGAGAAGACGTTGTCCGTGACCTTGATGCCGGTGGCGCCCGTGTCACCGCCGTAGAGGGCGTACGCTCCGCCGGCGATCCAGTTGTGGTCGACGGTGACATTGCGGACCACGCCGCTGTCCGCGAACAGGCCGATGCTGCCCGAGGCTCCCTGGTTGAGGCTGGTCGGGTTCAGCAGGGTGTTGTGCCGGATGATCAGCTGCCCGGTGTTGCCGCCGCTGCTGATCACCGCGTTGGTGTGCTGCCACTCGCCGCCCTTGTTGATGAACGGGGCGATGTCGTGCACGTAGTTGTCGTGCAGATTGCCCTGCCCCATGGCCAAGGCGTCGCCGAACACCGAGACGTCACACCAGCCGACCTCGATGGAGCTGGTCCCCATGTTCGACACCGCGTAGTCCACGCCGCCGTTGTCCGGCCCCTTGCCGGGCACGGCGGTGATGGTGGAGTGCAGGATCCGCAGGCCGTGGTACCCGGGGCGCAGGTTGACACCCCACCAGTTGTCCGAGGTGATCCTGGAGTCGATGACGGTGACGTCGTTCGCATAGATGTCGAGCGAGCCGGTGATGTCCCAGCCCCGGATGACGAGCCCGTTGGTGCGGACGGCCAGGTAGCCGGTCTTGTGAGGCTTGAGAGGGGTGCGGGGGCCGGTGGTGCCGGCGTCGGGGAAGCCGCAGGCGCCGGGCGCGGCGCACGCGGTCCGGACCGCGGGTGACTCCGACCCACCACTTGGACTCGCTGTCGCGGTGGGCTTCCCCGTCGCGGTGGGCTTCGGTGTCGCGGTGGGCTTCGGCGTCGGGGACGTCGAGACGGCCGGGGAGCCGGTCGTCGCGCCGGCGGTGGTCGGCGGACCGGTGCTCGGTGCCGCCGAGGAGGCGCTTGCCGGGCAGGTCTGTGCGCCCTTCGGGCAGTTCGGCGACGCGGAATCGTGCGATCCCGAGCAGCCCACCCCCATGACCGCGATGAGGGCTGTGAGCAGCAGTCCCGCGCGCGAGCTCCTGCTGAGACGCCATGACATCGGGCTCACCTCGTGTCCTGTTGGGGGGACCGAACCGGTGCGGACAACCGGTGCCGGCCCCGATGGGACTCGACACCGCGCAGGAAGTCGCGGCTGGGCAGTACGCACACCGCGTAGCCGGCCAGCGCGATCGTGGCGATGACGAGGAGCGCGAGCCGTCCGTCGCCCAGCGGGCTCTCCAGAGCGAGGATGATCGCGGTCATCACGGCCCCGCCGAGGAAGGGCCACGCGCAGGCCCTGGCGATCCGGCCGACACCGATGCCGCCACGGCTGAGGGCGAACAGGAACACGGGCACCACCATGCCGCCGGCGACCAGGACGTGGGCCTGTGAGACTCCGACAATGCCGTTGAGCCGGGCGGCGACGAGGAGCACCGGGATCAGGGCTGCCAGCCACAGCCCCTGCACCAGGAAGAGCGACCGGCGCTGTCCGATCGCGACCAGGCAGTCGTAGGCGAGTTCGCTGCCGATGCGGATCAGCCCCAGGGCCATCAGCCAGGGCAGTGCCGCCGCGGCGGGACCCCAGTGGCTCCCGTAGATCAGCTGGATGGAAGGCCCGGCGAGTCCGGCCAGCAGGACGCACAACGGGACGGTGGCGGTGATCAGTACGCCCAGGGCACGGCTGAATCCCTGAGCGAGCGCCTGCGGCGAGTCGGCCAGGCGGGAGAAGCCGGCGAAAGAGACCCGGCGGGCGGCCTCGGAGATGATCCTCACGGGCCAGCCGGAGATGTTGAAGGCGAGTACGTAGAAACCCAGAGACACGTTGCCCAGCGTCGCGCCCACCACCATGGTGTCGACGTTGACCACCGCGAGGGCCAGCATGCTCGCCCCTGCCAGCGGAAGCCCGAACCGGAGCAGCGCCCGGGCCTGACCGGGGTCCCAGCCGAACTTCAGAGCGCCCGGTGCGGCCAGCCCGCAGCCGATCAGCGTCACGACGTTCCCCGCCACGGCTCCCCAGGCGAAGCTCATCGCGCCCCAGCCCTCGAAGGCCAGCAGCAGCGTCACGGCGGTGCTGAGGACGAAGTTGAGCCCGTCGATGATCATCCGCTTGCCCTGGGCGAACTCACGGGTGAGGAAGCCGCCGGGTACCTGCGCCACCCCGTCGATCACCACGCACAGGCACATCACCCGCAGGACGCCGGCGGCGTCCGGCGAGCCGAGGAGGCCGGCCACCGTCGGTGCCGCCGCGAACAGCGCCACGTACAGCAGGCCGCTGGAGAGGGTGCTGAGGGTCAGTACGGTCGGCGCGAACCGTCGTGCGTCTCCTTCCCAGCGCACGATGGCCAGGCCTACGCCCAGCTCGTTCGCGGACAGCAGGACCAGCAGCACGGTCTGGGCGATGCCGTACACGCCCCATTCCGCGGGGCCCAGGGCGAATCGTGCCAGCACGATGCCGGTCGCGAAGTTGCCCAGGCGCATGACAACGGTGTTGATCAGGCTCCAGCGGGCCGCCGAACGGACCTTACGGCCGAGGGAGGGGGAAGCGGGGGGTATGAGCGCGGAGGGAGCGGGAGGAGTGGGGGCCTCGCTCGTCTCACCGGTCTCGCTGGCCGGTGCGCGGGCGATGTCCATGAGTCGACTCCTCGTCGAGCGGCTCGGCGGCGGACGTCACAGCCATGACGGGCTGTGGCGCCTTGGGCTCTGCGGCGGCCGGCCCGTTCTCGGCGGACCGCGACCAGCTGGGCGGCCGCCGGATGGCGAGCGTCTCCTCCACCACCGATGGCCCGGTCGAGCGGCTGGGTGCGGTCCTCTTCTCCTCCGGCTCGGCGCCCCGCGCCTCCGGCTCGGGCTTGCGCGACCTTTTGCGCGCCTCCGCGTAGAACGCGGCCGTCATGCTGAGCACCAGCCCCAGCCCCCCGGCCATGATCATGTACTCGAGCCGGGTCTTGGTCTGCGCCACCGGGTTCTGCGGGGGCACGACGGTCTGCATGCGGATCATGGCCTTGGGGGCGACCGACTGCTCTTTCTGGAACTGGTCCAGCCGCTCCTTGGCATACGCGGTCAGGACGCGGTCGGCCTTCAGGACGGCGGCCTTGTCGGTGCCGGTCACGGTGAGCCACATGAGCGGGCCCTGGGCATTGTCGGCGAGCTTGGCCTCGAACGTGCCCTTGGCACCCCGGGACTTGAGCTCCCGGACGGAGCCGTCGGAATTGAGGTTGCGGGCCAGGCTGTCGGCCATGCCGGTGAGCGAGGTCTGGGTGCTCAGAAAGGGATTGCCGTCGTAGGCGACGGTGGCCTTCTGGGAGTTGAGGAGCACCACCGTGCTCTGCGACTGGTAGGTGATCGGAACCGCCATGACCACGGCGACCATCAGCCCGGCGGTCAACAGCAATCCTGGCAGCAGGACGAACCAGCGCCTGCGCATGACCCGGAAGATCTCAGCGAGATCCACAGCGGTCCCCCCCTCGCGACCCGATATCCGACGAGCATATGTTGCAAGCGGATCATATGGTGAACGTTTGGTCAGTGGGTCTTGGCCGGGTGCTCGCCGTGCCTCCGGCAAGCAGCACGTCGGCGATGCGGTCGCTCGCGCGGCCGTCCCACAGGTCGGGCCGGCGCGGCGCGGGCGGAGCGTCCAGCACCCGGTTCACGGTCGACACGATCCGCGCCGGATCCCGGCCGGCCAGCACATTGGTGCCCTGCTCGACGGTGATGGGCCGCTCGGTGTTGTCCCGCAGGGTCACGCACGGCACGCCCAGCGCGGTGGTCTCCTCCTGTATGCCGCCCGAGTCGGTCAGCACGAGGCGGGCGGAGTCCTGCAGGGCGATGAAGTCAAGGTATCCGGCGGGTGACACCAGCCGGATACCTCCGGGGACGCCGATGTCGGCCAGTCGTCCTGCCGCCCGCGGGTGCACGGGCAGCAGGAGCGGGCAGCGGCCGGCGATCTCCCCAAGGGCCTTCAGGAGTCCGGCGAGGACCTCGGGGTCGTCCACGTTGGCGGGACGGTGCAGGGTGACCAGGCCGTACTCGCCTGCGGTGAGGGCGTAGCGGCTGAGGACGTCCGAGGCCCTGGCCCGTTCCAGGTTCGCCAGCAGCGTGTCGATCATGACGTTTCCGACCAGGTGGATCTGGTCGTCCCGGTACCCCTCCGCCCGCAGGTTCTCGGCGGCGTCGGGCGAGGGGGCCAGCAGGTAGTCGCTGACGCGGTCGGTGGCGACGCGGTTGATCTCCTCCGGCATGCTCCAGTCGCGGCTGCGCAGGCCGGCCTCGACGTGGGCGAGCAGCGGTCCGGCCTTGGCGGTGACCAGGGCGCAGCCCAGGGTGGAGTTGATGTCCCCCACCACGACGACGATGTCCGGGGCGACCTCGGTGAGCAGCGGCTCGAACGCGGTCATCACGCGTGCCGTCTGCTCCGCGTGGGTGCCCGAGCCGACCCCGAGGAAGCGGTCGGGCGGACGTATGCCGAGGTCGGCGAAGAACACGTCGTTCATGGCCGGGTCGTAGTGCTGACCGGTGTGGACGAGGACCACCTCGGCGCCCCGGCGTTCCAGGGCGTCCATCACCGGTTTGATCTTCATGTAGTTGGGTCGCGCCCCGGCGACGCAGACGACTCGCGGCATCAGAGCACCTCGATCGTGGGTCCGGACGACAGCCGCCGACGGCAGTCGAGGACCAGGGAGGCATGCTCGGTGATGAGTTCGTAGTCGAAGCTGTCGTGATCCGTGAGCAGGACCACCACGTCGGCGGCCGCCAGCTCCTCCGGTGCCGGTTCGACCCGCACCAGCCGGGTGTCCACCGGCAGGCTCTCGACGACGTGCGGGTCCGCCGCCCTGACCTGGGCCCCCATGTCGAGGAGCAGCTGGGAGATGCGCAGGGCGGGCGATTCGCGGGCGTCGCCGGTGTTCTTCTTGTACGCCAGGCCGAGCAGCAGGATGCGTGAGCCGTTCACGGAACGGCGTCGTTGGTTGAACAGGTCCGTGATGCGGCGCGTCACGTACTCGGGCATGTGGTTGTTGATGTCGTTGGCCAGTTCCACGAAGCGGAAGCTCTGGCCGAGTTCACGCTGCACCCGCCAGGACAGGTACGAGGGGTCGATCGGCAGGCAGTGGCCGCCGACGCCCGGTCCCGGCGTGAACTTCATGAAGCCGAAGGGCTTGCTGGAGGCGGCGTCGATGGCCTGCCAGACGTCGATGTCGAGGTGGTGGGCGAACATCGCGATCTCGTTGACCAGCGCGATGTTCACATGCCGGAAGGTGTTCTCCAGCAGCTTGGCCAGTTCGGCCTCCTTGGGCGAACTCACCGGCACGGTGGTGTCGACGAGTTGCGCGTAGAAGTCCTGCACGGCCTGGAGCGAGGACGCGTTCACGCCGGATACGACTTTCGGGGTCTCCTTGAATCCCCAGACGGCGTTTCCGGGGTCGATCCGCTCCGGGCTGTAACCGAGGTGGAAGTCCGTGCCCGCGGTCAGGCCCGAGCCGTCCTCCAGGAGCGGGGCGAACAGTTCCTGGGTGGTGCCCGGGTAGGTGGTCGACTCCAGGACGACGGTGGCTCCCGGGCGCAGGTAGCGGGCCAGGGTGAGGGCCGATTCCCTGATGTAACGCAGGTCGGGAGTGCCCTCGTGCAGCGGGGTCGGCACGGTCACGACGGCGACGTCGAAACCACCGCAGTCGCGGGCCGATTCGCTCGGGCGGTAGGCGCCGCGGTCCATGGCCGCGCGGATCCGCTCGGAGGAGACGTCCTCGACGAAGGACTCACCGGCGGCAAGGCTCTTGACCCGCCGGGAGTCGACGTCGTAGCCGATCACCTCGTGTCCGACCTCGGCGGCCCGGATGGCCAGTGGCAGTCCGACATATCCCTGTCCAACCACGACGACACGCATCAGTGTCTCCTGTTCGCGGGAGCGGTCGACGGGGTGAGCCGGATGAGCTCTCGCGCCGTCATGAGGACGAAGGCAGCATTGGTGGTGAGATAGCGCCGGCCCAGGCGGCGCGGTTCCTGCAGTGCGCGGTAAAGCCACTCGGCTCCCCACCGCTGCCAGGACTCGGGGGCCCGCCTGGTGACGCCCGCCAGGATGTCGAAGGAGCCGCCGACCCCGTGTACGACACGGGCGCCGGTGCGTGCGCCGTAGGCGGCGGTGAAGATCTCCTTCTTGGGCGAGGTCATGCCGAGGAACAGCATCTGGGCGCCGCTGTGGGCGATCGCGCCCGCTATGGCCTCCTGCTGGGAATCCTCGAAGTAGCCGTTCCGGCTGCCCGCCACCTTCAAGCCGGGGAAGCGGTCGGCCACCCGGTGCAGCATCTGGTCCAGCACCTCCTCCTTGGCCCCGAGGAAGTACACGGACAGCCCTGCCGATTCGGCCTCGGCCAGCAGCCGCAGGAAGAGGTCGATTCCGGCCACCCGCTCCGGCAGTGGGGCGCGCAGGATCCGTCCGGCCCAGACCACGGCCTGACCGTCGGCGAGGACGAGATCGCAGCCGGCCACGGCCCGGGCGAGCCGGTGGTCCCGCCGCATGTTCACCAGCTTCGCGGCGTTGACCACGCCGATCTCGAGCTGGTGGCCGTCGCGGACCGCTTCGAGGCAGCGCCGCACGGTCTCGTCCATGGTCAGCGGGTCCAGCTCGACCCCGAACAGGGTCTGACGCTGGTTCATCTGCTGCCCCCGAGCCAGGCGTGAAGCATCCAGCCGAATTCGTACGGCCGGCACTCGCGGTCCACGGAGACGGGGCGGTAGACCCGGTCCAGGGACTTCAGCCGGAGGTTCGGCGCGACTCGCGTACCGAGTCCTCGGGCGGCTCGTACGGCCTTCTTCGGGTCGCCCCGGTAGACCTTGCGCCAGGTGACGCCGAGCTCGTCGAGGATCAACGGCTCCCGGTGCTCCGGGCGGGCGGCCAGTTCCGGTACGTCCGTCATCCAGCGCAGCCCCTTGCGGACCGACGCGCCGAAGTCGGTGCCGCCGGCGTCGGCCAGGTCGAACAGGGCGGTCGGTGCCATCGCGTGCTGGTGGACGCTGTAGACCGGATAGCCCTCAACGACAGAGCCGGTGCGCGCGTCGTAGTGCCACCACCACTGCCCGCCGTAGCCCTGCAGCTCGCAGATGCGCGCCGCGCACGCCTCGGACGCCGCCAGCGCCTCCGGATCGCCGTCGCCGTCGGCGTGTGCGCGGGCCAGTGCCTGCAGCGGATAGGTCTGGTCGGCGAAGCAGCTCACGTGCGCCCGGTACCAGGGCACCAGGCCGGGACCGGTGGCGTGCGGGAACAGCGGACTGTCCCCGATCCGGGCCCGCAGCAGACGGCCGCGAGCCGCGGAGAAACGTCTCTCCACATCAACCGTGCTGCGCGCTGCAGCCAGGGCGGACAACACCCATGCGGCCTCGACCGTGTACTGGGGCCGGTCCTCCTCGTCCAACGCTTCGACCCTCGCCACGGCGTCGGAGAGTTTGGGGTGCCCGGTCTCGGCGGCGGCCCAGGCGATGAGCGCCGCGTCACCGAGGTTGGTCACCGCGGGCAGTGACTCGACCAGCAGACCCGTGAACTCCTCGGCGGTACGCCCTCCGAGCACCGCGCGCTGGCGGTCCTCGGGCAGGAACCGGGCGCCCAGCACGGTGATGGCCGCGTACCGGGTGCTGGTCCCGCGCCGCTCCACGGTCCAGGAACCGTCGGGCGTCTTCCGCCCGGCCATGGTGAAGGCGAAGGCCTCACCGCCGGGGAGCAGCATCGACCCGAGTCCCGATTCGGCGACGGCGAGAAGTCGTTGGGCGAGCGCGAGCAGCGCAGGCTCCTCACGGCCGAGCGCCGCCAGACGTGTGGTGGTCATCTTTTGGGCACACCAACCCCCCTGTGGGTCCATGTTTTTCCGCAGACTTGTGAGCGCCGCGGCGAACCAGGCCATGCGGCGTGACGCAGACATCAGGCGGCGGAGCGGCTGTCACTCCTCGCCTAAGACACGGGTGTCCCCACCACCCGGTACCCCCCCTGGGCACTGCCGGTTCGTGTGCTAACTGTGATCAGTCTGCACGGTTCGGACACATGTTATGCCTATAGATGTTCGATGCTTGGTGTTTTGGGAGAATCAGGAGTTAACACGCTCGACGAGTTCGCCGTCCTTCTCGTCGTAGAGCGCGCCCGTCTCGGGGCACTCCCACCCACCCGGCTCGCCTTCCCGTTCGACCAGTCGCGCGCCGGCCCGGCCGACCCAGCCGATCCGGCGCGCCGGAACGCCGGCCACGAGCGCGAAGTCCGGCACATCCCGGGTCACCACGGCACCGGCAGCGACCAGCGCCCACCGGCCGACGCGCACCGGCGCCACGCACACCGAACGGGCCCCCAGCGACGCCCCTTCGGCCAGCACCACCGCCACGGCCTCCCAGTCGCCACCGCGCTTCAGCCGGCCCTGCGGGTCCACGGAACGGGGGTAGTAGTCGTTGGTGAGAACCGCCGCCGGGCCGACGAACACCCCGTCACCGAGCACCGCGGGCTCGTAGACCAACGCGTAGTTCTGGAGCTTCACGTTGTCGCCGATCCGCACCCCCGGCCCGACATACGCTCCCCTGCCCACGACGCACCCGCTGCCCAGCCGGGCGTCCTCCCGTATCTGGGCCAGATCCCAGATCGTCGTCCCGTCACCGATGGTGGCCGTCTCGTCGACCTGGGCGGTCGGCTGAGTCCTGAAACTCATCTGGATGAACCTTTCTTCTCGTCGAGCGGAGCCGCCAACGTGACGGACCGCGTCGATCCGTACCTGCCGGCAGGGAGTGCCTCAGGACGCCGCGCGTCGGGCGGGGAGCGGACCCGACCAAGACGGTATTGGTGGCCGGCGGGCCCGTCCGGGGTTCGCCGACCAGCCGGAGATCTTCGGGTCAGGACGGACCAGGCCCTGCCTCTACCGCCGGTGCCGTAACGGACGCCGACACGCGCGGCGGCGGCGCGGGCGCACGCCCACTGGGCGCGCGTGGCCCCGGTTGGGCGCGCGCCCGCCGCTACCTGCCCGTGACGTCAGCATCCCCCACGTCCCGCACCGGGCCCTCCCCGACCGCAGGCCATCCGGCACCACCGTACAGAACCCTCTCTCACCAGTACGGACAAGTCACGGGTGCATCACCGGAAAACACAGTTCGCACCCCGCCTCCGGGAGCACCGCCGCAGCCGGTCGTGTCGGCCACCCCCGGACGGCTCCGCCCCACCCCGCCCCTGAAGCCGTGCCGGAACGGGCGGAAACAGTCCGATGTCAGGACATTTCGCCTCCGCCTGCGGCAGGTGGCCGATCGTCGGCACCTGCCGGGCAGGAAAGGTCGGTTCTCGTTACGAGATGGCTCGGAGCCGGCCGTAGGGCTGGCGGCGGAGCTGGGCGACGGCCTGCGCCGTCCCCTCGTCCGCGGGGAGGAAGACGACCAGTTGTTGTGCGTCCGAGGACAGTTCGAGCGTCTCGCGGGACAGCTGAAGTTCGCATCCGGACGGGTGATTGAGCCGGAGAGCTCCGCGCTGGGGAATCAGGTGACGGTTCAGGCGGCGGGTGAAGTCGGGGCCGGCGGTGGAGGCCAGTTCTGCCGCCAACCACTCGGTGTTCTCCACGGACGGTCCGAGCCACAGGTCGAAGGCATATTCGTCCGCGACGTCGTCCCAGTCGGCGAAGAACGTCCGGGCGCGGGAGTCGGTGAACACGTAGCGGGTGAGGTTGGGGACCTCGGAGTCGAGCAGTCCGGTTCCGTTCGTTACCGATGCGAAGCCGCTGGTGTGGGCGAGGACATCGCCCAGCCGGTTGGTCACGATGGCGATTCCCGGTTCGAGAAGGCGGAGTGTCTCCAGAACCGACGGCCGGACGTCGCGGCGGGGTGGTGCGGGCCGGGTGCGCGTGCAACATTCGCCGCCGGTGATCTTCGCGAGGTAGCGCAGATGGTTGCGTTCCGCGGGGTCGAGGCTGAGCGCATCCGCGAGCGCGTTCATCACCGCTGTCGAGGGATTGCGGTCGCGGCCCTGTTCCATACGGGTCAGGTATTCGACGCTGATGCCGGCCCGTGCGGCGAGATCCGAGCGTCGCAAACCCGGTGACCGGCGGCGGCCGTGAGTCGGCAGTCCCAGTGTTTCCGGCTGAACGCTGTCACGCTTGGCCCGGATGAAGTCCCCTAATGGCGTACCCATGCCCTGAGAATACGGCGCGGCTCAGCGACGGCGGGACTGCTCAGCCTGGCCCTGCGGGGGCCAGCCTGAGCACGGTCTGGTTGGAGCCGGGGCGTGGCCCCATCGTGGTGGGCATGGAGAAGAACAAGCACAAGCTGGTGATCATCGTCGGAAGCGTCCGGGACGGGCGGTTCGGCCCGGTCGTGGCCTCGTGGGTGGCCGAACAGGCAGGAATGCACGGTGGTTTCGAGGTGGACGTCGTCGATCTGGCCGGGATCGACATCCCGTTGGAGCTCCCCGCGGCATCGCCGAAATCGGCAGGCGATGACTACCCCCGTCCCGCCGGGATGGCGGCGCTGACTTCGGCTCTGCAGGACGCTGACGCGTTCATCGTGGTCACGCCGGAGTACAACCACAGCTATCCCGCGTCGTTGAAGGCGGCCATCGACTGGCACTTCACGCAGTGGACGGCCAAGCCCGTCGGCTTCGTCAGTTACGGGGGCGCGGCCGGTGGCCGGCATGCGGTGCTGCACCTGGAGAACGTGCTGACCGAGCTGCATGCGGTGACGATCCGCGACGGTCTCGCCTTTCCGAACTACTTCACGGCGTGGCAGGACGGTCGCCCCCTCGACCCTGAGGCTCCCGGCTACACCAAGACGATGCTCGACCAGTTGGCCTGGTGGGCGGTCGCGCTCCGGGCGGCACGCGATGCCGCCCCCTACCCGGCGTGAGCGCGGTGACGAGGGCGTAACACCGCTCGGGGGCACCGGCATCGAGGAGGAGTCGCTCGACCGGCTCCGCACGCAAATGCCGGAGAGACGGCGGTTGCACGGGGCTCACCGGTCCGGCGCCCGGGACCGATCCCTGGGCCGTGGATTCCCGGCCGCCGGCCCGTCGTCGAAGGCTTCGGCGCCGGGTTGGGTTTCCGACTCCCGTTCAGGTCGCGGCCTCCGGTGACACCCTCCCGGCGCACCTCTCACGCCGACGACGCCCGCGCAGCCTTCCTGCCTGCCCTGGTCGAGGGTTTCCCACCCAGGGCAACGGTGAGCAAGGACAGCGTCCTCGTGAGTTCGCCATGGTCGTCGATGGCCTCCAGGAGGCGGGACTGCTCGGCCTGGACACGGTGTGCGGTGCGCCGGTGGAGGACGCCGCCACGGTCGGAGAGGTAGAGAAGGACCCGACGACGGTCGTCGGGATCGGGACGACGGTAGACGAGATTGTCGGCGACCATACGGTCGACGAGCTTGGTCAGGCTGGGCGCGGGCATGAGCGCGTACTCGGCGATCTCGGTCATCGGATGGCCCTCGCCGTCGGCGGCGATCGACAGGACGCGCCACTGCTCCACCGAGCAGCCTTCCTCCGTCAGCACGGCGGCGAGACGCTCGACGAGGCGCCGCTCGGCGTGGCTGAGCAGGTACGCGAGATCCTGCGATTCGGGCGGCATTACCGGGGTCCTTCCGGGCGGTCGACTGTGCGCGCACATGGACGAGTCGGGGCCTGCGGGGTCGCGTGCCACCAGGACCCGACATCGCTCCTCGTGGCGCCGTTGCGGGGGCCGGCAGCCTTGTGGGGGCCGTGGCGCGAGCCGGCCGCGCGTCTCGCGCTGACCAAGAGGGCGCTTGCGCTGGGAACGGGGGCTGTGCGCGAGGCACGGGGAACGGTCGCGTCCGAAGGGCCACGGCGCGCACTGCGGCCGTGCGGCAACCCTCTCGGGCAGTGGCTCCGCCCTGCGCGGGCGGACGTCCCCGTCTTCGCCGTCGTCGTCCAACTCGGACCTCCAGCCGCGTTCGCCGGTCAGCTCATCCCGGGCCGCTGCTCGGCGTGCCGTTGACATTACCCCCTCACGGAAATAGTTTCTAGGGGAAGCATTGAGCCGGAGGGAGTCCCTGCCCGCACCGGGGGCGAAGCACGCCGCTCGGCCCGACCGCGCACACCCCCGCGGGCGACCACGAGGCGGGCAGCCGGGCCCGGACCGCCGAACACCCCCAGCAGTCCACGCGGTTACAGAATTGACCACCTCGCCCGAATGACAGGCAGCCTCTCGCGAACCCGGAACCAGTTCACCGCAGCCCCTGCCGTACGAGCCCGTCAAGCGCTCACACCGATCACCCAATACCCACCTCGGAGCATTCCGGATAACGCGGACTATGCGACACGGAGGCTTTTAGCGCCTTTATCTACGCGCGTCGAATAAAGACAAAATAAAGCATCTTGTATTTAAAGGTCGTGAAATTTCGAGGAAACAAGACGGCGGGAATGTTCCGTGACACCCGGGGTCCTCCGGGGTGTGACCTGGTGCGCGGAAGAGGGAAGTGCCGTGACGGAGATAGTCGACAACGAACCGGAGACAGCCCCCGCGGGGGCGACGGGCATCGACGCCGGGAACTCGGCTACGACAGGCCGAAGGTACAACCGCTGGACGCAGAACGACACGCTGGAGGACTACTCGCTGCGCTACGCACCGAAGTCCTTCCGCCGCTGGTCGCCCTATGTGGTGGCTACCACCGCCCTCGGCGGCATCGCCTACCTGGCGGACTTCGCCATCGGCGGTTCGATCGCCATTTCCAACGGCTTCTCCAGTGCGATGGTGGCCATCCTGGCGGCCGCGGTGGTCATCTTCCTCACCGGTATCCCGATCTCGTACTACTCGGCGAAGTACTCCATCGACATGGACCTGCTGACCCGAGGTGCGGGCTTCGGGTATCTGGGGTCGACGCTCACGTCGGTCATCTACGCCAGCTTCACCTTCATCTTCTTCGCCCTCGAGGGCTCGATCATGGCCCAGGCACTCGAAGTGGGCCTGCACATACCGCTGGCGCTCGGCTACCTCCTGTGCTCGCTGGTCATCCTGCCGATGGTGATCTACGGCATGACGGCGATGTCGAAGATGCAGGTATGGACCCAGCCCGTCTGGCTGGTCCTGATGGTCGCCCCGTTCGTCTCCATCGCCATCCAGGACCCGAGCAAGTACGCGAAGTTCGCCCACTTCGCCGGCAACTCGCCCACCGGCTCCAGCATCAGCATGCTCGGCGTCGGCGCGGGCGCCGGTGTGGCCCTGTCCCTGATCGCACAGGTCGGGGAGCAGGTGGACTACCTGCGCTTCATGCCGGACAAGACCCCGGAGAACGCGAAGAGCTGGTGGGCCGCGGTGCTCTCGGCCGGCCCCGGCTGGGTGGTCCTCGGCGCGTCCAAGCAGATCGGCGGCGCCTTCCTGGCCTTCTGCATCGCCGGCAGTGTGGGCCTGTCCAAGGCCAACGAGCCCATCCAGATGTACATCTCCGGCTTCAAGACCTTCGCGGCACCGGTCGCGCTGGGCCTGGCCACGTTCTTCGTCATCCTCTCCCAGATCAAGATCAACGTGACGAACGCCTATTCGGGCTCTCTGTCGTGGTCGAACTTCTTCTCCCGGCTCACCCACCGCCACCCCGGCCGCGTCGTCTACATCTTCCTGAACGTCGGCATCGCGCTGGCCCTGATGGAGGGCGGCGTGTTCGGCTTCCTCAACACGGTCCTCGGCTTCTACTCCAACGTCGCCATCGCCTGGATCGGCGCGGTCGTCGCGGACCTCGTCATCAACAAGCCCCTGAAGCTCAGCCCCTCCTTCATCGAGTTCAAGCGGGCCCACCTGTACAACTTCAACCCGGTCGGCTTCGGCGCGATGCTCGTCGCCTCGGCCGTCTCCATCCCCGCCTACTTCGAGGCGTTCGGCGACTACGGCAAGGCGTACTCGCCGTTCATCGCGCTCTTCCTGGCCATGGCTCTGTCCCCGCTGATCGCGTGGCTCACCAAGGGCAAGTACTACATCGCCCGCCTCGACGACCTCGACGAGCCGCTGATCGGCGCGGACGGCCTGCCGTCCGCGGTCACGCTGACCTGCTCGGTGTGCTCGGACGCCTTCGAGCGCCCCGACATGGCGAACTGTCCCTTCCACGAAGGCGCGATCTGCTCGCTGTGCTGCAGCCTGGACAAGGAGTGCCACGACACCTGCAAGAGCGGCAACGGCGTCGGTCCGGTCGACCTCTCCATGCCCGCCATGCGATCCGCGGGCTGACCACCGCCCCGTGACATCCGCCGCCGGTTGCCCCGCTCCGCGTCGAGGACGCGGACCGGGGCGACCGGGCGTCGCGGAGCCACACTCGGCACACTCCGGCATCAGCCCCGACTCACCCGCTCCGCTGCCGGCCGAGACCTCCGTACGACAGCACGGGACCCCCTCTGCCGCTGCCAGCACCGCACCGCACCGCACCGGACCGGACCGTCGAGAGCACCAGCGCCAGGACCACAGTCGGCACGAAGGGGCCGGCCGCATCACAGTCACGGGCCTGCCTCCGGACTGCCGTCGGGCTCCGCCCCGGCCGGTTCGCGCCGACGGCACGGAAACGACCCCATCGACGGCGGAAGCGGGCCGGAGACGGGCCGGAAGCGGGCCGGAAGCGGTGGTGGGAGCCCGTTCCGTACCCTTGCGGCATGCGCATGCGCCCCACAGTGAGCTGGACCCCTGCCGCGGACCTGCCGCCGGGCACCACGGATCTGGAGCCGGTCGCCGAGGCGCTGGGCACCGGCAACGTGCTGGTGCTCAGCGGGGCGGGCCTCTCCACGGAGTCGGGCATCCCCGACTACCGGGGCGAGGGCGGAAGCCTGAGCCGGCACACCCCGATGACCTACCAGGACTTCACCGCCGACGCTCGTGCCCGGCGCCGGTACTGGGCGCGCAGCCACCTCGGCTGGCGCACCTTCGGCCGCGCCCGCCCCAACGCCGGGCACCGGGCCGTGGCCGCGTTCGAGCGCCAGGGCCTCCTCGCCGGGGTGATCACCCAGAACGTCGACGGCCTGCACCAGGCGGCCGGCAGCGAGGACGTCGTGGAACTCCACGGAAGCCTGGCTCGGGTCGTCTGCCTTTCCTGCGGCTCCCTCACCCCGCGCCGCGAACTCGCCCGGCGGCTGGAGGAGGCCAATGCGGGCTTCGAGCCGGTGGCCGCCGGCATCAACCCGGACGGTGACGCCGACCTCACCGACGAACAGGTCGGGGACTTCCGCGTGGTGCCCTGCGCGGTCTGCGGCGGCATCCTCAAACCGGACGTGGTGTTCTTCGGCGAAGCCGTTCCACCGCAGCGCGTCGAGCACTGCCGCCGACTGGTCCGGGAGGCGGCCTCGGTCCTGGTCCTGGGCTCCTCGCTGACGGTGATGTCCGGGCTCCGGTTCGTCCGCCAGGCGGCCCAGACCGGGAAGCCGGTACTGATCGTCAACCGGGACCCGACCCGGGGCGACCAGCATGCCCTCACCCGGGTCGCACTCCCCCTCGGAACGGCCCTCACCACCGTGGCCGGTCGGCTGAACATCCCCGTGGACAGCCAGGCGACTGCCTGAGGGAGACGGTGACGACGGTGGGGCGTCACCGGCCGGGGGGCGGGTATCCGGCGTATTCGGCCGACTTCCGGCCGTTCTTCCGGCCGTTCTTCCGGCCCACCGGACCGACCAGACGGCGGACGTGGTCCCGCCTTCGCCGAAGCGGTCCGACACGACGGACGCGGTGACCGCTGAAGACTTGGCGAGCATGAACCACCTGGTGCTCGGCGAGCACATCAACGCCGACCGTCCCGGCCGATTCCGGACCCCAGACAGCCCGCCGACGTGGCCGTGAATGGTTGTCGTGGCCGTGAAAGGTTGTCGTGGGCGAGAAGAAGCCGTCCTCGGCCTGCCGGCTGATGGAGCGGGGAAGCGAGGATCGGTACCTGCCATGTGCGGGACCGTCGCGGTCTTCCGACACCGGCCATGTGCCGGTCCGTCGCGGTCTTCCGACACCGGCCATGTACGGGTCCGTCGCGGTGTTCCGGCACCACCTTCTGGTCCAGGACACGCGCTCGGCCGCTCGCCCGTCGTCCGCGGCTATTCCGGAAGTTCCAGCATGGGTTCACCGCAGGACTGGCATTCGGCGAAGACGTCGAGTTCGTTGAGTATTTCGGCGTAGTCCGAGTGGCCCTTGAGCGCCGCCGTGGCGGCGAGCAGGTATCGGGTCATGATCTGGTCGTGCTCTGCCGTGGCCAGCGTTTCCGCCAGGAGGGTCAAGGCCTCCGGGAGGGCCTGACGATAGGCGTGCGTGATGTCGTGCGGCAGGTCTGCCGGGGCCTGACCGTATTCACCGGAGCACATGGCCACGAGGCCGACGACGTAGAGGTATTCGTCGCGTCCGTCCGCAGGAAGGCCCCGCGCGATGGCGACGAGGTGGGGCACGGCAGCATAGGAGGCCGGCCATGCGGTGCCCTCGGAGCACAGGTACGGCCACAGGTCCACGAAGCGCTCACCGTCGGCGGGATGGGCCATCAAGTGGCGCAACTCGTCTGGGACGAAGGGGGCGCCGGGCACACCCTGCCCCTGGGACCAACCACGGTGGTCGAGGGCGGGCCAGCGCGGATCGTCCAGGGGCATCATGGGCGAAAGTGTAGGCGGGCGGGCAGCACAGCCCTTGGGCGGTGCGGTCACCCCGGGCCGGCTTCTGTTCGAAGCGGTAGTGTCGCCGCGCAGCAGAGCGACCTGACGCACACGGGGAGAGCGGGGCACGGATGCACGTCCTGGAGCCGGGAGATCCGCGGCGAATGGGGGACTTCACGCTGATCGGCAGGCTGGGTGCCGGCGGTATGGGCCAGGTCTTCCTGGGGCGTTCCGCGGGCGGGCGGGCCGCGGCGGTGAAGGTGGTCAAGGCCGCGCTCGCCGAAGTCCCCGAGTTCCGGGCGAGGTTCCGCCAGGAGGTCGCCGCGCTGCATCGGGTGGGCGGTGAGTGGACGGCGCCGGTGCTGGGCGCCGACACCGAGGCCGCCGCCCCCTGGGTGGCCACCGAGTACGTGCCTGGACCTTCCCTGCACCAGGTCGTCACGTCGAGCTATGGGCCGCTGCCCGAGGCCACACTGCAATCCTTGGCCGGGCGGCTCGCCCGTGCGCTGCGCGCCATCCACGGGGCGGGCCTGGTCCACCGCGACCTCAAACCGTCGAACATCCTGCTGACCGTCGACGGTCCGCGCATCATCGACTTCGGCATCGCCCGGGCACTGGACAACGTGGAGGGCAGTCTTCGCACCTCCACGGGGGTCGTGCTCGGCTCGCCGGGTTTCATGTCGCCGGAGCAGGTGCGCGGACAGCGGGTGACGCCTGCCGCGGACGTGTTCAGCCTCGGTTCCGTGCTGGTGTACGCGGCGACAGGGCGACTGCCCTTCGGCTCCCCCGAGTTGGGGCTGCACGCGCTGATGTTCCGTATCGCCGAGGAGGAGCCGGACCTCACCGGGGTGCCGCAGACGCTGACCGGCCTGATCACGGCCTGCCTCGCCAAGGACCCACAACGGCGGCCCACAGCCGAGCAGCTCGCCGTCCACGCACGCAGCGACACGGACGGCCCCTGGCTGCCCTCGGAGTTGCTGGCCGAACTGGGCCGGCTCGCCGCCCGGATGCTCACCGCGGAGACACCGCCGCAGGGCACGCCGGCGCCGACGCGGTCCACACCGCGGTGGCGGCCGGTCCTCGCCGCAGTGGTGGCGCTCGCCACGGTGGCCACGGGCACGGCGCTGGCACTGCGTGACGACGGCGAGAAGGATCCCGCGGCGATCGGCGCGCCCTCGGCGACCTCATCGGCGTCGGCCTCACCGAGCGCCGAACCGGGCATCCCCGACGAGTACGTCGGCGCCTGGGAAGGCGTACTCAAGGGGGATTCCGAACTGCCGAAACGGGTGCTGCGGCTGGAGATCTCACCGGGCCGGCCGGGAGACAAGGCCGCCGCGTACATCGACACCGACGGCGATCTGCAATGCACAGGGCGCGGCAAGCTGGTCTTCGCCGATGCCGACACGCTGGTCGTCGGCAAGGGCCAGGTGACGGCGGCGGTGCCGCGGGGACGCTGCACGCCACTCCCCCAGCAAACCCTCCAGGTGCGGTCGCGGGACATACTGGAGTGGAAGTCCGGCGGTCTGACGGCCGATATCTACCGGTCGGTCGGCGGACGGAACGCAGTGCCGGACAAGTACGTCGGCACCTGGGTGCCGGCCGATGCAACCTATCGAGAGCAGGAGTTGATCCAGGTGACCCAGGGCCCGGTCGGCGGCCGTCTGGTGCGGGTGGGGGTCACGGCGGACATGGACGACGGCACGAAGCAGTACTGCGACAGCACCTTCGTCATCGGCGCTGTGTCCCCGGTGCTGGCGCTCAGCCCCGCGACATACACCACGGCGTCGGGCAAGGACTGCCGCCAGCCCGACTCGGTCTTCCTCACCGTCGCCCGCAACGGCCATCTGCTGCTGTACAGCATGAACGCGGACGCAGAACCGGCAGAGTACGTGCGCAGGTCCTGACCGCCGCCCTGGACGGCGCCGGCAACGTGGAGGAGTCGCGGGATCCGGTCCCGAGTCCGGACCGCTGTTCCACACTCCACTCGACCTGCGGTGCCAAGATGGGCGGCGACTCTGGACGTGCGGACGAGTGCGAGTGGACGAGTGCGAGTGGATCATGCCGTTGCTGATGCTGGACCTCGACAACACCCTCGTCGATCGCGATGCGGCCTTCCGTGCCGCCGTCCAGGCGTTCCTGACCGAGCACGGCCTGCCCGGCACCGACCTCACCTGGGTGATGACCGTCGACTCCGGCGGCTATACCCCCCGCCACGACGTCGCCGCGGCCATGGCCCACCGGTACGGGGCCTTGGTGCCAACTTGCGCCATCGGTGCCCTGCTTGACAATGGAGCAGCCGATCGCGTGGTGCTGGCGAACTCCTCCCGAGAGGCACTGAGCAGAGCGCAGGCCGAGGGCTGGACCTGCGTGGTCGTCACCAACGGACGTATCGCCCAGCAGGAGGCGAAGATCCGCAATGCCAGACTCGACCGGCTCGTGCAGGGCTGGGTGATCTCTGAAGGAGTCGGCCACAAGAAGCCGCGACCGGAGATCTTCCACGCCGCGGCGGAGGCCGTCGGAGTCTCCCTCTCCCGTGCTTGGGTCATCGGCGATTCTCCGCACGCCGATATCGCGGGCGCGCACGCGCTCGGCCTTCGAAGCGTGTGGGTCTCGGCCGGCCAACCGTGGACGCAGGACTCATACCAGCCCACCCACATGGCTGACGACGTTGCCTCCGCGATCGGTTACGCCGTCACCGCGCCGGGATAGGACACCATCACCGGCCCGGTCCGCCGCCTCGGCACGGTACGGCCGAACGTGGCCGCGCCGCGTGGACGCCGCGCAGGGCCGACAGCAGCGCCTCCCATGCAACCAAGGAGAGTTGCACGGGCGGCCGCCTCTTTCCCGCACGATCGGCGTCAACCACATCGACGCCGCTGCCGGGATCATGAGCCTCTCGCGGGCATGCATCCCGGGGGGTAAGCCAAGTCCGCACGCACCTCAACCTTGATCGGTCACACCACCTGACGGACGTCGTCCGCCCGCTGCCGGCAGGGCACCCGACACGGGGGTCCTGAACCCCTTGGGGCGCAACAACCATGCGAGAGCGCGTGGCGTCGCGTTTCCTGACGACCCATGGGTGAGCATGTGCGGACCCAGCCCCTCTTCCCGCACCGAGGCGAAGCGATGCCCGACCGCGCCGAACCCGTCCGTCCCGAGAGCGTCGAACCAAGGTGGCTCCTGCGGCACCGGCCGTCGGAACCGTCCCTGTTCAGCGGCATCTACGGACTGGTACTGGCCAGCGCGCTCGTGGCCGCGCTGGACCCGGCAGGCGAGCAGGCCAATCCCGGTCCGGACGCGCTGTGGGTCCTGTTCACCGCGCTGGCGTCGGGCGCCGCCCATGGGTACGCGCACGTCATCGCCCAGCGTGCGTCCGTCGACGGGGCAACCACCACGAGCAGACTGCGGTTGGTGCTCGCCGAGTGGCCACTGGTCGCTGCCGTGCTGCCCACAGTGGGGATACTGCTTGCCGCGGTGGCCGGGTGGTGGGCGGAGGCCACGGCTGTGGACACGGCCCTGCTGTTCAACACCGTCGCCTTGTTCGGCTGGGGCGCCTGGGCCGCCCGTACCGCCGGGCACGGATGGCCGTCCTCATTCCGGGCGGGGAGCATGGACATGCTGATCGGCCTGCTGATCATTATCGCGAATGCCCTGATCAAGTAGCCGGGCCGCAGGGTGCCGTGTCGGCGGCAATCGCCCCTCCACTGGCATACGCGGCCGGACCGAACCACCAGGAAACGGAAGGCGGCACGGCGGCTTTCCGTCAGGGGTCCTGAGTAGGGTCCAGGTCGGTGTACAGCAGATGGTGGTCCGAGTACGGGGTGGGTTGCACACGGTGCCTGAGCGGGACGATGCCTCGCAGGAAGACGTAGTCGAACTTGCTGTTCCAGTCGGTGGTCGGCTCGCACGAACTGGCGGGCGAGGGATGACACTGGGCGTCTGTATCCGTCGCCAGCGCCCATATCGGGGCGAGTTCGGGAGCGTCCGGCACCGCGTTGAAGTCGCCGAGGACGATTGCGCGGTCGTGCCGGGCGACTGCTGCGGCGAGTACGCCGGTCTGGTCCGCTCGGACTGCTTCTTGGCGTCGTTGGGCGAGGTGTGTGTTGAAGACCCGGACAGGGCGGCCGCCCACCATGGTGGTGACTGCCATGTAGCCACGGTCCTCGGATCCGCCGTCGGGGTATTCCACGTTGACGCGATCTGTCATCGGTGTCGCCGAGAGGATCGCCTGGCCGAAGGCGCCAGGGCTCCACGGCGCTCCCCCGCAGCGGCCCCAATTGCGAAGAACCGTCCCGTACTCGACGTGGTAGACCAGCCCGTACAGTCTCTCCAGAAAGCTCCGGATCCTCCTGACGTCACGCGCGCACGCTTCCTGCAGGCCGATGATCTGGGGCGCATACGTGGCGATCTCCGCTGCCCGGTCGACGTTGCTTTCGTCGCAGGGGTTGCAGAGGTTCCACGTCATGACCCGGTTCGCCACGACATCCCTGACGGCGTCGGCGGGCAGTGACCTGCCGAAGAGGGCGCTGCTTGGTGCGCTGGGGCCGACAAGCACCACGCAGGCCACGGTCATGGCGCCCGCGAGCAACCGCATACCCCTTCCGAGCACCATCGCCTCCTCGGTGCGGACAGACACGGCGTCTGACCTCTCCATGCATGAGGTTACGGGACAGGGATGTGGGCAACACCTGCCTCTGTCTTCTCACCAGGCTCTCCATCTCGGCCCCTGGGGCCCGGAACTGGGCTGGTGGGCCCGTCAGTTGGCAGACGGCCGCGTCGCAGCGACAAGTCCCGTACCGTCGTCCGCGGTTACGGGCCGTGGTGCGCTGTGAAGGAGCGATCGTGAACGTGCTGCGGATGACCTCCCGACGAACAACGGTGCCCGTCGACGACTCCGAACTGGCGGACCGCACAGCCCACCCCGCCGCCGAAGTGCGCACCGCCCGCGACATCAAGCAGGAGGCCGACCGCAGGCCCGGGGGCCGCACACCTGGTTGTCGTACCGGGTGTCACCCGCCTCTTCGACGAGGAGGGCGGCGCTGGAACAGGTCGCCGACACCGCCCGGCAGTGGCGCGACGGCCTACTGAAGGCCGTACCGAGTGACCACCACCGTGCTTCGACCTCCCGCGGGGCGGGTACGCGGAGGCCGGACCCAGAAAGGCTCACTCCCGCGCTGAGAGGAGTGACGGCCGCGATGCAGTTCCGTGACCGAAGGCAGGCCGGACGGCGACTGGCCGAGCAGCTGCGGATCCGGCAGGAGCAGGGCGCCCTCCCCGACCCCGTGGTCCTCGCCCTCCCCCGGGGCGGCGTCGCCGTGGCCCAGGAGGTGGCCCGGGAGCTGGACGCCCCCCTCGACGTGCTCGTCGTACGCAAGATCGGCGCCCCGTTCCAGGAAGAGCTCGGCGTCGGCGCGATCGCCGGGGACGACGAGCCGCTGTTCGACGAACGCACCCTGGACAGCCTGGGCCTGAGCCAGTCCGTCCTGGCCGAGACGGTCGAACGGGAGCGATCCGAACTCCACCGCCGCGAACAGCTCTACCGGCAGGGTCGCCCCGCCCCCGAACTGCGCGGACATACCGTGATCGTCGTCGACGACGGACTGGCGACCGGCGCCACCGCCCGCGCCGCGGTGCGCTCTGTGCGGCGGCAGGCGCCCGAGCGGGTCGTGCTGGCCGTGCCGATCTGTTCGCGGGAGGGGTCGGACCTGTTGCGCGGCGAGGCCGACGAGGTGGTGTGCCTGCACCGTCCGGCCTCTTTCATGGCCGTCGGCCTCTGGTACGAACACTTCGACCAGCTGTCCGACAAGGACGTGCTCGCCGCGCTGCGTTCGGACGCCGAACGGTGAGCCACTCGAACGCGCGAACACCCGCGCCAGTCGGGTCGAGTTCGACTACCTCGGCCGCCTCGGCTGCCTCGTCGCGTGCTCCGTGCGACCCTGTGCATGAGCGATCGCCCGCAAGCCGCCCGGTGCGGGCGTAGGCCGACCGGTGCGGGCGTAGGCCGACCCGCCGTGCCGTCACCCGGGGACCCGCTCCATCTGCTCAGAACCGGCCGGACCGTGCACTACTGGCGGCCGGTGCCCATGTGTCGATACGGGCGTCGGCGGTATGCGGCACCGATCGGTGGCCGCTCTTGTCCTGCCACCGTGCCGGGCTGTTGTGGCGGTCACGGTCGTCGTCCCTGTCGCCGACCGTGCCCGGTGCCTTCTCGACCACAGCGCGTACCCGCTCGCGCTGGATCCTGCTGCCACTGAGGGCCCGGCAGCCCGCGGGTTGCGGCGAGCACTCAGGCGCGGGCGTCACGCCCTGTCATCTCGTCGACCCCCGAGTGATGCCTGTCGTGCGTCCGCCACCCGTGCCGGCTGCGATGCGTCGTCCCGCCGACCGCCGCGGCCACGCCGAGACAGAAGATCAGCGCCAGCGCGAGACCAGAGCAGAAGATCTCGAGGGAGTTCATGGTGGCGATGTGGTGGCCGAGCACCGACACGCTGTACTCGGGGCCCCCAGACAGATTGTCGGCGATCGCCAGGCCGGTGAAAGCGGCAGTGGCCGCGAGGAGGAGCAGTCCGATGAAACGCATCCGAGTCATCTCCTCGAAAGAGGCTTCCATGCCAGAGGCTTCCACGCCTCCGTGTACCCATGCCCCGGCAGGCCATACGGTGCCTGACCATGCCTTCCCGACCGGTCCCCAGACGTTCGCGGCTCCCGCATGCGGCATGGCGTGGCGGCACGACGCCTTGAGCCGGCCCCGCGTGTCGTGTACGCAAGGGCCGGCTCGGACGCCGTCCGGCCACCGATCAACCCGTCGGACGGCCGTGGGAGTCAGGGACTCCGCACGGCGGGCTCAACCAGTACGCATCCATGCCGCAGGCCACAGCGGCGAACGGCCGGCCTCGTCCGCGCCAGGGCCGTGTACCGGGCCCGCGTACGAACGTCGACGACCGCGCTGCCCCGGCGGCACCCGCAAGGGAGAATCAGCCGCCGCTCTTGCGCCGGAACGCCCGCTTGTTCGCGGCCGAGCCGTGCGCGCCGCGGATCTTCGACGCATCCGCGTGCGCGGCACCTTCCACCTGCTCGTCCCGCTTACGCGCGAGAGCCTCACGGAACTTGGCCTTGAGGTCGTAGTTGCCCTCCTCGTCGGGCGCGAGAGACGAGTGCTCGGCGTCAGCCGGCTGGGGACCTTCGAGCGATGACGACTCGCCAGTCATGATGACCTCCTGGGATCAGACGGTGGAGTGCACAGCGTGTCACGCCCGGGCCCGGACCCGACACCATGACCGTCGGCGGCGGGGTGCGGCGGCTCACGGCCTGCTTCCTCATCCTCTCGACACAGCCGAGAGCGGGCACTCCCCCGCGGGTGAAGGGCCTGGTGGCGGGTGCCCGGCTGGTCGACCTCACGACGACGACATCGGGGCAACGCCTCAGGGCCAGGTCGGGTGCTCCGGTTCCCCGCCGTCGGCCTCGTACACCTTGGTCCAGGTCGCCCCGCACCGGCAGCGGGAGTGCTCGATCAGTTCCCCTTTTTCCGACACGCTCAGGCCCTGGCTGAGTCGCACATGCACATGATCGGCCATGAGGAGCTGCTTTCCTTGACGTTCCCCCGCTCGGCCTCATGATGGAGGTTTGTCGCTTTCACCGGCAATACCGCAGGTCACACGGTCACAGGCTCGATCACGGCACTTGGTTCCGCCGTACGGTTGCGGAGGTGGATCTCGGTGAGGCGCACCGCAGCGCATGCGTCGGCGGTGTGCGTGCGGGTGCTCTCGGCGTCGCCGTCCCCTGCCGAGGCGCACGCCGGTCAGGGCCGAAGCCGGTCGAAGCGGAACGGTGTCAGGGGCTCGGGCCGGTGGCCGGTGAGGATGTAGTCGGCGAGTCGGTGACCGGTGGCCGGCCCCAGTGTGACGCCGAGCATGCCGTGGCCGGTGGCCGCGAAGGCGTTGTCGTGTTCCGGGACGCGGTCGATCACCGGGAGCCCGTCGGGGAGGAAGGGCCGTCCGCCGACCCAGGGGTCCCTGATCAGGCTGACCAGGTCGTCCGGATCGTCGAACCAGCGGCCCAGGTAGTGCCGGCTGGCCAGGGCGACGGCGACGATACGGCGCCAGTCGAGGCGGTTGTTGTTGCCGCTCAGCTCCATCGTGCCGCCGATCCGCGTGGTGCCGGCGATCGGTGAGGCCACGGCCCTGCGCTCGCCGAAGTACAGCGTGTGGCGGGGCGCCGGATCCAGGTCCACCGAGAAGCTGTAGCCCTTGCCCGCCTGCAGGGGCAGCGGCTGTCCCAGGGAACGCAGCAGAGCGGGGGAACGCATGCCGGCCGCGACGACAACGGCCCCGCAGGGGATCTCGCCCTGCGCGGTACGCAGGGCGGTGACCCGGCCGCCGGTGGACCTGAATCCGGTGGCCTCCGCGTTCTCGTGGACCTTGACCCCCTGGGCGGACAGCGCCTCCCCGAGCGCCCGGGCGAACGCCTCGGGGTCGACCACACCCTCTCCCTCGACGAGGTAGGCCGCGCGTACCCGGGGTGACAGCGCCTGGTCCAGCAGACGCGCCTCGGGTCCGGTGGTGACGTCGGCGGGCATCGGGTAGCGGCCGTCCGCCATTTCCCGCTGGATCGCGAGGTGGTGACGGGCCTCGGACTCCGACAGGAAGGCGTGCACCATGCCCGGCCGGGTCAGTGTGGTGTCGATGCCCGCCGCGCGCAGGCCGTCGAAGAGGTCAAAGGTGTCGCGGTTGAGCTCGGCGATCGCCGCGTACCCGCGCCGGAAGGCGGCCGGGGTGCTGCTGCGCCAGAACCGCCACAGCCATCGGACGAACGCGGGATCCGGCAGGGGCCGCAGATACAGCGGGGAGTCCGGGCGTCCCAGCGAGCGCAGGGCGTAGCGTACGACTCCCGGGGACGGGACGGGCGTCGAGTGGCTGAGGCAGACCCACCCGGCGTTGCCGCGGGACGCCCCGGAGCCCAGGGCGCGCCGCTCGACGACCTCGACCTGAACACCTGCCGCGGCGAGGTAGTACGCCGTGCACAACCCCACCACGCCGCCCCCGACGACCACGACGGGTCCCGCACTGTCGTCGAACACCTGTGTCATGACGCGGACCCGTACGAGGCGAGGAACTCCCGGGTGCGGGCCTGACCGGGAGTGTCGAGGACGTCCTGGGGCCGCCCCTCCTCCACGATCCGCCCGCCGTCGACGAAGACGACGTGGTCGGACACCTCGCGGGCGAAGGGCAGTTCGTGGGTGACCAGCAGCATGGTCATGCCGTCCGCGGCCAGTTCCCGCATCACGCTCAGTACCTCGCGGGTGGCCTCCGGGTCCAGGGAGGAGGTGGGTTCGTCGAAGAGCAGCACGGCCGGCTTGAGGGCGAGGGCCCGCGCGATGGCGACGCGCTGCTGCTCGCCGCCGGAGAGCTGGTCGGGCAGGGCGAGGCCGCGGTGGGCCACCTTGACCCGGCGCAGCAGCATGACGGCCCGCTCCAGCGCCTCCGCTTCGGGGACGCCTGCCGTGCGCTGTGCCAGGACGACGTTCTCGACGGCGGTGAGATGGGGGAACAGGTTGAAGCGCTGGAAGACCATCCCGACGGTGCGGCGCAGCGCGGGCAGGTCGCTGCAGACCAGCCGGCCGCCGCTGTGCACCACCTGACCGGCGACCTCGACCGTGCCCTCGTCCGGGCGCTCCAGCAGGTTGACACACCGCATCAGGGTCGTCTTGCCGCCGCCGCTCTGCCCGATGACGCTCACGATGCGGCCGCGGCCGACCTCGAGGTGGACGTCGTCGAGTACCAGCCGGCCGTCGAAGGACTTGCTCAGTCCCTCGATGCGTACGACGGGCGCGGCGGGCGCCGAGGCGGGTGTCCCGGTGCCGGTCCCCTGGTGCGTGTGCTGGGGGGTCGTCGCTGTGGTGAGGGGCTCGGTCATACCGCCGCCTCCTTCCGGTCGGTGCGGTGGGTGTCCCCGCGGACGGGCCCGATGTCGGCGGCCAGCAGTACGCGGGCCGCCCGCACCCGGCGCCGTCGCCACGGGGACAGCGGTACGCCGGCTCGTACCTTGCGCTCCAGCAGCAGGAGGAACTGGGAGAGCGGGTAGCACAGGGCGAAGTAGACGGCCGAGATGACCAGGTACACCTCCAGGGCACGGAAGGTGGCCGAGGTGATGAGCCGCCCCTCGGACATCAGCTCGGCGGCGGAGACGGTGACGAGCAGCGAGGTGGATTTGAGGAGGTCGACCAGCATGGTGTTGGTGCCGGGCAGTGCCTGCCGCAGGGCCTGGGGCAGGATGATGTGGCCGAAGATGCCCACCTTGCCCAGGCCCAGTGCCTCGCCCGCCTCGGTCTGGCCGTCGTGCACTCCGCTGATCGCGGAGCGGAAGATCTCGGACAGGTAGGCGGCGTAGAAGACGACCAGGCTGAGGCAGCCGGCCGTGAACACGTCCAGCCGAATCCCCGCCGAGGCGAGGCCGAAGTAGCTCAGGAAGATGATCGCCAGGAGCGGAACGTTCTTGAACACCTCGGTGTAGACGGCGGCGACGGCACGCGCCGGCCACACCTTGCTCAGCCTGAGCAGGGCCACGGCCAGGCCGAGCAGCACCGCGCCGGCGAAGCTCACGGCCGTGTAGGAGACGGTGCGCCACAGCGCGTGGAGCAGGTCGGGCCGGTAGTCGGACCAGGGGACCTGGAAGAGCGAGGACATGGGTGTCATTCCCTTCACTGCGCCGCGACGGACGGCGGCGTCCAGTCCTGGGGCCGGTCCACGCCGCGACGCGCGGCGGCGACATCGGCGGAGGGCTTGAGGAACTGCTCCGGGTCACCGCCGTACTTCGTGACGAGCTTCGCCATCTCGCCGTTCGCGTACATGGCGTCGATCTGCGCGGAGACGGCCTTCTCCAGCGCGGTGGCCTTCTTGGGCAGGTAGAAGCCGGTCTGATACGGCTGGAAGTAGGCGTAGGCGGGCTTCGCCTTGACCTGCGCGGCGGTCGGCGGCGTCAGATACTCCGTCTTGATCTTCAACTCCGGCCGTTCCTTCTGCGCCGCGATGATGATCAGCGGGTCGAGGAACCCGACGTCGGCCCGCCCGGCGCCCAGGTCGTCGAACACCCCGTTGGCATCCGGGTAGGCGTGCAGCGTGGCGCCGGGCACGGACTGGATCGACTTGACCCACACATAGCCCTCGACCGTGCCCAGATTCAGGCCCTTGAGGTCGTCGACCGTCTTGTACGTCTTCCCGGAGCGGACGGCCATCGCCGGGGGCGAGTAGTAGGGAGGATCGGTGAACAGTCCCTGCTTCTGCCGTTCGGCGGTCCAGGCGACGCCACCGATGGTGATGTCCACCCGGCGTGACTGCACCCCGGCGAGCATGCCGGCGAAGTCCGTCACCTGGGGCTTGACCGTCAGGCCCAGCTTCTTGGCCGCGTAGTTGAGGATGTCGCCGTCCAGGCCGACGATCTTGCCGCCTTGGACGCTGGTGTAGGGAGCGTACGGCTGGACGGCCACCTTGATCACGCCGGGCGTGATCGTGCCCAGCGCGGCGGTCTTCGCGGACACGTTCTTCGGGGCGTCGTCACCGCCCGAGCCGCAGGCGGCGGCCGTCGGCACCAGGAGAATCGCTGACAAAACAGCAACAAGCGAACGCACACGGGTCATCGGCTCGGGCCTTCCGTAACGGCGTAACGGCGGAGGGGCGCATCGGCCCTGGGGAAACCCGCCGTTCACCGCGCTGTGTCCCCGGCGGGGAGAGTGACTGGGCCCAAACGCTATGGATCGGCCCGCCGTACGTCACCGGTCACTTCGTACGAACTTGTGGCCGAAATCGCTCGCTCTGCTGTACGGTGCGTCCATCTCCGGCCTGCACACGGTCCCCTCCGGATCCGCCCTCGGCCGTTTCCGGAAGGTCCCCCACGGCGGGAGGAACGTGCGTGCTCAGTCCCTCACTCGCCCAGGAGATCGCGGGGGACACCTCCGCGGTCATCGGCTTCAACGTGCTGATCACCGACGCGGACGGCATGGTCATCGGCAGCGGTGACAGCAGCCGGGTCGGTACCTTCCACGAGGCGTCCGTCGAGGTCGTCCGGACCAAGGAGCCCGCCACGCACAGCGCGTCGCAGGCTCATCTACTCCGAGGAGTGCGCCCCGGCGTCACCCTGCCGCTGGTCACGGACGGGCAGGCGGTCGGCACGGTCGGCATCACCGGGACCCCCGCCCAGGTACGCCGCTTCGGGCTGCTGGTCAAACGCCAGACGGAAATCCTGCTGAGGGAGTCCGTGATGCTGCGCTCCCGTCTGCTCGGTGAGCGGGCGGCCGAGAAACTCCTCACCGACATCGCCTCCTACGACCCGCACGTGGTGGAAGGCGACGTCCTCACGTTCCGGGCGGCCGAACTCGGCTTCGACCTCCGCCTCCCCCGGGTCGCGGTGGCGTTCGAGGTGACCGTGCCGCCCGGGCCCGGTGCCGGCACCCGCCGCCAGGCCTCGGCTCCCGCCGCCCGCGACATGGCGCTGGCCCGCTCGGAACTGCTGCGCACGATCCGCGATGTTTTCGCCGACCCCCAGGACATCGTGGCCGGCACCGCGCCGGGATTCATCGGCGTGCTGCACCGGCTCCCGGCCCGCGGCCCGGCCCCCTCCCCGGCCGAGAACTGCCGGCGCCTCATCGACGTGATCGCCGCCCAGGACGGCCTGCGCGCCCGCGCGGGAATCGGCGAGCCGGCCGTCTCCGTCGCCGGCCTGCACGCCTCCTACCAGGACGCCTGCGACGCGCTGCGCCTGGGAGTCCGCCTGGCCGGCGACGCGCCCGTCCACCAGATCACCGACCTGCGCGTCCCTCAGGTCCTGGCCGCACTCGGTCAGCCCGCCCGCAACCGCCTGCTGGAAGGCTGCGCCGCGGACCTGCGCAGCCAGCCGGACTGGCCGGTGCTGCGCGACACCATCACCGCCTGGTGCGAGAGCGGTTTCAATCTCGTACGGGCGTCCGCCGCCCTGCACATCCACCGCAACACCGTCGTCTACCGCATGAGCAAGATCGAGCAGGTGACCCACCGCCCCCTGCGCGACCACCGCTTCGCCATGGCCCTCTACCTCGCCTGCCTGGCCGACCGACTGGGCGGCGGAGTCGCCCCGTGACCGGGTGATCCCGGTTCATCGCCGACCCGCCCGGGCCTCCGTGTTGACATCCTGGGGCGCGGTGGGAGACCGCCATCGATGCAGCCGAGTGACCGGAGTTGACTCACAGCCCTCGGACACCCGGGTCTTCCTGCGGCGCCGCTGCCCGGTCTGCCGCCGGCGCCCCGACAGCCTCGGCGGCAGCCGAGCAACTCGCCCGGCAGGAGCAATTGGGGCTGTCGCCGTCCTGGTGCGGGGGCGGCGGAGACGACGAGGCCGACGGACGAGTGGACGTGGGTCGCATTCGACCTCGCGCGAGGATCGATTGCGGCTCTGGGCACCAGCCCGGTCGCACTGACATCGCAACCTCGCGGGGCGGCACCGGCGTTCTCGCCCGCACCGCGCACTCCGCCGGTGTCCCACAACCCGCGCGGCCACGGCATGCCGGCCTGCGGGCCTCCCGCGGGCGACGCGACTTGACGCCGTTTCACCCAGTCGCGCCCGCCCCCGCCCGGTCCTCCGGTGGGCGTCGCCCGGACGCGGTGACCTCACCGGCCGATTCCTCCGTCCTGGGCACCGCGGGGCCCGCGGCGGCATCGAATGCGTGAGTCACCTCTGGTGCGGTGCCCTTCACCAGCAGGCGCCGGGCGAGCTCCTCGTAGCGGCGGTCCGTGCCCGTGAGCCGACTGTGGTGCTGGGCGAGATGCTCCGCCCAGGAGGCGACCAGGTAGTTCTCGATGAACCGCTCCGGATCGTTGCCGTCCTGGTAGAGCCCCCAGGTGAGGGCTCCCGTGCGCTGACGTGAAAGAGCCACGTGGCCCATGCAGTCGGTGAAGGCGTCCCAGCTGCCGGGGTCGACCCGATAGGCCACGGAGACCAGCACGGGGCCGTCGGCCGGTCCGGGCTCGAACACCAGGGGCGGAACGGGCCAGTGGTCGGACAGGGTCGGGTCGATCCCGTCCGTGCCGTGCAGCGGCCAGCGGCGCACGCTCATCGCGCCGGCCAGGAGCAGCCCGCTGCCGGCCAGGAGCGAGACGCTCAGCCCGAATCCATCGGCCAGCGCACCCCACAGGGGCGCCGCCAGTGCCTGCCCGCCCTGGAAGACCAGGAGATAGGCGGCCAGTCCCCGGGCCCTGACCCAGCCGGGCAGCCGTGTCTGAAGGGCCGCGTTCAGGATGGACAGCACTCCGATCCAGGCCAGGCCCGCGGGCAGCAGCACGGCCACCGCGAGCCAGGGAACCCGGACCGTGGCCAGTACCGCCAGCACTCCGGCGAAGACGACGGCGCCCGCGGCGAGAGTGCCGTTGACGCCCAGAGCGCGGCGGGCGGCGGGGAGGACGAAGGCCCCGCCCACGGCACCGACACCGACCGCACCCAGAAGCAGCCCGTAGCCTCCCGAGCCCAGGCCCAGGGAACGGCTCGCGACCAGAGGAAGCAGCGACCACAGCGCGGCGCCTCCGGGTATGAACAGCACCGTACGCAGCAGGACCCGACGGACTCCGGGCGCGTACCACACATAGCGGCGGCCGGCGTGCAAAGCCGTCAGGAGCCTCTCGCCCTCGGCCGTGGGCACTTGGTTCGGTGGCCGCTTCCACCACATGAGAACGGCGGCGATGCCGAGGAAGGAGGCGGCGTTGAAGGCGAACACCCAGCCCGCGCCCGCCGCCGCGACCACAGCTCCGCCGACAGCCGGGCCGAGGGCGCGGGCCAGGTTCATGTTCACGGCGCCGAGCGCGGCCGCCTGTCCCAACTGGCGGCGTTCCACGAGCTCGGGCTGGATCGCCTGCCAGGCCGGGCCCATCAGAGCGGTGCCGCAGCCCAGCAGGAAGGTGAGGCCCAGCAGTAGCGCCGGAGTGAGGGCATCCGCGAAGGCCAGCACGGTCAGCACGGTGGAAACCGCGAGCATGGCGAACTGTGCCGCGAGCAGCACCCTGCGGCGGTCATGGCGGTCGGCCAGCACGCCCGAGGGCAGGGCCAACAGCACGACGGGGAGGCTGGAGGCGGTCTGAACGAGCGTCACCAGTGCGGCACTGTGCCCGACCAGCAGCCACTGTGCGCCCACGGCCTGCATCCAGCTGCCGACGTTGGAGACCAGTTGCGCGACCCACAGCGCGCGGAAGACGCGCACCGCGAACGGGGCCCAGGCCGAATCCGGTCCTGGGCGGTCTGTTGGTGACGGTGCAGAGTTCATGCTGGTCCATACCGGAACGAGAACGCGGACACCTTCCATCCGGCAATGTCTCAGGCGCCGTACGCATAGCTGATGGCGACTGTACGGGCGGACGGCGGAGGGCAGTTGACCGAGAGCGCACCGCCTGTGGCCCCTGAGCGCAGCGCACGGCGGTATTCCCCGGACACTCGCCGGCGGCCCGCCGGGAGAAGAGCGCCGTGCGGGCCCGGAACCGCTGCCTTGCCGTGCCGCGCCGTGGACCCTCCCGACTTTCCGCTCCTCCCCGGCCGTCCCAGGACCGCAGTCCAAGGCGGCGTCCCGGCGCCGCGGCGGTGGACAGGTCCAGGACCGGTGCCCCGCGTCGCATCCTGCCCTCAGCCGACCCCTGACCCGCTGGTCCGGGCACGCCCGCCCGTTGTCCACCGGTGAAGCGCTGCGACGGCCTCCGCGCGGTCGCCGGGGGGCAGGGCCGCGATCGTGACATGGTGGTTGCCGCCGGGCACCCACAGCACTCGCGCGTCACGGGGCCCGGGCCGGAAGGGCTCGGCGACGGACGGGTCCTGGGTGCCGTTGACGAAGAGCAGCCGGCTGCCCCGCCGCCGCACCCAGCGGTCGATGTCGGGCATGGCCTCTGTGTCGAAGCGCATCGGGATGTCGCGCGGCACGAAACTGCGGGGTTCGATGGCGTCCGGGTACTGCAGAAGTCCGTCCAGATGACCGGTGGGAACGTCCAAATAGCCCATTTCTGTGCCGAGTTGGTACCAGTAGGGAATGTACTGCCGGGCCGTGGAGTCGGCGTAGACGGTGAGGGCGGCCGTATCGTCCAGCCACGCGTACAGCGCGTCGGTGGAGGCGTCCGGGCCGGGGACGGCGGCGACGTCCGCAGCGGTGCGGTTCTGCCAGAACATGAATGGCACCCGCAGGACGGCGATCTCCAGCGCCTTGTCGGCGCTGCCGACGATACGGAAGGTGTCACCGGTGGCGGCCGCCCAGGTCTCGTAGCGGGCCACCAGCTCGGCGCGGCGCAGCAGCATGTGCCGCTGTGCCGCCTTCAGGGCGTCGCGGGCGGCGGGGGTGCCCACATGCTCCAGGAACCGCAGGTAGGCGGAGTCCTCGCGGTCGTCGACGTTGTTCGGGGCGGAGTAGGCGACCGTGGCGTCGACGTCGTGGGGGTGGAAGCGGCGGTGGTACACGCTGGTCATGCCGCCCTTGCTGCCGCCGGTGGAGATCCACGCGCCGGGGTACAGCGAGCGGAGGAGCCGGACCACGCGGTGGTGATCGTCGGCGGCCTGGCGGATCGTCAGGTGGGTGAGGTCGAGGGCGGCCGACGGACGTGAGGTGCCGAAGAACCGGTGCTCGACGCCGATCTGGTTACCGCCCAGCAGGACGGCCGGTTCGGTCCGTCGCGGCGTGAGCGGCACTTCGTATCCGGTGCTGAACAGGACGGTGGGCCGGTCGACGGCGGTATGGAGCAGGGTGAGGCGCTGCTCGAAGGTCCCGGCCCCTGGATCGGTGTGGTCGACGGGTTGGCGCAGGCCGAGCACGAAGAAGCGGTATCCGGGCTCGGCACCCGGCCGTTCTTCGATCACCCGCAGGCCCGGCAGTGCCCGCAGGGCGTCCGCCACGTCATCGGCTGCCGCGCGGGGCCGGTCCGCGGCCCGCGCGGGCACGGTGGCCAGACCGGCCGCCGAGGCCGCCGATACGGCCGTGCCGAGCAGACGTCGTCTCGTGAGGGTGCGCATACAGATCCTTCCTGGTGCCGTCGTCAGCCTCAGTACATCGGCCGGAGGCACCGAGGAGATCCCACGCGCGAGGGAGCCCTCTCCCCCAGCCGAGGGAGAGACCACTTCAGCGCCGATCACCTTCGACCCGCCTCCCCCAACGAAACGCTTGCGTTTCGCTTACTCGGCACGTAAGCTCATCTGTACGAAACCGTTTCGTTTCACATGTTCGTAACCTGATCTACGACTGGAGTACGTCCCCATGGCTCAGACAGCCGCAGCGCCGGACACGGCGCCTCTCCGGAAAAGCGGTGCGCAGGCCGATGAGGCCGGGCCCCGCCATCGGTGGTGGATCCTCGCCGTCATCGGGCTCGCCCAGCTGATGGTCGTACTGGACGCGACCATCGTGAACATCGCCCTGCCGTCCGCCCAGGCCGACCTCGGCTTCTCCGACGGCAACCGGACCTGGATCGTCACCGCCTACTCGCTCGCCTTCGGCAGCCTGCTGCTGCTCGGCGGCCGGATAGCCGACCTCTTCGGCCGCAAGCCCGCCTTCCTGATCGGCGTGAGCGGCTTCGCGGCCGCCTCGGCCGTGGCCGGCGCCGCCGTCAACTTCGAGATGCTGGTCGCGGGCCGCGCCCTCCAGGGCCTGTTCGGCGCACTGCTCGCCCCCGCCGCGCTCTCCCTGCTGACGACCACCTTCACCGACGCCAGGGAACGCGCCAAGGCGTTCGGCATCTTCGGCGCCATCGCCGGCTCCGGAGCGGCCGTCGGCCTGCTGCTCGGCGGTGTTCTCACCGAGTACCTGGACTGGCGCTGGACCCTCTACGTCAACCTCTTCATCGCGGCCTTCGCGATCGTCGGCGGCTCGCTGCTGCTCCAGCGCACGGCTCGGGACCGCACCGCCAAGCTCGACATCCCCGGCACCGTCCTGGTCACCACCGGCCTCTTCAGCATCGTCTACGGCTTCTCCAACGCCGAGTCCCACGACTGGAGCTCGCCGCTGTCCTGGGGCTTCCTCACGGCCGGCGCCGTGCTGCTGGCGGCCTTCACCTGGTGGCAGACCAAGGCCTCGCACCCGCTGCTGCCGCTGCGCGTGCTGCTCGACCGGAACCGCGGCGCCTCCTTCACCGCCATGCTGATCTCCAGCGCCGGAATGTTCGGCGTGTTCCTCTTCCTCACCTACTACCTGCAGCTCAGCCTCGGCTTCACCGCCGTACGGACGGGCCTGGCCTTCCTCCCGATGGTCGGCGCCCTCATGGTGAGCGCCACCATGTCCACCAGCTTCCTGATACCGCGCGTCGGTCCGAAGATCGTGGTCCCGCTCGGCGCGGTCCTCGGAGCCGTCGGCATGGTGTGGCTGACCGGCCTCGGCCTGGACAGCACGTACGCGGCCCACGTCCTGCCGCCGCTGCTGGTCACCGGGTTCGGCATCGGCCTGATCATGGCCCCTGCCATGAGCCTCGCCACCAGCGGCGTGGCCTCGGACGACGCCGGCGTCGCCTCGGCCTCCGTCAACACCATGCAGCAGATCGGCGGTTCCATCGGTACGGCGCTGCTCAACACCCTCGCCGCCAGCGCCGCCACCTCCTACCTGGTCGGCAAGGACCCCGCGAACAAGCTCAACCAGGCCCACGCCGCACTGGAGTCCTACTCCACGGCCTACTGGTGGTCGGCCGGCTTCTTCGCGGCCGGCGCTCTGATCACGGCGCTGCTCTACCGGCGCGGTGTCCCGGCTGTCGACGCGGACGCCGCTCCCACAGTCCACATGTAAGCGGCATGTGGTGGCCCGCGCCCACCTGTGGGGACGGGGCGGGTACGGGCGACGGGCCCGGTGCTTTCGAGCACCGGGCCCGTGCACGTGTGCGGCGCGTGTACCGCCGGTGCCTCGCGAAGGGCTGCGGCCGCCGGAGCGGCGGTGTTCCAGCGGCCGAACGGTCGCAGGGCGTGCACACCCCCGCTGTCAGACGGCTGCCCAGCCGTCGTCGACGGGGAGGACGGCGCCGTTGACGAAGGAGGCGGCGTCGGAGGCCAGGTAGACGATGGCGTCGGCCTGTTCCTCGGCCGAACCCAGTCGGCCGATGTTGGCGCCGATCAACGGGCTGATGACGGTGGGGCCGTGGGCTTCCTGACCGGCGTCCACGCGGATGTTGGTGGCGGTGGGCCCGGGGGCGACGGCGTTGGCGCGGATGCCCTGTCCCCGGTACATGACGGCGAGGTTCTTCACCAGACCGACGATGCCGTGCTTGGAGGCGGTGTAGGCGGCTCCCGCCGAGCCGCCGCGCAGGCCGGCCTCGGAGGCGGTGAAGACGATCGAGCCGCGTCCGGCGGCCAGCATGTGCGGCAGGACGGCGCGGGTCAGGAGGAAGGGCGCCGTCAGATTGACCCGGATGACCCGCTCCCACTCGGCGTCGGCGGTCTCACCGAGCGCGGACATACGGTCCATGATCCCGGCGTTGTTCACCAGGACGTCCACCCCGCCGAATACCTCGACGGCCCGCTCGACGACACCGTCCACGACCTGCTGGTCGCTCAGGTCTCCGACGACCGCGACGGCGGTTCCCCCGGCCGCGCCGATCTCCTCGACCGTCTTCTCCGCGCCCGCCCCGTCGAGGTCCGCGACCAGAACCTTCGCACCTTCCTGCGCGAACCTCAGGGCCGTGGCCCTGCCGATGCCGGACGCGGCGCCGGTGACGACGACACCGCGCCCTTCAAGACCCGTCCCGCCCATGTGATGCACCTTCTCTCTGTGGAATGCCCACGGTCTCTGTGCGAAGCCGATCGCGGCTCGGTCACGTCTTCAACTGCCACACGCTTCCCTCACCGTTGGCCGACAGGAAGAGGGAACCGTCCGGGGCGACGGCGAGGCCGGCGAACGGAGGCGGCGAGCCGGGCATGCCATGGGTGAACAGCGCGGGTTCGGTGCGGGGTGCGGTGCCCGGGGGCGGTCCGACCGGCAGGTCCTCGGCATCGACCCGGCTCTCACCGGTGGTCAGCGAGACGGCCCACAGCCGTCGGTGCTCGACGTCCACCGCGAACAACTCGTCGCCGCGCACGGCCAGTCCCTGCGGTGCGCCGAGCTCGTCCGCGACGACCTCCGCCGTCCCGTCCTCCCCGATCCGCAGCAGTGCTCCGAGCCGGTCGTCGCTCACATAGCAGTGCCCGGCGGTGTCGAAGGCCACGTCCACGGGATGGTCGAGCCCTTCGGTGAGCACGGTGACGGTGTCGCTGTCGTCGATGGCCACGACCCGGCCGGCGCCCGCCTCGGCGACGACCAGCGACCCGTCCGGCCCCACGGTGATGCCGACGGGCTGGTCGAGTCCGGTCGCTCGTTGCCGTGTGCCCCCCAGGCCGGGGTCGTAGGTGTGGACGTCGCCGTACTGGGAGGTGATGTGCACGAAACCGCCCGCGCCCGCGAGCCCGTGCACGAACGGTGGCAACAGGTTGAGGGTCGTGAGGTCGCCCGCGCGGTCCGCGTCACCCATGGCGCCCCCGTCGGAGGGCTCCGGGGTCGTCAGCCGGTAGTGGTCGGCCACGTACACCGTGCCGCCGAGATCGACCGTTATGCCGTAGGGGCCGTCGAGGCCGCGGGGGACGATCTCGCGCGTACGGCCGTCGGGGTGCAGTTCGGTGACGCCGCCGGCGGCGTAGCTGGAGACGAACATGCGGTTGTCCGCGTCGAAGGCCGCGTTGTCCAGGCCGACCAGGCCGCTGGTGACGAGCGTCCGCGAGCCGCTGCCGTGCAGGTCGATCCGCGTCACGATGCCTTCCACGCCCCGGGACAGGACATGCAGGACTCCGCCCTGGTCGAAGCGGACCGCGACCGGCTCGTGCACGTTCTCGGCGACCACCTCGGGCACACCGCCGTCCGGCGGGATGCGCCACACCTGGCCGGTCATCATGTGCGGGTAGTACAGCCGGCCGTCCGGGCCGAGTTGCATGGCGTTGCCGAGCGCGAGCCCCTCGGTGAGCACCACGGCTTCGCCACCGTCCGGGAACAGCTCCAGCAGCCGGCCCCCCGGCCGCATCTCGTTGACGAAGAGCCGGTCGCCGACACAGGTGATGCCGTTGGGCACCTTCACCTCGGCCGAGACCAGAAAGTACTCGCCCTGCGGGCTGCGTCGCCACACCCGGCCGGGCACCAGGTCGGCGATGTACATCGAGCCGTCAGCGCCGAAGGCGAGGTCGTCGGGCGACTGCACCGGGCCGTCCATCGGTACGACGATGTCGACGTCTCCGGTGGCCGGGTCGACGGCGCTGATCTGCCCGGCGAGGAACTGGGCGACGTACAGCCGCCCGTCGGGACCGAAGGCGACGCCGTTGGAACCCCACAACCGGCTGGGCGGGTTGAGGCGCCTGGCCTGCCTCCGGGTACTCACGGCGGGCCGGCTGCCGGTTTCGTCGAACCGGCTGGGATACGAGGTCCTCACGCCTCCTCCGCCCCCACCAGCACGTCGTCCATGCCGCCGTCCGCCCGCCAGCGCCTGAGCAGCTCGTGGAAGACGACCGGCCCGTCGGCGTACGCCACCCGCTCCCTGGGCATGCCCTCGTTGTTGTAGTAACCAGGGGTGCACTCCGCCAGGAAGGCGTGCAGGTCGGGTGCGTTCTCGCGGAGGGTGGCCAGCCAGACGTCCTGCGCCTCGGGGGTCGGCTCGACGTACCGGGCCCGGCGTTCGCGGGCCGCGGCCACGACCTCGGCGACGTGCTGGGCCTGTTCGTCGAGGATGTGGACGAAGTTCACGGCGGACGCGTTCTGCAGCGGGCCGAGCTGGAACAGGTTGGGGAAGCCGTGGCTGTAGAAGCCGTGCAGGGTCTTCGGGCCTTTGGCCCAGGCCTCGAAGAGATGGACGCCTCCCCTGCCGTACACCGGGAGCCGTCCGGAGAGGATCCCGGAGACCCCGGTCTCGAAACCGGTCGCGAAGATGACGCAGTCCACCTCGTACTCGGTGTCGCCGACCACGACGGCGCTCTCCGTCATCCGCTCCACGCCGTGGGTGTCGGCCGTGTCGACGAGGGTGACGTTGGGCCGGTTGAAGGTCTGCAGGTAGCTGTCGCTGAACGTGGGCCGCTTGCACATGTAGCGGTACCAGGGCTTGAGCTTCTCCGCCGTGGCCGGGTCCTCGACGATGCGTTCCACGCGGGCGCGGATCTCGTTCATCTTCTGGAAGTCGGCGAGTTCGTAGGCGCGTTCGCGTTCCTCGGGCGGGACGTCGGCGTAGGCGTTGGTCGGGATGAGTTTTTCCTGGAGCCGGGCGCTGCTGGTCCAGGAGTCGTTCACCAGGTCCTGGTCGGTGCGGACTCCGGTGACCACCTTGAGGAAGTTTTCCATGCGCTGCCGCTGCCAGCCCGGCGCCAGGGAGTCGGCCCACCCCGGGTCGGTGGGGCGGTTGTCGCGGACGTCGACGGAGGAGGGCGTGCGCTGGAACACGTACAGGTGCTTGGCGTCCGCGCCGAGATGGGGCACGACCTGGATGGCGGTGGCGCCGGTGCCGATCAGGGCGACGCGCTTGTCGGCGAGCCCGGTCAGATGGCCGTTCGCGTCGCCGCCGGTGTAGGCGTAGTCCCAGCGGCTGGTGTGGAAGGTGTGGCCCTTGAAGGTCTCGATGCCGGGGATGCCGGGTAGTTTCGCCTGGCTGAGCGTTCCGGTGGAGACGACCACGTAGCGGGCCCGGATGCGGTCACCGCGGTCGGTCGCGACGATCCACTCCGACTCGGCCTCGTCCCAGCGCAGTTCACTCACGCCGGTCTGGAAGCAGGCCTCGCGGTAGAGATCGAAGTGACGGGCGATGGCCTGGGCGTGCTGCCGGATCTCCTCGCCCGGCGCGTAGCGCCACTTTGGGACGTAACCGACCTCCTCCAGCAGGGGCATGTAGATGTACGACTCGATGTCGCAGTGGATGCCCGGGTACCGGTTCCAGTACCAGGTGCCGCCGAAGTCCCCGCCCTTGTCGATGACCCGGATCGACTCCACGCCGGCCTGCCGCAGCCGGGCCGCGGCGAGCAGACCGCCGAAGCCCCCGCCGACGATCACCGCCTCCACGCGGTCGTGCAGGGGCTCGCGGGTGAACTCCGGGTCCGCGTGGGGGTCTTCGGCGTAGTAGCCGAACTCGCCGCCGGTGCCCCGGTATTGGGCGTTGCCGTCAGGGCGGATACGGCGGTCGCGTTCGGCACGGTAGCGCGCACGTAAGGCCTGGAGATCGAGCCCGGGGTCCTGCGAGTGGGTCGGGCTGGAGGAGGTGTGGGGGGTGGACATCGGGGTCCTCTTCCTCTCTGTGTTCCGTCGGGGTGCCGCCCGGGCTGTCGCGGGGGCGTCCGGGCGTCGAGCCGGCCTGTCGCATGGCGTGGCACGGGTGTTGCGGTGAGCGCCCCGCCGTGAACCACCCCCTCGCCGGTGCCGGTCGGCGGTGGGGGCGTCGGGTCACCGCCTTCCGCCGTGCGTCTCGATGGCCGCGCCGCGCGTGACCGCGTCGTCGCGAGCGGTGAAAATCTATCACTCAAAAACTTTAGTGACCAGGATGATCGCGACGCTTCGCCTCCTGCCCGGCCTCGGCCGAAGGCGCCAGCACCCGCGCGAACGTCTCGGCGATCGCGGCGATATCCACCGTGGGGTCGTGCATCCACTGGATCTGCAAACCGTCCATCACCGCCAGCACCGCCCTGGCCAGATGGTCGGCCGGCTGGTCGGCCCGGAGCGCACCGGCCTTCTGCTGCGCCTCCAGTTCCTGCGTGACCTCGGCGGCGAGGGCCCGGTAGCGCTCGGTGAAATAGTCGTGCGCGGGGCTCTCCGGATCGGTGGCCGCCGCCGACAGCGTGACGGACAGCTTGGCCAGTCCTGGATGATCGGTCGCGTGCCGGGCGCTTGCCGCCATGCCCTCGACCATGCCCTTGCCCGATGCGGCGGCGCCCGCGATTTCCTTGCCCCTCATGTCCCGTCGTTCCAGAACGGCGAGGAGCAGGTCGTCGCGCGTGGGGAAGTAGTACGTCAGCGCCGGCTGCGTCACCCCGACCCGGTCGGCGATGTCCTGCAGCGAGGCACGCTCTCCGTGCTCGTCGATGGCCTCGTAGGCGGCCTGGAGGATCTGCTCCCGCCGCTCCGCGCTCTTGCGGTACGGGCCTCGTGGATTTCGCTGGTTCGTCACTCGTCAGACCGTACTTGAGGGATATGGCGCGTCACGGGCGCGCTGCGGCCTGCCCCGGTCGCCACCTCCGGCTCGCGTCCCGCGACGTCCCGACCGGCCGACGGCGGTGTCTCGGGCAGCGGAGGCATCTCCACGACCACCATGCTGATGGCCATGAAGATGCGGGGCATGGGTAGTGCGGCCGGCGGCGGCAAGGGGATGACGCCCCCTCGGCGGCCGGCCGCTGTACCGGTGCACAGGTGACGTGGAGGCCGGGGAGGTGGAGGGCCGGGCCAAGGACAAGATGTGGTTCGCGGCCGCCTCGTCCGGCAGGAAGTCCGACATGGCGGGCGGATCGGAGTGCCACAGCCGTGGAGCCGCCGTCGCAGCGTGGTGTCGGCGGCCGTCGGGCCGCGACGGCGCGCCTCATCACAGTGGTCGAGCCCAGCCCGTCATCGCTGTGGCGACGGCTCACCGCGGCAGGTCGACGGCAGCGGCCGCCGTCACTCGGGTGGTGTCTGCCGCCGGTGCGGCGGTGGCGGTGGACCGGTCGGTGGCGTCCTGTGGCCGCCAGATGGTGCTGGTGCCGGTCGCCAGGGTGGTCACGCCGCCGTCGGGCCAGCTGATCTGCGCGTTCGCTCCAGTCGGCACCGTCGCACGCACCTCGATGCCCGAGGCGTGCAGCTCCCACCGGATGGCCACACGCCCGTACGGCGACTCGTGGGCGGCGGCGGCCCAGGTGAGGCCGCCGCCCGGCCGGGGGCGGAAGACGATGTCGCGGTATCCGGGTGAGGCAGCGGTCAGACCGGCGACCGTGGTGTGCAGCCACTGGGCGATCGCGCCCAGGGCGTAGTGGTTGAACGACGTCATCTCGCCCGGGTTGACGGTGCCGTCGGGGAGCATGCTGTCCCAGCGTTCCCAGATGGTGGTGGCGTCGTGCTTCAGCGCGTACAGCCAGGAAGGGCACTCCTGTTGGAGAAGGAGGGAGTAGGCGGTGTCGACGTGGTCGGTGGAGCTCAGGGCGGGTGCCACGAGCGGCGTGCCGATGAAACCCGTCTGGATGGTGTGCCCGCCCGCCGCGACCAGCTCTGCCAGGCGGTCTCCAGCGGTGGTCCGGGCCGCCGGGCCGGGAAGCAGACCGAACTGGAGGGCCACGGCGTACGCGGTCTGGGTGTCGCTGGTCATCAGGCCGGAGGGGAGCAGGTAGGCGTCGATGAATGCCTGGCGTACCCGGTGCGCGAGCTCCTCGTAGGTGTGCCGGTCCTCGTCGAGTCCGAGGACGCCCGCCATGCGCGCCGTATGCCGCGCGGACCAGGCGTAGTAGGCGGTGGCGATGAGGTGGCGGTCGGTGCGGCCGGCGCCGGGGTCGTCCGGGGGTGCCGAGGGGTCGAGCCAGTCGCCGAGCTGGTAGCCGCTGTTCCACAGGGCGGACGGTCCGGCGAGTTCGGTGATGAGGTCGACCCAGCGGCGTGCGCTGTCGTACTGGGCGGCCAGCAGCCCGGTGTCGCCGGAGTCCTCGTACAGCGCCCACGGGGTCAGCGTGACGACGTCGCCCCAGCCGGCGCCGGGCCGGGCCGGTGTCCACTGCGGGCCTCCGGGGATGGCCGGCACGTACCAGGGCACGGTGCCGTCGTCGTGCTGTTCGACGGCGACGTCACGCAGCCAGGACGCGAGCATGCCGTGACAGTCGTAGAGGAAGGCGGCGGTGGGTGCGAAGACCTGGATGTCGCCGGTCCAGCCGAGCCGTTCGTCACGTTGCGGGCAGTCGGTGGGGACGTCGACGAAGTTGCCGCGCAGGCTCCACACCACGTTCGCGTGCAGCCGGTTCACCTGCTCGTCGGAGCACGCGAACCAGCCGGTGCGGGCCATGTCGGTGTGGTGGACGCGGGCGGTGATGTCGCGGTGCGGGTCTCCGCCTCGCCAGCCGGTGATCTCGGCGTGGCGGAAGCCGTGGAGGGTGAAGCGCGGTTCCCATGTCTCGGCGCCGCCGCCGCGCAGGACGTACCGGTCGGTGGAGAGGGCCTCGCGCAGGGGGCGTACGCACAGTTCTCCGTCCTGGAGCACCTCGGCGTGCCGGATGACGACCGTGTGCCCTGCCGGCCCGGTCACGGTGATGCGGATCCTGCCGACGAGGTTCTGGCCGAAGTCCACCAGGAGACGGTCGCCGTCGAGGGCGGTCACCCGGGCCGGGGTGATCTCCTCGGTGCAGCGCACCGGCGGGCCGGTGGGGGCGACCAGCGTCGCCGGATCCCGGGTGACCGTGCCGACCGGTGACCAGTCGCTGTCGTCGTATCCGGGGCTGGACCAGCCCGGCCGTTCGTCGCGGGCGTCGTGGACCTCGCCGTCGAGCAGGCCCGAGGACACGATCGGTCCATGGGCGGCACGCCATGAGGTGTCGGTGCCGATGGTGGTGCGGGTTCCGCCGCGGTGGACGATTTCCAGTTGGGCCATGAGGGCGAGTCGGTCGCCGTAGAGGTTGGAGTGGCCACCGTGAAAGCCCAGCCGCCCGCGGAACCAGCCGTCGGCCAGCCACGCGCCGAGGGTGTTGTCGCCGGCCCGCAGGTGTTCGGTGACGTCGTGGGTCTGGTAGCGCAGCCGGTGGTCGTAGCTGGTCCAGCCGGGCGCGAGGGTGTGGTCGCCGACCCGCCGGCCGTTGATCTCGATCTCGTACAGCCCGTGGGCGGTGACGTACAGCCGTGCCCGCTCGATGTCCGCCCCGGCCTGGAAGTCCTTGCGCAGCAGCGGTGGGCGGCGTTCGCCGTCGGGCTGTTCCGGCCACTGCGGCGAGATCGCGTGCGCCGTCCAGTCCGCCGGCTCCAGCAGTCCTGTTTCCAGGTGCAGGGCCGGGCTCCAGTCGCCGGCCGTGCCGTCGGTACCGCGGACCCGCACGCGTATCGCGGCGCGTTCCCGTGAGGCCAGTGGCCTGTCGCAGGGCCAGTCGACGAGTACGGACTCCGGAGAGGTCACCCAGTCCGTGCGGTGCGTCCCGTCGGCGCGCATGACCTCGATCTGGTACGCCTGCTGCGTCCAGCCGGGCGGTGCCGTCGTCTTCCAGGAGACGCGCGGCGCCGGTTCACCGATGCCGAGCGGCTCCCGGTGATGTTCCACGGTCGGCGCGGCCACTGCTGGGATCGGCTCGTGGGTCATCCCTTCACCGCGCCGGCGGTCAGGCCCTTGATGATGCGCTGGTTGATCAGGAGGTACAGCACCAGGGCGCCGACCACGTTGATGCTGATCGCGGCGAACAGTGGTCCGTACGCCGTCTCGCCGTACTGCCCGGTGAAGTTGAGCAGCCCCACCTGGATGGTGCGCAGGTCGTCGTCGGTGGTGAAGGTGAGCGAGATGAGCAGGTCGTTCCAGATGAAGAAGAACTGCACCAGTCCGACGGTGAAGACGGCATTGCGGACCAGGGGGAAGGCGATCCGCCAGAAGGCTTTGAGGATGCTCGCCCCGTCGAGGGTGGCGGCCTCGAAGACCTCGCGCGGGATCGAGCGGAAGTAGGTGGCCATCATGAAGACGGTCAGCGGGAGACCGGCCGCGGTGTAGGTGAGGACGAGCGGCCACAGGGTCCCGGACAAGCCGGTCTGGAAGTACACCCGGAACAGCGGGAGCAGGATCATCTGGCTCGGCACCATGATGCCGAGGAGGAAGACGAGCAGCACTCGGTGGCGTCCGCGCCAGACCATCACCTCCAGGGCGAAGCCCGCGGCGACGCCGAGCAGGATGATGAGGGCCAGCGAGGGCACGGTGGCCAGGAGGCTGTTGCGGATGTACAGGGCGACGTGCCCGGTCGTCCACGCCTCGGTGTAGTTGTGCAGGCCCCAGCTCTTCGGCAGCGACCAGGCGGGGTCGTTGACGAACTCGGACTGGGACTTGAAGGAGCTCAGCAGCAGCCACAGCAGCGGCGCCACCTCGATCACCAGCAGCAGGGCGACGAGTGCGTTGCGCACCAGGCGCCGGGTGTGCCGGCTCTTGCGCCGGGGCGCCGTGGGCGGGCGGGTGAAGAGTTCCCGCGGCAGTGCCGTCAGGGTGTCGGTCATGGGAGGTCAGCCCTTGCTCGGGTCGCGGCGCGAGAAGCGGAAGATGATCAGGGAGACGCCCAGGCAGACGACGGTGAGCAGCGACGCGATGGTGCTGCCGTAGCCGTAGTCGCCGTAGGAGAACGCGGTGCGGAACATGTACAGCGTCAGGGGTGTGGTGTCGCTGCCCGGCCCGCCGTTGGTCAGGGCCAGGACCGAGTCGAACACCTTGAGTGTGCCGTTGATGCTGAACACGGCCGACGACAGCACCACCGGCCAGGACAGCGGCAGGACGATGTGCCGGATCAGCCGCCATCCCGTGGCACCGTCCATCCGCGCCGACTCGATCGTCTCCTCGGGGATGTCGAGCAGTCCCGCGTAGATGAGCACGCCGTAGAACCCCATGGAGCGCCATACGTCCATCACGACCAGGACGAGGAAGGCGCCGCCGCCACTGGCGAACCAGTCCCCGTGGTGGATGCCCAGCGCTTCGATGGCGGTGTTGGCCAGGCCGTTCTGCGGCGCGACGGCGAAGAGCTTCTGGAACATCAGGGCCACGGCGACGGTCGGCAGGATCACCGGGAAGAACACCAGCGTGCGGATGAGCGCGGACGACTTGCGCAGTACGAACACGTAGAGCAGGGCCAGGAGGTACCCGAAGAGCACCTGCCCGACGCTGACGACGACCCCGTACTTGAAGGTGAACCACAGGGCCGAGTGCGCCTGCGGGTCGTGCCACAGCTTCTCGAAGTTGCCGAACCCGTCGAAGGTGAACCCTTCGATGACGTTCCCCTTGAAGAAGGTGTAGCCCAGGGACCAGCCCATCGGCACCAGCATCACCAGTGTGTACACGAGCAGTGCCGGACCCAGCAGGATGGCGAGGGCGCGGCGGTCTCCCAGAACGGAACGCATGTCGGCTCTTTCACGAAGGGTTCGAAAACGGTGCGCGGGCGGCGGCGGACGGGTCAGCCGTTGTCGAGGTCCGTCTGGATCTTCCGCATGAAGTCCTTCGCGGAGAGGGACCCGGTGACCAGCGGCGCGGCGTTCGTCTGGCTGGTCTCGGTGGCCTTCGTGTTGAACAGCGCCTCGAACCAGAGGGTGCTGGTCGTGGTCTTGGAGATGGTGTCCTGTACCTGCTGCGTGAGCGGCGGCAGCGTGCCGGTGTCACCGCTGGGCTTGAACCCGGAGATCGTGCCCTGGTCCTTCAGTGAGCCGGCGCCGTAGTTCTTGGCGGTGCAGGAGAGCCAGTCGCCGACCTTGGCGTTGTACGACTTCGCGGAGACGGCGACCGGGAGACCGACGTTGGCGGGGATCTGGTCCGCGGACCCCTTGCCGCCGGACACGGTCGGGAACGGCATGTAGCCGACGTTGTCCAGACCGATCTTGTTCTTGGTCTTGTCGTTGAAGTCGCCGAGTTCCCAGCTTCCCATGTAGAACATGGCGGCCTTGCCGGTCAGGAACTGCTGCACCCCGGTGTCGTAGTCGATCGATCCGACGCCCTTGCCGAAGTAACCCGCCTTGCCGAGGTCGGCGATGGCCTGCGCGGCCTTGACGTACTGGGGGTCGGTGAGCTTGGCCTTGCCGTCCGCGACCGCCTGCAGGGCGTCCGGGCCCAGCTCCCGGTAGAGGTAGCCGCTGACGAGACGCGTGAGGGGCCACCCCTCCTTGCCGGCCGCGGAGAAGGGGGTGACGCCGGCGCTCTTGAGCTTCGCCGCGGCCGCGACCAGTTCGTCGTACGTCGTCGGGACGGCTATGTGGTGGGCGGCGAGAAGCTTCTTGTTGTACCAGATGCCCTCGATGTTGAACTGGTAGGGCATCACGTTGAACTTGCCGTACAGGTTCTGCACCGTCTTGACCGCGGCCGGCTGGATGTCGTCCCACACCCCGAGGTCCTTGAGTGTCTTCTCGAGGTCCAGGACCTGGCCCGCCTTGTCCAGCGTCTTGGTGAGCTGCGGGGTGCCTCCCGCCGCGAACTGCACGGGCAGCGCGCCCTGCCCGGCGAGGAGCTGCACCTTCTGGTCGACGTTGCTGATCGGCAGCGTCTGGATCCTCAGCGGCAGAGCCGTGTTCTGGGTCCTGCACGCGCCGGTGCTCAGGGCCTTGAGCTCCTGCTGCACGATGTGGTTGTCGTCGTTGATGGTGAGGGTGTACGCCTTGGCGCCGCTGCTCGATGCGCTCGTGCCGCCGCCGCAGCCGCTCAGCAGGAGGCCGACGGTGGAGGCGGTCGCCAGGATGGCGAGGCTGCGGGGCTTGAGGGTGTGGTGCACGGGGTTGCTCCTCGCGGTGCACAGCGCTTGAAGCGCTTCAATGTTGCCCGGAACCTACGGCCCGCTACAGAGCCGTGTCAAGGACGATTCGTCGATATTTCCGAACAGCAATGCGCGCACGGTGTCAGGAATCGGGCATGGCAAGGGGCACGGCGCCGAGGTGACGGGCCGGGGCCCGAGAGGACGGGCCGGGCCTTGCTGTGACGGCCCCGGCTGTGAGGTGACGGCCCTGGGTTTGAGGTGACGGCCCCGGGTTTGAGGTGAAGGGGGTGTGGGCTCCGGGCTCCGGGCTCCGGGCTGCGGTCTCCCGGCTCTTGGCTCCGGCTCAGCGCAGCGTGCGCTGGTGGAGGGCTTCGGTGCGGGACTTCAGTGCGGGGCCCGCCCGGCAGCGGGCTTCCAGGCCGGACCCGGCACCGGGCTTCCGTGCCGGCCTCCGAGTTCAGCGCGGCGCGCTCGTGCGGATGATCAGCTCTGGCTCGAGCACGACGGTGACGTGCCGGTGCTGCTCGCCCGAGGCCACCTCGTCCATCAGCAGCCGCATCGCTTCCTGCCCCATCGCCCGCCCGGGCAGGTCCACCGCGGTCAGGGGCACCGCCGCGGAACCGGCCGTGCGGTTGTTCTCGCACCCGACGACCGCGACCTGGTCGGGTACCCCGACTCCCGCCACCGTGTGCAGTTCGTGGATGATGCCGTTGGCCAGCTCGTCGGCGACGACGACGAGACCGTCCGGCAGGTCGCCGGGCTTCCGCCGGGCGAGGTCCTTGCCGACCAGGTGCCCGTGCGCCGTGGTCAGTCCTGCGCTGTCGATCTCCTCCAGCGTCACGCCGGCGCCGGCTTCCTCAACCGCCGCGCGCACCCCCCTGCGCCGGTCGCGCACCGGCTGGTAGTCGTCGTGCGCGACGACGTACGCCAGCCTGGTGCGTCCGGTGTCGATGAGGTGACGCGCCGCGAGATACCCGACGTGCTCGTTGTTGACCAGCACGGAGCAGCACGTGCCCGGTTTGGGCGCGAAGTTGAGCAGCACGATCTGGCGTCCGTGCGAGCGCATCCGGGCGATGCCGGCGGTGGAGTCCTCCATCGGGGCCAGCAGCACGCCGGTGACGCGAGCCTCGTCGAAGAGATCCAGGTACTCGTCCTGGAGCCCCATGTCACACGTGGTGTTCGCGAGCAGCAGGTTGAGTCCGGCCGCGCGGGCCGCCTGCTGTGCGCCGTGCGCCATGTCGATGAACAGCGAGTTCTCGATGTCGGCCAGCACCATCCCGACGCTGTCGTTCGACCCGGACGCCAGCGACCGGGCGGCGTCATTGCGCACGAAACCCAACCGGGAGATGGCGTCGCGCACGCGCTGCGCCGTCACCGGGCTCACTTTGGCCGGATGGTTCAGCACGTTGGAAACGGTGCCGAGCGAGACGCCCGCCGCCTTCGCGACGTCCTGCATGCTCGGACCGGCGTGTCCGTTTGCTCGTGGACCTGCGGCTGCCACGACGCTCCTCGACTCCGGTCTCGTTCGGCCTGGACACGACGTTGACGCGGCCAGGATGGGGTGGACAGGCGCAGGATACATGCTCCCGTTAAAGCGCTCCAATGCTTCTGCGGAGCCACACCCTCCCGGCCTGCGGGCGGGGGCACGGACACCGAGGTCACGACACTGCTTCCTGGATGCCCATGCGGGCCTCCGGATGCTCCCGAGGTCACCTGCCACCCGAAGCCCTCCGGGGAAACACCGCCAGGCGCACCCGGTTCCGCCTGCCAAATGACTGCGCGGGCCCTTGACGGGCGGCGCGGAGGGTGTCAGCCTCGCACCGCTGAATGGATTGAAGCGCATCAATCCTCGTCCCCCACCGTCCCCCGCCTTCGCCCTCCGCATCCCCACCCCTCGCATCACCCAGCGAGCGATGACGTCCCGGCGCCGCGTCCGGCCGTGGTTCGACCTGACCAGCTGCCGTTCTTCTCCCACTGCCCGTCTCACCGCCCGTCTCTCACCGTCGAGGGAGTCACCCGACCATGCACAGGAACAGACGATCGTGGGCGAAGACCGCCGCCATCGGCGCGGTGGCCGCCCTGGCGCCCTTCGCGATACCGGCCATGTCCGCCCACGCGGTCACCTACAACGGCGGTGTCATGTGGCAGCCCCCGAGCGGGGCGCCCTCCTACGGCTCGCTCTACACGCACGCGATCCGGCTCCAGCACAGCACCGACTCCAACGGCACCCTGCTGGCCTCCTTCGAGCAGTACTCCGGAAACGGCATGCCGGTGTACCGCAGCACCGACTCGGGGCGCACCTGGACGCAGATCTCCACGATCCACGACCAGGTCAACTCCTGGAACAACATCCAGCTCGAACCCGTGCTGTACGAGCTTCCGCAGGCGGTCGGCTCACTTCCGGCCGGCACGATCCTCGCGGCGGGTGACTCCATCCCCACCGACAACTCCAAGACCAAGATCGACATGTACGCCAGCACCGATCACGGAGTGACCTGGAGCTTCGTCAGCTCCATCGCCACCGGCGGAGACGCCGTCGCTTCCAACGGGCACACTCCCGTGTGGGAACCGTTCTTCCTCGTGGCGAACAACAAGCTCATCGCCTACATCTCGGACCAGCGGGACCCCGCGCATGGTCAGAAGCTCGCCCACTTCACCAGCACGGACGGTGTCAACTGGTCCTCCGAGGTTGACGACGTCACGTACCCGGCCTACGCCGCTCGGCCGGGAATGGCGATCGTCGCCCGGCTCGGCAACGGGAAATACATCCTCACCTATGAGTACTGCGGTGCCCCCAGCGGCGGCTGCCCCGTCTACTTCAAGATCGCCGACGACCCGGAGAACTTCGGCTCGGCCACCGGAGTACAGCTCATCACCACGGACAACAGAAAGCCGGACGGTGACCCGTACGTCACCTGGCTCCCCACCGGCGGCCCGAACGGAACAATCGTCGTGCAGGCCTACAGCGACCAGCAGCTGTACGAGAGCACCGACAACGGCGCGACCTGGGTGCGGATGTTCTCCAACACCATCCAGGGTTACAGCCGCGGCCTGCTCCCCCTCGCCGACGGCAAGAGCCTCCTGGTCACCCGCGGCGGCGCGCTCGTCACGAACGGCACGAACAAGGTGACCTACGGCATCGATGATTACGGCGGCGGCATCTCGACCGGGGCCACCTACAAGGTCCAGAACGCGCTGAGTTCCGACGTCCTGGGCGTCCCCAGCTCCACCTCAGGAGCCCAGGTCGTCCAGGCGAACGACAACGGGACCCCCGACCACAACTGGCAGTTCCAGCTCCAGAGCAACGGCTACTACCGCGTCTACAACACCTTCAGCCAGAAGTACCTGGCCATCCCCAGCGGCTCGCTGTCCTCCGGAACGGGCGCCATCCAGTGGACGGCGACGGGCGGCGCGGAGCAGGACTGGTCGGTCCAGCCGTCACCGGCCGGCGGATACACCGTCGTCAACCGGCGAAGCAACCTGGCACTGACCATGGCGACCGACGCGAACGGCCAGACCTCGATCAACGAGCAGGTCACCCAGGCGCCGCTGACGTCCTCGTCGAACCAGCGATGGAACCTGGTCCAGACGGCGGCTCCGGACTTCACCGCCGGACAGTTCGTCATGACCAACGTCAACAGTGGAAAGTACGCGGAGACGGTCGGAAGCGGCGACGGAACACAGGCCGACCAGTACCGCAACGTGAACCACCCGGATCAGTACTGGACCTTCACGCAGACCGGCTCCTACTACACGATCACGAACGCCTCCTCTGGCGACCTCCTCGACTCGGCGGGGGCCACCGCCGGCGGCAGCGCGGTCGTCCAGAAGCCGGCGTCCGGCGGAACGTCCCAGCAGTGGTCTCTGGTCGACACCGGAGCCGGCAGGTACCAGGTGGTCAACCGTGCCAGCGGACTGGCGCTGTCCGTGACCAACGCATCGACCGGCGACGGAGCCCTTCTGGACCAGGAATCCACCTCGACGGCGTCCGCACAGCGGTGGACGATCACGAAGATCAACTAGTCGCGCGCTTGCACACATCGGGATGGCCGGCCAAGGCGCCTCACCGCACAAGCGCCCGCCGGCACCTCCGCCGCTCACACGAGCCGGTCGCGCGACCAGCATCCAGGCCCTCCGACCCCGGCACCGCCCATCCCCAGACGACGGGCCCGCAAGCGGGCCGTACCAGGCGGCGGACCACCACGAGCCCGGGACCGGGAGCCGAGGACCGAGAGCCGAGCACAGACCACTGACCACTGACCACTGACCGCCGACCACGCGTTCCCACGCACCCGCACCTCAGCCACACAAAGGAATTCCGTATGACCACTCAACGCAGGGAAGGCTCACGCCCCGCGATCTGCAGACGGCGCGTCCATCCCGCCCTCGCCGCACTCCTGGCCGCCGCGCTGACCGTTCTCGGCCTGGTCACCGCCGGCCAGGCGCACGCACTCAGCGGGGACACGCGGATGCACGACCCCTCGGTCATCAAGGTGGGCAGCTGCTACTACGGCTTCTCCACCGGGTTCGAGCACGACTCGCTCAACCCGAGCGGTTCCATCACCGAACGCAGGACGTGTGACAGCACGGCGGCGACCGGCTGGACCAAAATCGGCAACGTGTGGAACTCCACGCCGTCCTGGATCACGGCCAGGCTCGGTTCCACACCGCCCAACATCTGGGCACCGGACATCAAGTACTTCAACGGCAAGTACCACCTGTACTACGCCGGTTCGCTCTGGGGCACCTCGTACGCCGTCATGGGCCTCGCCACCGCCACGAACATCGAAGGCCCCTGGACCGACCAGGGCATGGTCACGGACGTCAACTACCCGATCGACCCCAACGTCGACTGGGGGCCGGACGGCCGGCTGTACGTCTCCTGGGGTTCCTGGACCGGCTCCGGCACCTACATGCATGTCCTGGACCAGTCCACGGGCAAGCTGTCCACGACCGACAACAACCTCTGGCACATCGCCGTCGGCATCGAGAACCCGACGATCGTCCTCAACGGCGGCTCCTACTACCTCTTCGGGTCGAAGGGCACCTGCTGCAGCGGGGTCAACAGCACCTACTACACCGTGGTCGGACGGTCGACCAGCATCACCGGCCCCTACCTCGACCAGAACGGCGTGGACATGGCCTCCGGCGGAGGGACCCCCGTGCTCGCCGGCGCCTACCCGAAGGTGGCGGCCGGGGGTGCGGACGCCTACGACGACGGCACGTCGAAGTTCCTCGCCTACCACTACTACGACGGGAACAACAACGGGCAGGAGACGCTCGACATCCGCCAGGTCACCTTCGCCAACGGATGGCCCGTCCTTGCGCCCCCGCTGGGCTCCGCCAACAACCACCTGCTGAACCGCAACAGCGGCAAGTGCGCCGACGTCTGGTACGCCAGCACCGCCGACGGGGCAGCCGTGAACTCCGGGAACTGCAACTCCGGAACCAACCAGCAGTGGGTGCTCACCCCCGCCGGATCCAACTACCAGCTGGTCAACGTCAACAGCGGAAAATGCCTGGAAATCCCCGGCGCCTCCACCGCCGACGGCGCCGCGGCCGATCAGGCGACCTGCAACGGCGGCACACATCAGCTCTGGACGAAGAGTCCGGTCATCGGAGGCTACGTCACCTTCACCAACGCCAACAGCGGCCGATGCCTCGAAGTCGCCGGAGCGTCGACGGCCAACGGAGCGGCCCTGGACCAGTCGACCTGCGCCTCCGGGACGAACCAACAGTGGCTGGTCGTCTGAGACGAGTGAGCCGCCCTCGTCGGGCACCCGGACCGCTTCCCGTCGAGGGCCCCCGGCCGGCTCGGGCACCACGAGGCCTGATGATCGATTCCAAGGGGTTCAGTGGTCGTAGACGGTCAGTGCGCGCATGACCGGCTGTCCGCGCATGAACCTGTCTCCACTCATCAATCCCCCTTGGAATCGATCATCTAGGCTGGCGCGGTGACTGGTGAGCGGGAGCGCGTGCAGCCGTCGGGGGTGTGGGCCACCGCGGTGGGGGTGGCCCGGGTGCGGGCGCTGGAGACCGAGCGGGAGAACGCGCTGTTCCGCGACCCACTGGCACAGGCCTTCGCCACTGCCGGCGGCTTGTGGCCCTCCTCGCCGTCGCTGCCTGATGACGAGGTCGCGCGACGCCGCCGGCTGGCCGTGTCGTTCTCCATCGTCATCAGGACGAAGTTCCTCGACGACCTGTTGCAGCAGGCCTCCGCGTCCGGGGTCCGGCAGGTCGTGCTGCTCGGCGCCGGCATGGACAGCCGGGCCTTCCGGATGGACTGGCCCGAGGGCACCCGGCTGTTCGAGGTCGACACCGCCGCGCCACTGGACTTCAAGGCTTCGGTGCTGCGCCAGGAGCGGGCCGTCGCACGCTGCGAGCGGATCACCGTCGAGGTGGATCTGCGTGAGGACTGGCCAGGCGCGCTGGCCGCCGCAGGGCACGACCCGGCCGTGCCGACCGTGTGGATTGCCGAAGGACTGCTGATCTATCTGCCCGAGGACGCGGTGGAGCTGCTGCTGGCCCGGATCAGCGCGCTGTCGGCGGCAGGCAGCCGGATGGGGCTGACGTTGGGCTCGCGCGGCGTGATCGAGCGCTTCGGCGCGGACGCCGTGCCGGGATCGGCGGCGTCCATGTGGGTCTCGGAGATGCCGGACGACCCGGTGGGCTGGCTGGCCGGGCACGGCTGGGAGGCCGACAGCCACACCCTGCGCGAGCGCGCTGCCGCCTACGGCCGCCCGATCAGCACCCCGCCGCAGCGCGAGGAGCGGCCCGGCGGACTGATCTCGGCGGTCCGCCGGTAGAGCGCCTCCCGGTTCCATGGGTGATCGATTCCCAGGGGGACTGATGAGTGGAGCCAGGTTCTGCCGTCGGCTGCGTCCCCGGGGACCGTGCGGGGCGTGTCCGGGCGGGCTGCCCCAGCTACCGCCCCGCTTGCGCACCACAGCCGGCCACCCAAGGCTGGACGTGAAGGGTGCACCGGGCGGTCCCACGGTGCCGTCCGGCCGGCCTCAGCCACCACTCGTTCCCGAGTGTCACCTTCCTCTCAGGGGCGACGAGGAGGTGCAGTCCCATGGGCAAGGCGAGGCAGTGGCGGTGGCGGTGGCGGTGGCGGTGGCGGAGCAATCCGTTGCGCCGGCGCACGGACGTCGTCGAGGCCTGGATCGTGCTGGCCGTCTGGACGGTCATCGCGCTGGGCGGCACTCTCGTCGGCCTGGCGACGGCCCACGCGGCCGATGAGTCCTTCGCGCTGCTGCGGCGCGAGCGCCACTCGGTACCGGCCGTCCTCGCGGAGAGCACGTCCGGAGCGGTGCCGACGGGGGAAGGTACGGCATCGGGGCAGGTCCGGGCGAAAGTCCGCTGGTCCGCTTCGGACGGTGCCACCCGTACCGGCCGGGCCATGGTGGACTCCGGTCGCAGCGCCGGATCGAAGGTAGTGGTCTGGATGAACGGCCAGGGGCAGCTCACCGAAGAGCCGCCCGCCGAGGGTGCGGCGGCCGCCGAGGCGGCCCTGCTCGGCATCGGGGCCGCGCTCGCCTTCTCGGGTCTGACGTTCGCCGTCGGCCGCTTCGCACTGTGGCGCCTCGACCAGGGGCGTTACGACCAATGGAGCCGTGAGTGGGACACCGTCGGACCGCAGTGGGGGCGTAAGGGCACATGACGAAGCACGGGCGTTCAGAAGAAGCTCAGAACTTGCTGTGCAAAGCTGACGCGCCCCACCGGTCGGCACGGACAGACCGTGCGAGCACCGGCTCTCCACGGCCGCCTTCTGGAGGAACACCCGATGAGCCTCACCGTCGTCAACGGTCTGCCGGCGCACGTCCTCTTCGTGCACTTCGTCATCGTGCTCGTTCCCCTGAGCGCACTGGCGCTCGTGGTCGGCGCGATCTGGCCGAGTGCCGCCCGTCGCATGGGCGTGGTGCTGCCGCTGATGGCCCTGGTGACGCTGGCGAGCGTGCCTCTGGCCACGCATGCCGGCGAGTGGCTGGAGGAGCACGTCGGCAGCACCGCCCTGGTGCGCAGGCACGCCGAACTCGGTGACGGGTTGCTCCCCTGGGCCGTGGGCCTGTTCCTGTTGGCGACGGCGGTCTGGTGGACGACCCGCAGGTCGGCCGCGGCGCAGGCCGCCCCCGGGGGACGGACCCGGTCCACCTCGTCCCGGTCGGCGGTGGTCGTCCGCGTCGCGGCGGCGGTGCTGTCCGTCGGGGTGGCCGCGGGTGCCGTCGTGGACGTGTACAGGATCGGCGACTCCGGGGCGAAGGCCGCCTGGCAGGGCAGCTTCTCCAAGACCGCCACGGGCGACGGAGGTGACAACGGCTGACGCGGGCAGCTCGGTAGGTGGAGCGGAGAGAGCGCGGCCGGCGGGGTCGTGTCCCGCGTAGGCCGGAGAAACCTGCTCGGCCGCGCAGAAACAGGGCGCGGAGGTCACCGGGCTACTGATCCTGGGGTTGTTCAGGCGTTTGCACGTGCTCGGTGTCGCACGCGTCCACGGCCCCCTGAGGTGGCGGTTTCCGGTCGGCGATCGCCTCGCGAAGGCGGCGTCGCGCGGTGGCGGAGGCGCCCGCCGTGAGGAGTGCCTCGGTCACCGCCCCCACCACCGGGGGTACGTCGAGCACGCGGGGCCGGGCCAGCGGGGCCTCGGCGGCCAGCCGCGCCTGGATGTGGTCCCGGAGCAGCACCTGACCGTTCTGCAGGGTTCCCCCGCCGAGTACGACCGGCGTCGGGGTGCGCAGGAGGCGGAGCCGGCGCAGCAGCGCGGTCACCATGGCGACGATCTCGTCGCCGAGCCGTATCACGATGCCCCGCGCCACGGCGTCGCCGCTCGCTGCGGTCGCGAAGACCAAGGGTGCCAGTCCGTGCAGGGCCGGGACCGGTATCTCGCCGCCGCTGACGGCCAGCGCGACGGATTCCACGCTGGCCAGGCCGAAGTGGGCAGGAAGGTCCCGCCTCAGCCGGGTCGCCGGGCCCCGTCCGTCGCCCGCGCGGACCGCGGCACCCAGTCCGGCCCGTGCCACGGCGAGCCCGCCGCCCCAGTCCCCCGTGATGTCGCCGAGGGAGAGGAAGCGGGCCTGACGGCCCTCGGGGTGGACCGCGGCCGCGTTGATGCCGGCGCCGGACACCACCGCGACGCCCCAGCCGTCCGGCGCCCCGGCCCGCAGAACGGCGAGCGTGTCATTGCGTACGACAGCCCGCTCGGCCACACCCAGCCGCGTCAACTGCCGTAGCGCCGACCGCTCCTGGGCCCGCCGGTCCACATTGGCGAGGAAGTACGCGCCGACCGCGACCGGGGTCGGGTGCGCGAGGCCGGCCTCCGCCAGTGCCCGCCGGCCCAGGTGGGCGAGCCGTTCGGCCGTGACCTCCATCCCGTCGGTGTGCGGGCGGGTGCCCTCCCCGCGTGCCCAGGCCAGCAACCGTCCCTCGGTGTCCGCGAGGACGAGGTCGGTCTTGGAGTTTCCGCCGTCGACGCCCACCACGAGGTCAGGCATCGACGGCCTCGCCTGCGAAGAACCGGGGCAGATGGCGGCGGTTGGCCGCCAACAGCGCGTTCAGGAGTGCGTCCGCCCGGTCCCATTCGCGTACGAGGGGATTGGCCACGAGGGCGCGCCGGGCCACCGCCCGGTCCCCCGTCAGGGCGGCTTCGACGGTGAGGGTCTCGTACGCGGTGACCGACTGGACGAGCCCGAGCATCTCCGGCGGCAGGGCAGGTACCGGTTCCGGGTGCGGTCCGGCGGTGTCGACCTGTGCCGGTACCTCGACGACGGCGTCGTCCGGCAGGCCCGCCAGGACGCCGTCGTTGCGCACGTTCACGTAGTGGTGCGCGCCGTCGCCGGTGAGCAGGCTGGTGACCAGGGCGGCCGCGGCCTCGCTGTAGTACGCCCCGCCTCTGCGGTCCAGCAGTTCGGGTTTGCGGTCCAGCGCGGGGTCCGTGTAGAGGGTGAGCAACTCCCTCTCGATGGCCATGACTTGGTCCGCCCGGTGGGTCCCGGACTGCTGGCTGCGGACCTCGTCGTCGGTGCAGTAGAAGTAGTGCAGGTAGTACGAGGGGATGGCCCCGAGGTCGCGCAGCGCACCGGCCGGGACACGCACCTGCGCGGCGAGTTCGTCGAGCGCGTCGCCGGTCAGCAGCTCCGGCAGGCGGTCCACTCCGTCCACGGTGACCGAGCGGATCCAGGACAGGTGGTTGAGGCCCGCGTGGCCGAGCCGTACCCGGTCGGGGTCGGCGCCGAGCCGGGCGGCCAGCTGCCGCTGGAACTTGATCGCCACGTTGCACAGACCGACGGCGCGGTGGCCGGCGTCCAGCAGTGCGCGGGTGACGATGCCGACCGGGTTGGTGAAGTCCACGATCCACGCGCCGGGCAGGGATCTGCGGCGTACCTCCGCGGCGATGTCGAGCACCACCGGGACCGTGCGCAGCGCCTTCGCGAAGCCACCGGGCCCGGTGGTCTCCTGGCCGAGCAGGCCGAACTCGTTCGGCAGGGTCTCGTCCACCAGCCGGGCCGCCTGGCCGCCCACGCGCAGTTGGATCAGCACCGCGGCCGCTCCGTCCAGCGCGGGACCGAGGTCGGTCGTGGTGGTCAGCCGGCCCCGGAATCCGTGCCGGTCGAGGATGCGGCGGGACAGGCCGCCGACCACGGCCAGGCGTTCGGCGTCGATGTCCTGCAGGACGAGTTCGTCGACCGGCAGCAGCTGGGCACGCCGGGCGAAGCCCTCGATCAGTTCGGGCGTGTACGTACTGCCACCGCCGACAACGGTGATCTTCACTCGTGCTCCCAAGGCTGTGTGTGGGGGGCGCTGCGGGTGTGTGGGGCCTCAGCCCTTGACGCCGGTCAGCGCGATACCCTCGACGAAGACCTTCTGCGCCAGGAAGAACAGCACCAGGACGGGCAGCAGGAACATCAGCGAGGCCGCCATCTGCAGCTGGTAGGCGTTCTGGTGCCCGTTCTTGGCGAGCTGGCTGAGGGCCACCGCGAGGGTCTGGCCGGTGTCGCTGTTCCCGGTGTAGAGCAGCGGGTTGTAGAAGTCGTTCCACGCGTACAGGAACGCGAAGAGGCCCACGGCGGCGATCGCCGGCCTGGTCATGGGGACCAGGACCCGCAGCAGGATGCGCAGCTCCCCCGCGCCGTCCATCCGGGCGGCCTCGGTGAACTCGTCGGGGATGGTGAGGAAGAACTGGCGCAGCAGGAAGATGCTGAACGCGTCGCCGAAGAACGTGGGGACGATGAGCGGTTTGAGGGTTCCCACCCAGCCGATGTGCGAGTACATCACGTACAGAGGCAGGCTGGTGACCTGGGCGGGGATCATCATCGCGGCCAGTACGACCATGAAGACGGCCTCGCGGCCCCGCCACCGCAGCCGGGCCAGCGCGTAGGCGACCGGCACCGAGGAGATGACGACGCCGATCGTGGACAGCCCGGCGTACAGCATCGTGTTGGCCAGGTCGCGGCCGAACGGCATGGCAGAGAAGACCTCCCGGAAGTTGCCGAACTCCCAGGGTGAGGGCCACAGCGAGCCGGTACCGGCCTGGTGCTGGGTCATGAACGCGGTGAGGACGCAGATCGTCAGCGGCAGCAGGAAGCAGAGGGCGACCGCGACGGCGGGCGCGTGCTCGGCCAGCAGGTACAACAGACGGCGCTTGAGCGGACGTTGATGCTTCGTCAGGTCCAGTGTGCTCATCGGCCACCGCCCGCGTGGTGTACGAAGCGGCGCGAGGCGCGGATGAACACCACGGTCGCCGCGAAGATGACCAGGAACAGCAGCCAGGCCATGGCCGAGGCGTATCCGGTCTTGAAGTAGGAGAAGCCCTGCCGGTACAGCTCCGTCGAGTAGAACAGCAGGGAGTTGCCGGGATAGCCGATCAGGTCGTTGCTGGACGACGTGGCGTTGGCCGAGCTGGAGGCGACGAACGCCTCGGTGAAGTACTGGAAGGTGTAGATCATCCCGGTGAGCAGGGCGAAGAAGATGACGGGGGAGATCGCCGGCAGGGTGATGCTCCGGAACTTCTGCAGGGCGTTCGCGCCGTCGAGTTCGGCGGCCTCGTACAACTCGCGTGGTACGTCGAGCATGGCGGCGGAGAAGATGACCATCACGTTGCCGCTGGCCCACAGCGCCATCAGGACGAGGCTGGGCTTGGACCAGGCGGGGTCGGCGAACCATCCCGGGCCGGTCACGCCCACCAGGTCCAGCAGCCGGTTGAGCGGTCCGACCGGGTTGAGCAGCACGATGAAGGACAGGGCGGCGGCCACCACCGGCACCATGGACGGCAGGAAGAACAGGGTGCGGTACACGGCCCTGCCGCGCTTGACGCGGATGATCACCCAGGCGGTGAGCATGGCCCAGCCGGTGCGCAGCGGCACCATGACGACGACCATCCACACGGTGTTCCGCACCGCCACCCAGAAGGTGTCCGACTGGCTGAACAGGGCGCGGTAGTTGCGCAGTCCGACGAACTGGACCGGCCGGTACGAGCCGGCCTGGAAGTCGGTGAGCGAGTAGTACAGCGTGGCGCTCACCGGGTACAGCACGAAGACGGCGAACCCGATGACGAACGGGGACAGGAAGCCGAGTACGACCCACCAGCGGGCCCTGCTCGGACGGCGCCGGGAACCCCGGGCGGGACGCGTGCGCGTCCCGCCCGGGGCGTCGCCGACGGGGGCGACCACGGTCGTCATCGTCACTGCCCGCTCTCGGAGTTGAGAGAGTCGATCTTCTTCCCGACGGCGGCGAGTCCGGCGGCGGCGTCCTTGACCTTGCCCTGCTCGTACTCGAGCAGGAACGCGCGCCAGGTGTCCATGTCCTCGACGCCCGCCGGGGTGAGCGTCTTGTAGGAGGAGTCCGGGTTCTGGAAGATGTCGACGAACGGCTTCCAGTGCGGGTCCTTGGCCTTGTCCCAGGCCTTCAGCGCGGCGAACGTGGTGGGGATGTTGTAGACAGTGTCGGCGAGGGTGTTGAGGAAGGTGGTGTCGGTGGTGAGCTGCTGGAGTGCGAAGAAGGCCTCCTGCTTGTGCTGCGAGCCGGCCGACAGATAGGCGACGGTGCCGAGGGTGCTGCCCGCGCCGTACGTCCCCGACGATCCGTCGAGCACCGGCATCGGGACGACGCCGTAGTCGAAGTCCTTCTTCTCGGAGGCGATCTCACCGACGTGCCACTCACCGTCGAACTCCATGGCCGCGGCACCGGTCAGCAGCGGGTTGCCCGCGTCGTCGGCGTGCGGCTGGTAGCGGCCGACGAACTTCTGCACGTTCGCCTTGCCGTAGTAGTCGATGAGGTCCTGGTCCCACTTCAGCAGCTGCTGCCACTTGGGGTCGGAGGCGAAGGTCGTCTTGCCGTCCTTGCCGTAGAAGTCGCTGCCGCTGTGCGCTCCGGTGAAGGCGTACCGGTTGACGTCGAAGTCGGAGCGGGGCACGAAGCCGAAGGTCTTGATGGAGCCGTCCGCGTTCTTCACGGTGAGTTTCTTCGCGGCGGCGGTCAGCTCGGCGAGCGTCCTGGGCGGCTTGAGGCCGGCCGCGTCGAACATCTTCTTGTTGTAGTAGAGGGCGAACGCGTCGGTCAGCAGCGGCAGCGCGCACTGCTTGCTCTGGTAGCGGGTGTAGACGAGGGTCGCGGGCGGGAACGTCTTGGCCGTGTCCACACCGGCCGAGGACAGGTACGGCTTCAGGTCGGCGACCGTGCCGTTGTAGCAGAACTTGGCCACGTTGTCGGGCGTGGAGCTGATGAACACGTCGGGCGGGTTGCCCGCGGCGACCGCCTTGGCGTAGGCGGCGTCGTCCTTGTTGGGCACGAAGTTGACGGTCAGCCACGGGTACTTGGTGTGCAGTTGGCCCAGCGTCGCCTTGAAGGCGGCGACCTCGTTGGGGAGGTGGTTGAACGTCCAGACGGTGACGGTGGTGGGCTTGTGTGACGCGCCCGCCGAGATGGCGGTATCGGGTTCCGACGACGTGGGCCCGGTGGACGTACAGCCGGCCAGCAGCAGTACGCCGGCGGCCGTGACGGCCGCGGCCCCGGTGATAGATTTGAACACTGATCGTCCTTCCTCGGAGATGGCATTCCCTGGGTGACGGATCGGTCGGTCGGTCCTCCGGGCGTGGCAACGCCCGGTGACCTCTGGCGGCGACGCTGTCCGGCAAGACGGCGTCGCCGCGGTGCATCAGGTCAGAGACAGCGGTGGCTCCGCCGGTGCGTCGGGGGTGGTGGCGGCGGCGAAGGCGGACTCACGCGCCAGCTCCGCCGACATGGTGGTGGCACCGGTGAGGACGGCGTCCGGACCGAGGTCCGAGACGACCACCGGGGGCCGGAACGTACTGAAATCAGCCAGGTGACGGGCGACCGGTTCGAGCAGCAGGTCACCGTTGGCGCCGATGGCGCCGCCCAGCACGATGAGTGCCGGGTCGATCAGGGGCACCACGCAGGCCACCACGTAGGCGACGCTGCGGGCGGTGTCGTCCACGATCCCGAGCGCGCCGGGATCTCCGGCTCGGGCGAGTTCGAAGACGGTACGGGGACTGCCGTCACCCGGCAGTCCCAGGCTGTGCGCCCGGGCGCTGATGTACCGCGCGCCCAGGTGGTCCTGTACGAGGTCCCGGCGCTGCCCGACCGGCGCGATCATCCGGTCGCTGGGCAGATAGCCCGCCTCCCCCGCGACTCCGGTGGCACCCCGCCGGACGCGGCCGTCGACCACCAGGCCGAGGCCGAGGCCGACGCCCAGGCTGACCAGGACGAAGTCGTCGACCTCGGTGCCGCGGCCGTGAGTGCGCTCGGCCAGCGCGGCGAGGTTCACGTCGTTCTCCAGGACCAGCGGCACGGGTACGACGCGGCCGAGCGCCTCGCCGAGCCCGCGTCCGGCGTCGGGGAGCCCGGCCGCGTACGACAGGCTGCGTCCGTCCGGGCCGACCGCGGCAGGCAGACCCATGACGACCTGGGTGATGCCCTCCAGCGGGCGGTCCACCTGCCGGGCCAGCTCCACGCACATCTGCAGGACCTGCCCGACGAGTGCGTCGCCGCCCTGGTGGCCGAGCTGCTCGGCCTCGGACCGCGCCCGGACCCGCCCGGTGACGTCCGCGACAGCGGCCCGGATCTTCCGGTGCCCCACGTCCACGCCGACCGCGAAGGCGCAGTCGGCGTTCACCTCGTACTGCGCCGGCGCCGGCCCCTTACGCCCGGTCACCGGGCCCACCTCGGTGATCACCCCGCGCTCCAGCAGCAGCCCGACCGCAGCCGCCACGGTCGGGCGGGACAGGGGGAACCGTCGGGCGAGGTCGGTGGTCGTGATCGGTCCCGCCTCGTCGATCGCCTCCAGCACAGCGCGCCCGTTGAGCGAACGGAGCAGCCGCTGCGGGCCTGCTGGGTAACGGCGGGTCACGGTGCCCTCATCTCGCCATCCGGGCTGTAAGAAAGAAAGTTGCTTATTTATACGCGCGGGTCTGGCCGGAATCAACCCTTCACGGACATCACTTCCACCCACGGATTCCGTCGGCGCGCGCGTCTCCTGGGTGACCGGCCGCGAGCACGCCCAAGCACGGCCTGATCCCCCAGCGAAGCCGGACGCGACCCCCAGACATCGGTCCACTAGCCACCTTCGGCGAGAGGGCTGGACGGGACAGCCGCAGCCGGCCTGCTAATACAGCCATCGCCGATTTCCAATAGGTCGGAGGTCTTCCCCTTGACTCAAGAGGCCTGCACTATGCCCAGGAAGTTCACAACCAGAAATGGGAGGCACCTACGTGACCGCGACACCAGTGAACGGCATCTCTCGAAGAGGCGTGATCGGTACGGCGGTCGCGGTCGCCGCCACGGGCTGGTCAGCCGGGTCCGGCACCGCCTGGGCGGCACCCCGGTCGTCCGGAGGCGCGGAGGATGTGTACGAACGCATGGCCAGAGCCGCCGCCTTGCGGTGGCGGCGGATGCCCGGCGACTGGAAGGACGGCCCCTTCCTCGGCAACGGTCTGCTCGGGGTACAGGTCTACCGGGGCGCGACGGCCAACTCCGTGAAGGTCATGGTCAGCCACAGCCAGGTGCAGGACCAGCGACCTCAGTGGCGTGCCCCGTACGGATTCTCCCGGTTGCCCATAGGGCATTTCGACCTCACGCTCGCCGGTGAGGTGACCGGCGTCGGCTGGACCTTGGACATCTGGGACGCCGAGCTGCGCGGTACCGTCACCACCACCCGCGGCAGCGTCCGCTTCTCGATGCTGGTGCACAACGCCCGCACCGCGCTGCTGATCTCCACCCGGCCCAGCGCCGGCGAGGAGACCGCGGCCTGGTCGTTCACGTGGCTGCCTGCCATCTCGCCCCGCGAGAAGGACAAACCGGCCGACTACACGGGCAACCCCGACCCCCGCACCGGATCCGCCGGCACGACCCACTACGTCGAGCAGCCGCTGATCGCGGGCGGCGGATGGACCACCGCCTGGCGCGAACGGCGCGTCGGCAGCGGCAGGTTGCTGGCCGCGCACATCGTCTACGGCTTCCCCGAGGACCTCTCGCGCACGACGGAGCGGGCGGTCGCCGAAGTGTCGCGCACGCTCTCCGCCGACCCGGACGAACTGGTGCGCGCCCACCGCGCCTGGTGGCACCGCTTCTACCGGCGCAGCCTGGTCTCGGTACCCGACAAACGCATCCAGAACTTCTACTGGATCCAGCTCTACAAGGCCGCCTGCGCCACCCGCGCCGGCGGGCCCTCGATGTCCGAGTGGGGGCCGTGGTACCCGGAGACCGGCGGCAGTTGGAGCGCCGTCTGGTGGAACCTCAACGTACAGATCGCCACCTGGCTCATCCAGGGATCCGCTCACCCCGAACTCGACTCCGTCACCTCGACCTTCAAGAACTTCGAGAAGTACCTGCCGCTGTCCGTCCCGCCGGAGTACCAGGACGGCGACACCTACGCCCTGGCCCACCCCTCGGACTGGATGCTGCGCCCCGGCGCCAAGACGGTCGGCATCCCCGGCACCTCCACCAAGACCGACAACAACGGCAATCTCATCTGGGCCATGCACAACGTCTGGCTCAGCTACCGCCACACCATGGACGTGTCGATCGTGCGGGACGTCCTCTACCCGATCCTCGTCAAGGCGGTGAACTTCTACGACCACTTCCTGTACGAGGGCAGCGACGGAAAACTGCACCTGCCGCTCACCCGTTCGCCCGAGTGGGCGGACGCCACCGACTGCACCTACGACCTCTCCCTGATCCGCTGGGGCTGCGCCACCCTCCTCGACTGTCTGCGCATTCTCCGCACGGATCATCCGCGCGCCGGACGCTGGCGCGAGATCCTCCAGCGCCTGGTGGACTACCCGCGCGACGCGACCGGCGTCAACATCGGCGCCGGCAAACCCCTCACCGAGTCCCACCGGCACTTCTCGCACATGCTGTGGCTCTTCCCGCTGCACGAGCTGAGCTGGGACCGCCCCTCCGACCGGGACACCATACGGACGACCTTCGACCACTGGGTCGAGGACCGCAGCCTGTGGGCCGGTTACAGCTACGCCGCCGCGTCCTCGATGGCCTCCTTGGTGGAACGACCTGAGGACGCCCTCGACTTCCTGACCTTCTTCACCGACGGCAACCTCATCAAGAACGCGTGGATGACCGCGAACACCATGTATGTGGAGGGCGGGAACCTGGCCATCGAGAGCCCGCTGACGGCGGCCCAGTCGGTCCTCGACATGGCGGTGCAGAGCCACGGTGGTGTCGTACGGGCCTTCCCCTCCGTGTCACGGCGCTGGCCGGACCTGTCGGTGCAAGGCCTGCGCACCCAGGGCGCGTTCCTCGTCGACGCGAACCGATCGGGCGGCCGGACCCGATGGGTGCGCGTCCGCAGCGAGGCCGGCGCGCCGCTCGTGCTGCAGCACGGCATCGGCGGCGCCATCGACGTACGGGACGAGCGCGGGCGGCGGCTGCGGTACCGGGAGACAGCCCCCGGCCGCATCCTGATCCCGCTCGGCCGGAACGAAACCGCCGTCGTACTCCCCCGCGGCACCGACCCGGACCTGGGCCCGCGTGACGTGCCGGCCCTCGGCGACGCGAAACCGTGGGGACTGCCGGACTGAGCCGACGCCTCGCATCCTCCTGCCGGGCCCGCACATGGTGCGACGTGTTTTCCGGCGGGGAGCAGCAGGGAAGCGGCGTGACCTCCCCAGGCGCTGCGCCGCTTCCCTGCCAGCACCACGCGGATACCCAAGGTCGTCGGTTCTAGGCTCACCTCGCCTCGACAGTGCGCCACGCCACACCGCGACCGCGGCCGCCGGATGTTCGCGCCCAGCCCCTTGCAGCTTCCGGGGGCCACCCTCGTACTCTCCGCAAGGGGGCACCTCGCCGCAAGGGGGCACCTCAGCCGCACTCCCGTCCCGGGCTCCCCTACAGTACGTCCGTGGAAATCAAGTGCACCCAGTGTCAGGCCACCGACCTGCGCCCCGGGTTCATCGAAGACGGCGGCGACCACTCGAGCGGATACACCCGTTGGATACCCGGGCCACTGGAACGGGGGCTCTTCGGGGGAGCCAAGCGCTGGGGACGTGCGAGGTACCAGATCGACGCCTACCGGTGTTCCTCCTGCGGCCACCTCGAACTCTTCGCCCCGCACGAGGTCTGACGGCACCCCCTGTCAGCCCGCACGAAGGGCTCGTCATCGACGACCGGGCCGCACGGCCCCGAAGAGTCAGCCACCGACCTGGAGAACCGACAGAACTCCGCCCCGGCCCGCAGAGGGCCGGGGCGGCCACCGACCACCGCGTCTACTGCTCCCGCTGCTCCGTTCGGTTCAGCCCGCGGGCGATCTCCTGGAGGATCTCCTGTTCGGACTTTCCGGTCATGTGGGCCATTTGGTTCAGCAGCAGCGCGCACAGCGCCGTGGCGCCGTCCGCGACCTGGTCGAGATTTCCGTCGGAGTCGCGGCGTTCCCTCATGTACGTCGTCATGAGGGCGTTGCCGGAAATGTATGCGGTCATGGCCTCGATGCCGAGGCGTACCCGGTCGTAGTCGCTGTCTGGCATCAGGCCACCGTTCCATGGATGTACTGGTCGGCGCCACCTTCATCTCTCCCGTGCCCGGCCGATGGCGTGCACTCCGTCGTCCGCGGCGGGGCGGCCGAGCCCGCACCGCCGGAGCACTCCGGCATCTGCGCCTTCCGCACCATCGTGCCCGCCCACGCCGCGCGCGACTTCGCCCTCCGCCGCGCCCGGACGCTGTGGCTCGGCCCCGGACGGCACTTCGTGCGCTACCCGATGGCCGACGGGAGCGCCGTCAACGTCGACAGCCACGATCGAGGAGTTCCACGCCGAGTTCGCCGACTGGGAGCCGCGGGTGACGGACCTGATCGCCGCCGGCGGTGCCCGGGGCGCTGGGCACTGCTGGACCGGGCGCCCCTTCGGCACGGGAGCCGAGGCGGGCTGACACTGCTCGGCGACGCCGCGCACCTCATGTTCCCCTTCCGCGCCCAGGGCGCCGCCCGGTCGATCGAGGACGCCGCTGTGCCGGCGCGCTGCCTCTGTGGGCCCGAAGCTCACCGTGCCGTCGGTCAACGTGAACGGAAGCTGGGTCGCCGCGCCGGACGTAGCGTCCCTCAGCTGCCATCTGCCCGCGGAGACAAGCAGCAGCCGCAGCGCGGCGGGAGAGATGTGGAACACGTCGTAGAAGCCGTAGCTGCACCCAAGTGATGACTCGGACTACCGGCACCTGCAGGGTCACCGGCGTTCGACTCGCTGACCACCAGATCCGAGTCCGGCGGTCCGGCCGGACGGCGCCGAAGGCGCCGCGGCCACCACCTTCACATGAGGAACGGGCGCGTCTTGCCAGGAGTCCGGCCGAAACGGCTCCGAAAGACCCGGGTGAAGTGAGCCTGGCTGGCGAAGCCCCAACGATGGGCGACATCGGCGATCGTCAGATGGCGTGAGCCGGGATCGGCGAGCGCCTGCCGGGCCTTGTCCAGCCGCTGTTCGAGGATGTGGCGGGAGGGGCTCACCCCGGTCGGCTGGAAGATACGACTGAGGTGCCGGGCCGACACTCCGATCGCCTCGGCGACCCGCCCTGCGCTCAGCCCGGGGTCGGCCAGGTGCCGGTCTATGTAGTCCTTGGCCACGGCCAGCTGGGAGAGTTCGGCAGGCGGCGCGGAACCACCATCCAGCCTCGGTGCGGCCAGCGTACGGACGAGGTCCAGCACGGTGTCCTGGGTGCTGATCGAGTCATCGCTCTCCTGCCCCGTGACCCAGCCGGCCAGTACCGCGTGCAGCGCGGAAGTCAGCGCACCCTCGACCGCCGACCCCCTGCCGAGCAGGATCGGCGCCGACACGTCGCCGGAGGCGCACCGCGTGGCGAACACTTCGCGGGGGATGTCCACCAACAGCTGGTGCATCGGGGTGGGAAACCCGAACAGGTACGACCGGCGCGTGTCATAGAGGATCAGGTCGCCCGTCTGCAGGGTGTGGCAGCCGCCCTCGTGGAAGAACACCCCGCGGCCCGCTGTCAGCAACGAGACGAAGACGGAGTCCTTCGGGAGCGCCTGACACGTCCGTGGAGTCCGCTCGATGACGTGCTCGTTGCCGGAGATCTCGGCCAGTCGCAGATCACCCAGCTCGATGTTCGTCTCCGTGGCCAGCAGACCCTGTTCCGAGTAGGAAGAGCAGGTCAAGCCCACCAACGCCCGTCGGTTGTGTTCCTCCCAGAAGTCGATGCGGTCCGCCGGATCGACCGACTGCGTGGACACGCGGGAGACGATGGGTACGGTCACCTGAGTCTCCCTTCCGACCCCTACATCCGACAACGGTGTGGTCGGGGGCCGGTACACCGGGGCGACAAAAACTCGCTGCCACGCCTGGGTGAGTACAGCCACCGGCAGGAGAGTGAGCGAACTGGGCCGTGCCGCCTGGGCCGTCGGCGGCGCCTGCCTCTGCCGCCGGCCTTGAGCGTACTCCGGTGCCGCACCCGCGTCACGGGTCGCAGACAGAAAGCCCCGCCCTCGCACCAGTGCGGCCGGGCGAAGCGGTCCAGAAAGGCACGCCGTACTCCGGCGTACCGGACGGTTCAGACGGTCAGGTAGCCGCCGTCGACCGGGAGGACCGTGCCATTGACGTAGGAGGCGGCGGGCGAGCACAGGAAGGCGATCACTGACGCGATCTCCCGCGGCCGGCCGAACCGTCCGAGCGGGACTCGCGCGAGCACAGCTTGCGCGGCGTCAGGGTCGTCGAGCAGACCGCGGGCGAGCAGAGTGGTGACGAAGCCCGGTGCCACCGCGTTCACACGGATGCCCTCCGCGGCGTACTCGGCGGCCAGGGACCGGGTCAGCTGGGAGACGCCGCCCTTGCTGGCGCTGTAGGCCGGCCGGTCTCGGCTGCCGAAGAAACCGAACATCGACGAGACGGTGACGATGCTGCCGCGCCGGCCGGCGAGCAGCGGGCGTGCCGCCTGGCACGCGACCAGGGCCGAGGTGAGGTTGACCTCCAGCACCCGGTCCCACCATCCGAGGTCGTATTCGTCGCGGTCCCGGCTGATCCCGGCACAGGCGACGAGGTGGTCGATACGGTCGTAAGCCTCGATCCGGCCGACGAGGCCGTCCCGGTCCGTGACGTCGTGCTCCACGATGTCGACTCGCTTGTGGCGGGGCAGCTCGTCGGCGTCGGCCGGCGGCAGTCCGAGGGCATGCACCTCGGCTCCGAGTTCGGCGAGCAGGTCGGCGGTGGCCGCGCCGATGCCGGAGGTGCCTCCGGTCACCAGGACGCACTGGCCGGCGAAGAGGTCGGGGACGAGTCCGGTGGTCATCTGTGTCTTTCCGTTCGGTCGCCGGGTGGGCGGAGAACTGGTGCCCCGGTACGGTGTGCCGCTGGGTCGACGAGGATCTTGACCTGGTTTCCCGGGCCGCCCAGCAGCGCCTCGAATCCATGGGAGACGAGGTCGTCGAGGACGATGGTCGAGGTGACGACCGGTGTCAGGTCCAGGTGCTGTTCCGCGACGAGCCGGATGAGCTCCGGATAGGTGTCGCGGTAGCCGACGCTGGCGACGATCGACTGCTCGTTGTTGACCAGTGCGAAGGCGTCCAGGGATACCTCCTGGGCCAGGCCGACGAGGACGATCCGACCGCCGGGCCGGGTGGCTGCCATGCAGGTGCGCAGGGCGATCTCGGATCCGACCACCTCGAACGCGGCATCGACGCCCTCTCCGCCGGTCAGCTCACGGATCCGCCCCGCGGTGTCTTCTTCCCGCCCGGCGTCGATCAGGTCGGTGGCGCCGAGGCCGGCCGCGAGTTCCAGGCGGGCCGGGGACACATCGACGGCGAGGATCCGCCGCACCCCGCGTTCCCCGGCGAGCAGGACGGTGAGCAGGCCGATCGGTCCCAGGCCGACGACTGCCACTGTCTCCGGTGTGGTTCCGGCGCGCCGCAGTGCGTGCAGGGCGACCGAGGCCGGTTCGAACAGCGCGGCCTGCTCCAGCGACACGGTCTCGGGGAGACGGTGCGCCATGTAGGCGGGGATGGCGGCGTACTCGGCCATGCCGCCGTTCCCCATCAGCCCGGCGAACCCGAAGTGCCGGCAGATGTTGTACTCGCCGGCCCGGCACCGTGGGCATGCCCCGCACCGGTAGTTCGGCTCGACCGCCACTCGGTCGCCGATGGCCAGGCCGGTCACCGACGGCCCGAGGGCCGCCACCGTCCCACAGAACTCGTGACCGAGGACGAGCGGAGCTGTGGCACCGGAGGCAGGATGCGGCTCGGCGACCGGGATCGCGTGCGGCCCGTCGGCGTACTCGTGCACGTCGCTGCCGCAGATGCCGCAGTAGGCCACCTCGACAAGCACCTCGCCACGCAGGGGTGCTGGAACGCCGACCTCGGCAATGCGGACGTCCCTGGCTCCGTACCAGACAGCGGCCTTCATACGGTGCCCCGTACCGGACCGCGCTCTCCTTCGACCGCTTGGCCGGCCGAGAAGCCCTGGAGCAGCCCCCTGTTGAGACCACGACGGTTCTCCCGGGGCGCCTCCACCACCAGCGACTGCGCCGGCGGCAGTACGGCTCCCTCCGCCACACCCATCAGGGCACGGGCGATGAGCAGACCGAGGAATCCGGTCATCAGCCCGCCCGCCGTAGAGAAACAGGAGAACAGGGCTACCGCGGCAATCAGAACGGGTTTGCGTCTGCCGAGCTTGTCCGACAGACGGCCGGCAACCAGCCCGGAAAGTGCGCCGGGCCGGACACGGCTACGGGTACGGGTACGTGGCATCGGAACCTCGGTTGAGGGGAGGGACCCGGGTCACCGGAAGAGCGAGTTGACGTAGTCGGCGCCGATGCCGACCTTCTCGTAGTGGTTGCGGCACAGCTCGATGTAGTCGTGGACGTCGAAGTAGCCGACGGTTTCGCCGTTCTCGTCCAGCCAGATCAACGGCCCCTTGACGATGAAGAACGCCTTCATCGGCTCGTCGCTCTCGTAGGCCACCAATGTGTGTCCCTCACCCGGCGCCTCGTAGATGAAGTCACCGGCGTGCGCGGTCCAGGGCCGCTCCAGGTAACCCCACTTGCCGGAGATCGTGTAGGCGAACACCTCGTGCGGGTGGTAGTGCCGGTTGACGAGCCCGGCCTCCTTGGCGTACAGGATGTCAGCCCAGGAGTTGTCCTTGACGTTGATCCACAGCGGGCGCGATCCGACTGTCTCGCTGAGCGGTGCGTAATACCGATCGTCGTCGGTGGCCACCTGGGACAGATAGACCTCCGGCTGCGCGTCAGGCTTGACCGAATTCGTGATCGGCTTGAGGCCCTTCCAGAATTCGGACCTGGCTTTCTCGGACATGTTTCGGCTCCATTTCGTCGGGGGTGGCCGACAGTGAACCCCGAGAGCCGAGGACAGGTCTTTCCCTTGGGAGACATCGTGGATTGCCTGTTTGGGACATGCCCGCACCGCCTTCTCAGCGGCGGGAAATTCGCCGTCGCCGCCGGGCGTCCGGCCGTAGGCGGTGTGGATGTGGCCGGGCCGTGCGGTGGCAGCCGGGGCGAGCAGGCATATCCGGTCGGTCACTGCGACTCCTCGTTGAGCCGGTGCGAGTTGGTTCGAGTCGGTGTGAGTCGCTTCGAGTCCGAAAGGGGGTCGTTCAGCGGGCGGCGGACACGTCGACCATGTCGGCCACGGCGGCCTCCACGCGCACGGCCGCCTGCTGCATGCCGTGCAGTTCGCCGGGCGTGAGGTCCCACTCGACGACCCGGCGCACCCCGTCGCGGCCCAGCTCCACGGGCACACCGAGACTCGCCCCGTGCACTCCGTACTCACCGTCCAGGACGACCGACGCGGGCAGGACGGTCCCGCTGTCGGTCGCAATGGCTTCGATCAGCCGCGCGGTGCCCAGTCCGGTGGTCCAGGTGGAGGTACGGCCCGAGTCGAGCGCCACATGCCGGGCGTACCAGTTGTCGGCGTACTCCTCGGCTGCTGCCCGCTGTTCGGTGGTGAGGACGACGGGCTCGCCGCCGACGGTGATCCGGCCGTAGAGCGGGACCTGGCCCTCGCCGTGCTCGCCGATCATCCAGGCGTCGACGTTCCTGGGGTGGACGCCCAGGGCATACGCGATACCGGTGCGCAGGCGCAGGCTGTCGTTGAGCGTGTAGCCGATCAGCCGGTGCCGGGGCAGCCAGCCCTGCCGGTGCACCCAGGTCATGAGCGCGTCCACGGGATTGGTCAGCATCAGTACGACACCGCCGAAGCCGGAATCCTTCAAGGGCCGCAGGCACTGACCGACGATCGCGGCGTTGTCGGCGAGAAAGACCGACCGCGAGGAGTTCAGCCGCAGAGGTACGGCGGCGCTGAGCACGACGACGTCCGCGTCGAGCGTGTCCTCGGGCGTGCCGGCGCGAACGGTGTCGGGCGTCGCGCCGAGCGCGAGCGCGTTCTCCTGGTCCATCACATGGCTGGTGATCATGTTGGGCCTGGTGTCGACCAGGACGATCTCGTACGTGCCCCGCGCGGACAGCAGGTTGAACGCGGCGGACGAGCCGATGCCGCCCGCGCCCCCGATGATGAGGACCTTCATCATGTGTCTGTCTCCTACGAACGGAATTCGGGATCGGCCTCGACGGCCACTTCGAGCACCAGCGGCTTCTGCCGCCCGGCAAGGTCCGGCAGCACCTTGTCGAGTACGGACAGCAGGGCGCCGTGGCTGTCGACCCGCTCGGCCGGGCAGCCCAGTTCGCGCGCAAGTCCCGACACGCTCACCTCGCCGAACGCCGGCCAGGCGGGGGCGGCCGAGCCCGCGCGTTCCGAGAGGCGGTCCATGATCGCGTATCGGCCGTTGGCCAGGATGACGAACAGCACGCCGGTGCCGTAGTACGCGGCACTCCACAGCGCCTGGACCGAGTACAGCGACGACCCGTCGCCGATGACGGCCACCACCGGCCGCCCGGGATCCGCCATCCGTACGCCGATCGCGGCCGGCATCGCGAAGCCGAGGCCCCCCATGGCGGCGCTGAGGAAGCCGAACGGGGCGCGGGCGGGCAGCAGCGCGTGCAGGTCCGGCCGGCTGGACGGGGTCTCCTCCACGACCACCGCGTCCGGGGCGAGCCGGTCGGCCAGGGCCGCCAGCACGTGCGCCGCGCGCAGCGGCTCGCCGCCGGCGGGCGGGGCAGGCGGTGCCGGGCTCCTCATGGGCGGCCTGGGCGTGCCCGTGGCCGCGGGAAGCGCGACCGCCAGACGCCGCACGGTGTCAGCCGGGTCGGCCAGCACCGCCAGCTCCACCGGGCTGCGGTGGGCCTCCTCCGGGTCGTCGGTGATCACGGCGAGCCGGGTACCGGGGGCTACGAAGGTGCCCTGCTCGTACGGGTACTGCCGGAACACCGGTGCCCCCACGGCCAGTACGGCGTCGTGCCCGGCCAGCGCCGCCCGCAGCCCCGACCGGGCCGAGGGCAGGTGCCCGGCGAAGAGCCGGTGATCCTGCGGGAAGCCCGCCCGGGCCCCGAACGACTCCTGCCACACCGGGCAGTCCAGCCGTTCCGCCAGCACCGTCAAGCTCTCCCACCCCTCCGGCGAGTCGTTCCCGGCGCCCGCCACCAGGCACGGTGCGGTGGCCCCGCGCAGCATCCGGGCGAGTGCGTCGACCGCCGGGCCGTCGGCGCTGCGGGTCCCGTGCAGGGCCGCCGGTGCGGCCAGAACCGCGTCCGGGTCCGCCTCGGCATGCCAGTCGTCCATCGGTACGACCACCACCGCCGGGCCCCGCCCGTTCCGCGCCTCGTTCCATGCCCGGGCGATCGCACCCGGCACGTCCTGCGCCCGCGCCGGGGTGTGCTGCCACACCGGGTACTCCCCGGCCAGCCCGTCCAACCGCCCGGCCAGGAACGGCTCTTGGGCGAGGTGCCGCCGGTCCTGCTGGCCGACGATCACCACCAGCGGCGCCCGGTTCGCCCGCGCGGTCGCCAGCGCGCTCACGGCGTTGCCGTACCCGGCGGTCGTGTGCAGCAGCACCAGCGCCGGCCGACCGCTCTTCAGCGCGTACCCGGTGGCCATACCGACCACCGAACCCTCGTGCAGTCCGAGGACAAACTCGATATCGGCCGGCAGGTCGGCGAGGAAGCCGACCTCTGTCGAACCCGGATTGCTGAACAGGGTCGTGAGTCCGTACCGGCGCAGGACCTCAAAGGCCGCGTCCTTGATCGTCTGGCCCGTTCCGGCTGTTGCCACGCGATACCCCTTTCGGACTTTCGGAACGCGACGCTACTGAGTTTTTCGTTAGTTCTGTGGTGACTGGGGATGGATGGTGAGGCCGGTGTGTGTGAGGAAGGACCACGGGAGTTGCTCGCTGGAGCAGACTCGT
>JODI01000014.1 GCA_000720805.1 Streptomyces violaceoruber
TGTGTATAAGAGACAGCCCCCACACCCCGAACCCGACGCCCCCCGCGACCTCGTCGGCATCGGCATCGGCCCCTTCAACCTCTCCCTCGCCGCCCTCGCCCACCCCCTCACCGAACTCGACACCGTCTTCTACGAACAACGCCCCGCCTTCCACTGGCACCCCGGCCAGCTCATCGACGGCGCCACCATCCAGGTCCCCTTCCTCGCCGACCTGGTCACCCTCGCCGACCCCACCAGCCCCTGGACCTTCCTCAACCACCTCAAGAACCGCGAGCGCCTCTTCCCCTTCTACTTCGCCGAGCGCTTCCACATCCAGCGCGCCGAATACGACGCCTACTGCCGCTGGGTCTCGGAGAACCTGCCCACACTCCACTTCGGCCACCAGGTCGACGCCGTCCGCTGGAACCCCGAACGCGACCTCTTCGAAGTCGACTTCACCCAACTCGACAGCGACGGAGAAGCCGAAGCCCTAGGCCGGACCTACACCCGCAACGTCGTCCTCGGCATCGGCACCGAACCGTACGTACCCGACCCCCTCAAACCCCTCGTCGAAGCACCCGGCGTACCCGTCATCCACGCCGCCGACTACCTCGACCACCGCGACACACTCCTCGCCGCCGAACACATCACCGTCATCGGCTCCGGACAGTCCGGCGCGGAAATCTTCCTCGACCTGCTCCGCCGACGCCCCGCCGGCCGCGAGAAACTCCACTGGCTCGGCCGCACCGAAGCCTTCGCCCCCATGGAGTACTCAAAACTCGGCCTCGAACACTTCACCCCCGACTACACCCGCTACTTCCACGCCCTCACCGAAAGCGTCCGCGACCGCCTCGTCACCACCCAGTGGCAACTCCACAAAGGAATCGACGCCGACACCCTCGCCGCCATCCACGACGAGCTCTACCGCCGCACCCTCGACGGCGGCTGGCCCGACACCGTCCTCACCCCCGGCGTCCGCGTCCGCACCGCCGGCCGCATCTCCATCACCAAAGTCGAACTCCACCTCGAACACACCCAGCAGAACAACCGCACCCGCCTCACCACCGACGCCGTCGTCCTCGCCACCGGCTACCGCGAACGCTCCCTCGACCGCATCCTCGCCGGCCTCGACCCCTACCTCCGCCGCGACAACCGCCAACGCCCCCGCGTCGACGAACAGTTCCGCCTCGTCCTCGACCCCTCCGTCACCGGCACCGACAGCCACGTCTACGTGCAGAACGCCGAACACCACACCCACGGCGTCGGCACCCCCGACCTCGGCCTCGCCGCCTGGCGCAGCGCCACCATCCTCAACACCCTGACCGGCAAGGACCCCTACCCCCTGCCGGCCCGCACCGCCTTCACCACCTTCGGCCTCCACCACCCACAACCCCAGATCCCACCGGCCCGCCAGACACAGACCCCGACACTCACACCCCTCGTCGACCGACGATGAGACCCGGGACGGCGAAGCGCCGGACAGGCCGGTGAAGCCCAAGACTGCGAAGCCCAAGACCGCGAAGCCTCTAGAAGACCGGCACGCCGTTCCTCGTCAACTCCCAGTCCACCGACGCGAAGTCCCTCGGATCCAGCACACCCTTCGCCGTCACCCACTCCGCGATCCGCGTCCGGATCTCCGTCGACTCCGACCACAACTCCTTCGCGGACGCCACAAACGGGAACGCACCCCCGCCATTGGCACGGTAGTTATTCACCGCCAGCACGAACTGCCGACCATCGTCCAGCGCGACACCCTCATAGGTGAGGTTTTTGATCCGCGACCCCGCAGCCTGGGCGATGTCGATCTCGTACGACAACCCCGACACATAGTCGTAGTTGTAATCCGGACGACCACCCGCGTTCGTCAACTTCTCCACATCGACAACCGCACCCGCAGCCGTCTGCACGAAATACTCCGCCGAATACTCCAGATACGCCCGGACCTGCGCCCCCGTCATCACCTTCGCGACCAGCGTGTTGTCGTACACATACAGACTCGACAGATCCCGGATCGTCACCTCACCCGCCGGAATCTCCGACGTCCGCGAAAACGGCGACGCCTGCGCGATCACGGGCAACGACGCATACTCCGTCCCCGCCAACGCCGCCCTCACCACGTCCTCCTGCACCCTCAGGATCAGATCGATGATCGGCGCGTCCTTGTAACGGGCATCGACGGTCGTCAGCGTCTCCGTCGCCGTACCGACCACCTGATTCACATACGCCACCACGACGTCATGGTCGGCCTTCAGCAGCCGCGTGATCCTCGGATCATCGGCGACCGAGTTCGAATTACGCACCGACGCCGCCACCGACTCGACCGACCAACGCCCCTTCGAGAACACCAACTCGAAGTCGAACAACGACAACCGCTCCGCATACGCCAGCGGCTCCGACAGCACCACCTTCTTCCCCGTCACCTCGTTCGTCACCAGCAACTCAGGGATCTCCACATGCGCGTGCCCAACCAGAATCGCGTCGATCCCCGGTACCTGCCGCGCCACCAACGCCGCAGAATTCTCGACATACGGCACCTGATCACCGTACGACGACGTACCCGACGACCCCGAATGCGCCGACACCACCACCACATCCGCACCCATCGACCGCAGCTTCGGCACCCACTTCGCCGCCTGCTCCTCCAACCCCGGGAACGTCAGCTTCCCCTGCACGTAAGCCTTGTCCCAGATCGCGATACCCGGGTTCGTCAGACCCAGCACCGCGACCTTCACCGGCGGCGCCCCCGGCACACGGAACGTCTTCATGAAGTACGGCGGAAACGCCGGCCTCAACGTCCTCGCGTCCAGCGCATTCGCACCCAGCAACGGAAAGTCGCACTGCTCCTCGAACTTCCGCAGCGTCTCGATCCCATAGTTGAACTCGTGATTGCCCAACGCCACCGCGTCATACCCGATCGCGTTCATCGCCGCCGCCATCGGATGCACCGGACCACCCTTCGCGGTGATCGGATCGACCTTCGCGTAGTAGTACGTCAGCGGCGTGCCTTGAATCGTGTCGCCGGCGTCCAACAACAACGTGTTGCCCCGGCCCTTCTCCTTACGCACCTGGTTCACCAGCGTCGAAATCCGCGCCAGACCCTGAGCGTTGCCCTGCGCGTCCGCGTACTCCGCGTCCTTGAAGTAGTCCCAGTTGAAGACGTGACCGTGCAGATCGGTCGTGCCCATCACCGTCAGCGAATACCTCTTCACAGGCCCGTGCCCCTTCTGTGCCTCCGCGGCCTGCGCCGCCGGAGCCGCCACCGCACCGGTCAAGGCCACCCCCGCCCCGGTCACAGCGGACTTCTTCAAGAACTTCCGACGGTTCAACGGCATGTCTCGATCTCCTCCGGAAACAGTCAACGACGCGCGTAGATTCTGACCCGTACACGCCGACCGCAACAGCCCCCACAGGTTTCGATCTGATGACCGGCCAAGACCGCCAACACGCAGGAACCGACCTGCCACAGTGGAACCATGACCACCCCACCCACGGACGACCCCCAACCCGCCGTCCCCTACGGCACCCCCGACGCCCCCCGCATCGCCGTCCGCGGCGAAGCCCACCTCGAAGTCGACCCCGAAATCGCCCGCCTCCACATCACCGTCGCCTCCCGCGGCAAAGACCGCCGCACCGCCCTCGACGACCTCACCCGCCGCAACACCACCGCACTCGACCTCATCAAGACCTACGGCGACGCAGTCGAACGACTCGAAACCGGCGCCTTCTCCATCACCCCACAACTCAAAGAAGGCCGCGGCGAACGCATCCACGCCCACCACGGCAGCGTCCACATCACCGCCGAACTCACCGACTTCACCGCCCTCGGCGAACTCGCCACCCGCCTCGCCGACCTCGACCTCACCCGCGTCGACGGCCCCTGGTGGACCCTCCGCCCCGACTCACCCGCCCACCGCCAAGCCCGACAACAAGCCGTACGAGAAGCCGTACAGCGAGCCAGGGAATACGCCGAAGCACTCGGCACCACCCTCACCGCCCTCGTCGAACTCGCCGACCTCGGCGCCGAGACCACCCCACCGGCCTACCCCGCCGCACCCGGCAGCCGCATGCGCTCCATGGCCCGCGGCGCCACCGAAGACACCACCGCCGCCCCCCTCGACCTCGAACCCCAACGCCAACGCGTCCATGCCCAGGTCAACGCCCGATTCACCATGGCCCCACCGCACCTGTGACCCCGAGAAGCCCGGGGGCGCCGAAGAAAAAGCAATCGCAAACAAATACGACCCCCGAATGCTCATCGGAGCACCCCCGCGCACAATTCGAGCTTTGTCAATAGTCCTTCACTCAAAGATTGTTCAGTCGTCACCCCCGACCAATTCTCTACCGACGAGTAGGTAATAGTCTCGAAACATGCGCCGAGCAAAAATCGTCTGCACACTGGGCCCCGCCACCGACTCGTACGACCAGCTCAAAGACCTGGTCGACGCCGGAATGGACGTCGCCCGCTTCAACCTCAGCCACGGCACCCACGCCGAACACGAGGAGCGCTACCACCGCGTACGCAAGGCCTCCGACGAAACCGGCCACAGCGTCGGCCTCCTCGCCGACCTCCAAGGCCCCAAGATCCGCCTCGGCCACTTCACCGAAGGCCCCGTACTCCTCGAACGCGGCGACACCTTCACCATCACCGTCGAAGAAAACGCCCAAGGAGACCGCCACAGCTGCGGCACCACCCACCAAGGCCTCGCCACCGACGTCACCCCCGGCGAACGCATCCTCGTCGACGACGGCAAGGTCTCCCTCGAAGTCACCTCCATCGACGGCCCCCGCGTCCACACCACCGTCATCGAAGGCGGCGTGATCTCCGACCACAAGGGCCTCAACCTCCCCGGAGTCGCGGTGTCCGTCCCCGCACTCTCCGACAAGGACGAAGCAGACCTCCGCTGGGCGCTGCGCATGGGCTTCGACGTCATCGCACTCTCCTTCGTGCGCAGCGGCCGCGACATCGAAGACGTCCACCGCATCATGGACGAAGAGGGACGCAGGCTCCCCGTCATCGCCAAAGTGGAGAAACCCCAGGCCGTCGACGCCATCGACGACATCGTCGCCGCCTTCGACGGCATCATGGTCGCCCGCGGCGACCTCGGCGTGGAAATGCCCCTCGAACAAGTCCCCCTCGTCCAAAAACGAGCGATCAAACTCGCCAAGCGCAACGCCAAGCCGGTCATCGTCGCCACGCAAATGCTCGACTCCATGATCGAGAACTCCCGCCCCACCAGGGCCGAGGCGAGCGACGTGGCCAACGCGGTCATCGACGGCACGGACGCCGTGATGCTGTCCGGCGAGACCAGCGTCGGAAAATACCCGGTCGAAACGGTCCGCACCATGGCCAAGATCGTCGAAGCGGCCGAGGAAGACCTCCTGGCCAAGGGCCTCCCACCGCTCACCGAAAGCAACAAACCCCGCACCCAGGGCGGCGCAGTCGCCCGAGCGGCCGCCGAGATGGGCGACTTCCTCGGCGCCAGGTTCCTCGTCGCCTTCACCCAGTCCGGCGACACCGTCCGCCGCCTCTCCCGCTACCGCTCCCCGATCCCCCTCCTCGCCTTCACCCCCGAACCGGCGACCCGCTCCCAGCTCAGCCTGACCTGGGGCGTGGAGACGTTCCTCGGCCCTGGCGCCGACTCCACGGACGCGATGATCAACCAGATGGACGAACTCCTGCTCAAGTACGGCCGCTGCGAGCAGGGCGACGTCGTGGTCATCACAGCCGGCTCCCCGCCCGGGGTGTCCGGGTCGACGAACCTGGTGCGCGTGCACCACATCGGGGTGGACGACAAGTAGGCCGGCCAAGCGTCAGTGCTTGGGGCCTACGTGGGCGTCCATGAGGGCGACTGAGGCTTTGCGGGCGACGGAGATGTTGAACGGGTCGCTGCCGCGAGCGAGCGTCGTCCACTCGACGCCCACCTTGTCGAGCGTGTCGGTGAAGAGCCTCCGGATGTCGTCCGACTTGTTGGAGAAGAAGTAGCGCGGGTATTCGTAGCGCTTGCGCTCACCGGCGACGAGACGAGTCGTCCAGTTGGTGATGCGGCAGCCGTCGGAGTGGATGAGCCCTCGGATGAACTCCCAGGGGTGAGCGTCGACGATGGCCTGCTGCCAGGGTTCCAGGGTGATGCTGCGCTCGTGCTTCTTACCGGGGCCGTGCTGGGGGAAGAGGCAGGGCCAGTGCGGGTAGTAGCCGGCTACTGAGACGTATCCCTGCGCCTGGACGCGGTAGGCGTTGTGTGCCGGATTGACAGCACGCACGGCGGCCTCGCAAGCCTCAATGAGTCCCGGCCACGCATCAGCGCATGCGATGCGGAGGTAGTAGCCGGTGCCGCGCGTGTGCGCGCTGATACAGCCGTCGCCGAGGTAGAGGCCCAGCAGGTAGGCGTACGAGACTTCATCGGCCGGTAGACCGGGAGGCGGGGTTGCCATGCGGGGCAGGGGCTCGAGTCGTGTCTGCCAGGAGCGGATCGCGGCACGGGAGATCCCCGTCTCCCGGCTCACCGAGTTCAGACTGCGCCCCTGCGCGACTAGCGTGAGCGCCCGCTTGCGTGTGCTGACGTCGTACATGCGGCCACTCTGCGAGAGTGATCGCGACGACACGCAGCAAAAAGCGGATGTTCACGAGAACGTGGACATCCGCTTCCGGTTGGCGACCTTGGAATCGAAGGAAAAGTGCCCCGGGTCGGACTCGAACCGACACTGTATGGGTTTTGAATCCATTGCCTGCTGCCAATTGGGCTACCGGGGCCCAGCGAATCGAAGGTTTGCCCCGACCCGCTGCCCGTCCACCTTACCGCAGCTAGGTAGGCTCTTGTCAGCAGTACCCGCCCCTGAACGAGGAGCCCCCGTGACCGCCCCCGAGTCGCCCCAGCCCGTAGACGCGCCCGACGACGACAAGTCGCACGTGCCTCCGCTGACGACCCGTGTCGTCATCGCCGAGGACGAGGCCCTGATCCGGCTCGATCTCAAGGAGATGCTGGAAGAGGAGGGCTACAGCGTCGTCGGTGAGGCCGGTGACGGTGAGCAGGCCGTCGAGCTCGCCCGTGAGCACAAGCCGGACCTGGTGATCCTGGACGTGAAGATGCCGAAGCTCGACGGCATCTCGGCGGCCGAGAAGATCGCCGAGGAGCGGATCGCCCCGGTGCTGATGCTGACCGCGTTCTCGCAGCGTGACCTGGTCGAGCGGGCGAGGGACGCCGGTGCGATGGCGTATCTGGTGAAGCCGTTCAGCAAGAGTGATGTCGTTCCGGCGATCGAGATGGCCGTCTCGCGGTTCACGGAGCTGCGGGAGCTGGAGAACGAGGTCGCGGATCTTTCGCAGCGGCTGGAGACGCGGAAGCTGGTGGACCGCGCGAAGTCGATTCTGCAGACGGAGTACGGGCTGACGGAGCCGGCGGCGTTCCGGTGGATCCAGAAGACGTCGATGGATCGTCGGATGTCGATGCAGCAGGTGGCGGAGGCGGTCATCCAGGACGCGGACGAGAAGAAGAACGGCAAGGGCTGACACGCCAGGTCGTTCGGCCGTATGTACGGCGAGGCCCGCACCCTCCGGCCGAGGGGTGCGGGCCTTGTCGTATGCCGTCGGCGGCGGGGGTCAGTCCTCGCCGAGGTACGCCTTGCGTACGGATTCGTCGTGGAGCAGGTCCTGTCCGGTGCCGGAGAGGACGATGTTGCCGATCTCCATGACGTGTCCTTGGTCGGCGAGTGACAGTGCCGCCTGGGCGTTCTGTTCGACCAGGAGGATGGTCGTGCCCTGGGACTTGAGTTCGCTGATCGTGGCCATGATTTTCTGCATCATGATCGGCGAGAGGCCCATGGAGGGTTCGTCGAGCATGAGGAGTTTCGGCTGCGACATGAGCGCGCGGCCCATGGCGAGCATCTGTTGTTCGCCGCCGGAGAGGGTGCCCGCGGCCTGTTTCCTGCGTTCTCCGAGGATGGGGAAGAGGTCGTAGGCGCGCTGGATGTCCTTTTCGATGCCTTCTTTGTCCTTGCGGAGGAAGGCGCCGAGCTGGAGGTTCTCCGTGATCGTCAGGCGCGGGAAGATGTGCCGGCCTTCGGGGGAGTGGGCGAGGCCCAGGGAGACGATCTTGTGGGCGGGGATGCTTTTGAGGGGTTTGCCGTCGAAGACGATGCGGCCGCTGGTGGGCTTGAGGAGCCCGGAGAGGGTGCGCAGGGTTGTGGTCTTGCCGGCGCCGTTGGTGCCGATGAGGGTGACGATCTGGCCGGCTTCGACGCTGAAGGAGATGCCCTTGACGGCTTCGATCTTGCCGTAGGCGACCTTGAGGTCCTCGACCTCCAGCAGTGCGGTCACTGGGCTTTTCCTTCCGTGCTGGTGGTGCTCTGCGCTCCGGAGGCCTCGGCGGCTTCGACTTCGGCGAGTTCGTCGGCGCCGGGGGCGCCTTCGAAGGGGGTGCCGAGGTAGGCGGCGACGACGCGTTCGTCGCCCTGGACGACTTCCGAGGTTCCTTCGACGAGTTTCTCGCCTTGGACGAGGCAGGCGACGCGGTCGCACAGGTTGAAGATGAAGCGCATGTCGTGCTCGATGACGAGGACGGCGATGCCCCTGTCGCGGATGGCGAAGACCAGTTCTTCGGTGGCGCGGCTTTCTTGGGGGTTCATGCCGGCGGTGGGTTCGTCGAGGAGGAGGAGGCCCGGTTCGCTGGCGAGTGCCCGGGCGATTTCCAGCTTGCGCTGCTCGCCGTAGGGCAGGTTGCGGGAGAGGTGGTCGGCCTTGTGGGCGAGGCCGATGAACTCGAGGAGTTCCATGGCGCGCTCGTGGGAGGCGGCTTCGGCCTTGCGGAATCCGGGGCCGCGCAGGAGGGCGGACCAGAGGCCTTCCTTGGTTCTGGTGTGGCGGCCGACGAGGACGTTTTCCAGGACGGTCATGTTGGCGAAGAGCCGGATGTTCTGGAAGGTGCGTGCGATGCCGGCGCTGGTGACGAGGTGGGGTTTGGGCGGGAGCACGGTGCCTTTGTAGGAGACGGTTCCTTCGGTGGGCACGTACAGGCCGGTGAGGCAGTTGAAGAAGGTGGTTTTGCCGGCTCCGTTGGGGCCGATGAGGCCGACGATTTCGCCGCTGTTGACGGTGAGGTCGACGTTGCGTACGGCGGTGAGGCCGCCGAAGCGCATGGTGACGCCGCTGGCTTCGAGGACGGGGCTGGGTGCGGTGGTGGTGGTCATGTGGGTCACGCCCCTGCCTTGGTGACGCCGACGGTGCTGTCGGGAAGGCTTTGTGCGGGGATGTCGATCTGGTCGGTCTCGTGGAATTCGAGCTGGCGGCGCCGGTTGGCGATGATGCCTTCGGGCCGGAAGCGCATGAGGAGCACGAGGGCGATGCCGAAGGCGAAGAGCTGGTACTCCTTGAGGAAGCCGAGCTTTTCGGGGAGGAGGTAGAGCAGTGTGGCGCCGAGGATGGGGCCGTTGACGGTGCCCATGCCGCCGAGTACGACTGCGGCGAGCAGGAAGGCCGAGTTGGGTGGTACGGAGCCGGCGAACTGGTAGGGGGCGGGGTTGACGCTGTAGCCGACGTGGGCGCTGACGGTGCCGGCGAGGCCGGCGAGGGAGGCGCCGAGTGCGAAGGCGATGAGTTTGACGCGGAAGCCGTTGATGCCCATGGCGGTGGCGGCGGTCTCGTCTTCGCGGATGGCGATCCAGGAGCGGCCGATGCGTGAGTCCGCGGCTCGGTTGAAGACGAGGACGACGATTGCGGTGATGAGCAGCATCAGCAGGAAGTAGTTCGCGAAGCGGCCGATGGTGATGGATCCGATGTCGTGGGAGGTCCCGAGGTTGAAGCCGAAGAGGTTCATGTCGGGGATCATCGAGATGCCGTTGGGGCCGTTGGTGATGTTCGGTCCGGAGGAGCCGTCGAGGTTGTTGACGGTGATGCGGAAGATTTCTCCGAAGCCGAGGGTGACGATGGCGAGGTAGTCGCCGCGCAGTCGCAGGGTGGGGGCGCCGATGAGGACGCCGAAGACGAGCGATGCGGCCATGCCGGTGAGCATGGCGGCCCAGAACGGGAACTGGACGCCGGAGAACCGGGAGAATTCGGAGCCGGAGACGAGGGCGGCGGCGTAGGCGCCGACGCCGAGGAAGGCGACGTATCCGAGGTCGAGGAGTCCGGTGAGGCCGACGACGATGTTGAGGCCGAGGGCGACGGTACCGACGACGAGGATGTTCACGCCCAGGTTGGCGTTGTGTTCGTTGTTCTCCACGAAGGGGAAGAGCGCTGCGGCGAGGAACGCCATGGTGGTGGCGAAACCTTTGTGCCGGGCGTTGAGCGTGGAGAAGCGGTCGAAGAGGCCGGCGGTGAAGAGTGCCCAGGCGCCGAGGATGACGAGCAGGAGGTAGCCGAGGAAGGTCTCGCTGGCGTCGGGGTCGACGCCGATGCCGTAGGCGAAGGCGATCAGGGCGAAGGCGGTGGCGGCGGTGATGACGAGGCGTTCGGCCCAGCCGGGGAGTCGGCCTGCGGTGGGGATGTTGTCGGGTTTGCTGACCCAGGCTTTGGCGGTGTCGCCGGGGCTGGGGAGTGCGAGGGCGCCGAGGAGGGCGACGAGGGAGGCGACGGCGGCGATGTAGGCGCCGGGGTCGAGGTTGACGAGGCCGCCCAGGTCGACGGTGATGGCGATGGCGCTGAACCAGCTGACGGCGAAGGCGGAGGCGGCCGCGAGTACGACGGGTGCGGTGGCGGTCGCGGGGTTGAGCCAGTGCAGGCCGCGTATGTTCCAGCGGGTGAGCGCGTAGAGGAGAGTGAGTGCGCCGGCTATGAGGTCGAGGATCTGGAGTCCGGCGGGGGAGCCGTAGTAGGTGAGGTCTCCGGGGAACTCGGAGGTCCAGGTCCAGGACATGAAGGTGCTGGCGATGGTGCCGAGGGCGCCGACGGCGATGAGGGCGCGGGCGGCGCTGTGGGGCAGGGCGATGAGGCCGCGTGGGGCGTTGGCGGTGGTGGTCGTGGTTGTCATGGTGCTCACGCCCTGTCCGCGACGCGTTCGCCGACGAGGCCTTGTGGTCTGAACAGCAGGACGAGGATGAGGAGGACGAAGGCCCATACGGAGGCCCAGCCGCCGCCGCCGAGTTGCTGCATGCCGGGGATGCCGTCGATGTAGGAGGTGGCCATGGTTTCGGCGAGGCCGAGGACGAGGCCGCCGATCATGGCGCCGTAGATGTTGCCGATGCCGCCGAGCACGGCCGCGGTGAATGCCTTGAGGCCCATCTGGAAGCCCATGTCGTACTTGATCTGTCCGTAGCGCAGGCCGTATGCGACGGCGGCGACGGCGGCGAAGAAGCCGCCGATGGCGAACGCGATCACGATGATGCGGTTGGTGTCGATGCCCATGAGCTGGGCGGTGTCCGGGTCTTGGGCGGTGGCCTGCATGGCGCGGCCGGTGCGGGAGAGTCGGACGAAGATGGCGAGGGCGGCCATGCAGATGGGGGCGGCGATGATGACGAAGACGGAGCCGCTCTGGATGCTGATGGAGCCGAGGTGCCAGGGGCCGAAGTCCAGCTGGGGGAAGTTGCGGTCCGTCTTGGCGTCCGGGTACCAGTTGAAGACGGCCTGCTGGAGTGCGAGGGAGAGGCCGATGGCGGTGATGAGGGGGGCGAGGCGTGGTGCGCCGCGCAGTGGTCGGTAGGCGAAGCGTTCGGCCCCGACGGCGATGAGGATGGAGACGAGTCCGCCTCCGATGAGCATCGCCGGGAGGGCTATCCACATGGATGTGCCGTTGGGCAGGACGTAGAGGTAGACCGTGAGCGCGCCGAAGCCGCCGGTCATGAAGATCTCGCCATGGGCGAAGTTGATGAGCTGGACGATGCCGTACACCATCGTGTAGCCGATGGCGATCAGCCCGTACATCGAGCCGAGGAACAGCCCGTTGGCCAGCTGCTGCGGCAGAGTGTTCACCGCATGGCCTCCATGTGGGTTTGGAGTGGGAGCACAGGACGTGGAGCGGGCCGCGCGGTGACGGGTGGTCTGGCCGCGCGGCCCGGGGGTGGTTCTAGCGGCGGTTCCGGCTGGGAAATGATCAGCCGTTGAAGGTGCCGCTCTTGACGGCCTTCCACTTGCCGTCGGTGACCTGGTAGACGGTCAGCTGCTTGTTGGTGGTGTCCCCGTACTGGTCGAAGGAGACGGGGCCGGCGATGCCCTGGAAGTTGGTCTTCTGGACTTCGGAGACGATCTGGGCGCGGGCGTCGTCGGGGACCTTGCCGTCCTTCACGACGTTGCCGATGGCCTTGATGATGGCGGTGGCGGCGTCGTAGGAGTAGCCGCCGTAGGTGCCGTAGTCGCCCTTGAGGCCGGCTGCCTTGTACTTCTTGATGAAGTCCTGGGCGGTGGGGAGGGAGTCGACGGGGGCGCCGACGGAGGTGACGAGGTCGCCCTCGGAGGTCTTGCCGGCGGTCTGGATGTAGGTGTCGGAGAACATGCCGTCGCCGCCGAAGAGCGGGATCTTGGCGCCGCCGTCCTTGAGCTGCTTGGTGAGCTTCTCGGACTCGTCGTACTGGCCGCCGTAGTAGACCAGGTCCGCCTTGGAGTTCTTGATCTTGGTGACGAGGGCCGAGAAGTCCGTGTCGCCGGTGTTGACGTGGTCCTCACCGGCGACCTTGCCGCCCGACTTGGTGAAGCCGGCCTTGAAGAGCTTGGCCAGGCCCGCGCCGTAGGTCTGCTTGTCGTCGACGATGAAGACGTTCTTCTTCTTCAGCGTCTTGGACGCGTAGTCGGCCGCGAAGCCGCCCTGCATGGCGTCGGTGGTGGCGGTGCGGAAGTAGGTCTTGAACGGGCGGGACTTCGTGGTCTGCCAGTTCTTGCCCATGGTGAGCTCGGGCGCGGTGTTGGAGGGCGACACCTCGACCAGGTTGGCGGTGGCGAAGACCTGCTGCATCTGGGTGGCGACACCGGAGTTGAGCGGGCCGACGACGCCGAGCACCTTGTCGTTGTTCACGAACTGGGTGGCGTTCTGCTGTCCGCTGGCGGGGATCGCCTTGTCGTCGAGCGCCTGGACCTTGAAGGTCACGCCGGGTACGAGGTTTTTCTTGTTGGCGTCGTCGACGGCGATCTGGACGCCGCCCTGGATACCGAGGCCGGTGGCGGAGTTCTGACCGGTCAGCGGCGCGTCGACGCCAATGATGATCTCGGTCTTGCTGTCGCTGTCCCCACCCTTGTCGTCGTCGCGCGAACCGCAGGCGGTCAGCGTGAGAGCTCCCGTGGTGAGCACGGAGGTGAGTATGACCAAAGAACGGTGTCGCAAGGTGAATCCTCTCCCTGGCGCCAGCAGCCCAGTTGGGTCGCTGTGTGACTCGCCGGGCCGTACTGGGTGATATCAAGCCGTGCTGCGGACGCGCCCGGCGGCGCGGTGACTGGGCGTGACTCTAAACCTGTCTGACCGGTGGCGGCATCGCTGTGGGCTGGCTTGTGACGTTCTTGTTATGACGTGGTGGTTTTGAACTTCGACGGAAATCGTTCTTGGCCGGTTTGGTGGGAATTCCTCTTGGTCCACATATTGAGAATCCGCACTTCCGGTTGGATGTGGGTGAGGGTCATGACTGGACCGTGGCGCAGCCCGTCGGGGGAGGGCGGGAAGATTGCGAGAGTGCGGGCCGCCGAGGATGAAACTGTGGTGCTGTATTGCGTTCATGTTACGCAGCGTTACGTCGGCGCAGGCAGAGTGACGTTGAGGGGCAGCCGTAATCGGTCGGTTACGGATATCCGCAGGGTGATTGTGCAGGGCGTCGGCGTCTCGCCGACGCCGGCTCCGGCGGAAGCCGCGCCCGCTGCGAGGGTGGTTCTGCGCGTGCGGGGCGGCGGTGCGCTCCGGCGGTCGGACGGGTGGGGCGAGTCGGTGCGCGTGGCGTCGGGGCTCGGTCCGGTGAGCATGGGTGTTGTCGCCGTCGGGTCTCGTCCCGGTCGGGTCGGCCGGTCAGCGGGTGGCGCGTAGGCGTTCTCCGTCTCCCGGGTTGACGTCGCGCAGGAGGCAGGTGAGTCGCGCGGTGCACACCCGTCGGTCCTTCTCGTCGCTGATGACGATCTCGTACGTCGCCGTGGTCCGCCCCCGGTGCACCGGTGTGGCCACGCCGGTCACCAGGCCCGAGCGCGCTCCGCGGTGATGGGTGCAGTTCAGGTCGACGCCGACCGCGAGTTTCGAGCTTCCGGCGTGCAGCATCGCGCCCACGGACCCGAGGGTCTCGGCGAGCACCGCGGAGGCGCCGCCGTGCAGCAGCCCGTACGGCTGGGTGTTCCCCTCGACCGGCATCGTCCCGACGACCCGCTCCGGGGATGCCTCCGTGATCTGGACGCCCATCCGGGTGCCGAGGTGTCCGGCGGAGAACAGGGCCTGCAGGTCCACGCCGAGGGCGGCGTACTCGTCGATGACCTCCTGCGGGAACTTCACGTGCTGCTGCTCACCCATGGGGCCCGGCTCCGTTCGTCATGCGATCTGGTGGCTGAGCAAACGCTCAGTCGGTCGCCGATTGTTCCAGACGTACGACGACGGACTTGCTGGCCGGGGTGTTGCTGGTGTCCGCCGTGGCGTCCAGCGGCACGAGGACGTTGGTTTCGGGGTAGTAGGCGGCGGCACATCCGCGCGCGGTGGGGTAGTGCACGACCCGGAAGCCGGGAGCCCGCCGCTCCACGCCGTCCCGCCACTCGCTCACGAGATCGACGTACGCCCCGTCGGCCACTCCGAGCAACCGCGCGTCCTCGGGGTTGACCAGCACCACCCGGCGTCCGTTCCGGATCCCGCGGTAGCGGTCGTCGAGGCCGTAGATCGTGGTGTTGTACTGGTCGTGCGAGCGCAGCGTCTGCAGCAGTAGCCGGCCCTCGGGCAGCTTCGGGTACTCGACCGGTGCGGCGGTGAAGTTGGCCTTGCCGGTGGTGGTCGGGAAGCGGCGCTCGTCGCGGGGGGCGTGCGGGAGGGCGAAGCCGTCAGGGTGCGCGACGCGCGCGTTGAAGTCCTCGAAGCCGGGGATCACGCGGGCGATGCGGTCACGGATCGTGGCGTAGTCCTTCTCGAACTCCTCCCACGGCACCTTGCTGTCCTCGCCGAGCACCCGGCGGGCCATCCGGCACACGATCGCCGGTTCGGACAGCAGGTGCGCGCTCGCGGGCTCCAGGCGGCCGCGGGAGGCGTGCACCATGCCCATGGAGTCCTCGACGGTCACGAACTGCTCGCCACTGCCTTGGAGATCGCGTTCGGTGCGGCCGAGAGTCGGCAGGATCAGGGCACGTGCTCCCGTGACGGCGTGCGAGCGGTTGAGCTTGGTCGACACGTGCACGGTCAGCCGGGCCCGGCGCATGGCGGCCTCGGTGACCTCGGTGTCGGGGGAGGCGGAGACGAAGTTGCCGCCCATGGCGAAGAACACCTTCGCGTCGCCGTCGCGCAGGGCGCGGATGGCCCGTACGACGTCGTAGCCGTGCTCGCGGGGCGGCGCGAAGCCGAACTCCTTCTCCAGGGCGTCCAGGAAGGCCGGGGCGGGGCGTTCGAAGATGCCCATCGTGCGGTCGCCCTGCACGTTCGAGTGGCCGCGCACCGGGCAGACGCCCGCGCCTGGGCGGCCGATGTTGCCGCGCAGGAGAAGGAAGTTGACGACCTCGCGGATGGTGGGCACGGAGTGCTTGTGCTGGGTGAGGCCCATCGCCCAGCAGACGATGGTGCGCCGCGAGGCGAGGACCATGCCGAGGGCGTCCTCGATCTCCTTCTGTGACAGGCCGGTGGCGGTGAGCGTCTCGTCCCAGTCGGCCGCGCGGGCGGCGGCCGCGAACTCGTCGTAGCCGTGGGTGTGTTCGTTCACGAACTCCTCGTCGACCGCGCCGTCGGTCTCGAGGATCAGCTTGTTGAGGAGGCGGAAGAGGGCCTGGTCGCCGCCGATGCGGATCTGCAGGAACAGGTCGGTGAGCGCGGCGCCCGCGGTGAGCCCCTTGGCGGTCTGCGGGTTCTTGAAGCGCTCCAGGCCCGCCTCGGGCAGCGGGTTCACGCTGATGATCTTCGCGCCGCCGGCCTTGGCCTTCTCCAGCGCGGAGAGCATGCGCGGATGGTTGGTGCCGGGGTTCTGGCCGGCGACGATGATCAGGTCGGCCTTGTAGAGGTCCTCCAGCAGGACGCTGCCCTTGCCGATGCCGATCGTCTCGGACAGGGCCGAGCCGGACGACTCGTGGCACATGTTGGAGCAGTCCGGCAGATTGTTGGTGCCGAGTTCACGTGCGAACAGCTGGTAGAGGAACGCGGCCTCGTTGCTGGTGCGTCCCGACGTGTAGAAGAGAGCCTCGTCGGGCGAGGACAGGGCGTGGATCTCCTCGGCGATGATGTCGAACGCGCGCTCCCAGGTCACCGGCTCGTAGTGCTCGCCCCCCTCGGGGAGGTACACGGGGTGGGTGAGCCGGCCCTGCTGGCCCAGCCAGTAGCCGCTGCGGGTGGCGAGGTCGGCCACGGAGTGCGCGGCGAAGAACTCGGGGGTGACCCGGCGCAGGGTGGCCTCCTCGGCGACCGCCTTCGCGCCGTTCTCGCAGAACTCCGCCGCGTGCCGGTGCTCCGGTTCGGGCCAGGCGCAGCCGGGGCAGTCGAAGCCGTCTTTCTGGTTCACCCGCAGCAGGGTCAGCGCTGTGCGCTTCACGCCCATCTGCTGCTGTGCGATGCGCAGGCTGTGCCCGACGGCCGGGATCCCCGCCGCCGCGTGCTTCGGCTCGGCGACCTGCGGTGCGTCCTGGACCGGGTCGGCCTTGGGCGGCTTCGTTGCCATCGCGCGCTCTCCTTCGCTGACGCGTGCGCACTGCTGCGCCGACACGTGTGCACTACCTCTCCGATCCTCGCACGCGCCGGTGACAGCGATCGGGGCCGGGCCGGGCGGGGCGGTCCCGGGCTGTCCGTGGGGTGTGGGTCCCGGGGCGGTCCCGACTGTCAGTGGGGCGTGGCAGGATCGGGGACGTGGCAGAAAAAGCATCGAAGAAGACCGACAAGACCGCCGACGGCGCGCGCCCCCGTCTGATGCTCATGGACGGGCACTCGCTGGCCTACCGCGCGTTCTTCGCGCTGCCCGCGGAGAACTTCACGACCGCGACCGGCCAGCCGACGAACGCGATCTACGGCTTCGCGTCGATGCTGGCCAACACCCTGCGCGACGAGGCGCCCACGCACTTCGCGGTGGCCTTCGACGTCTCCCGCAAGACCTGGCGCTCCGCGGAGTTCACGGAGTACAAGGCCAACCGCTCCAAGACCCCGGACGAGTTCAAGGGCCAGGTCGAGCTGATCGGCGAGCTGCTCGACGCGATGCACGCGCAGCGCTTCGCCGTCGACGGCTTCGAGGCGGACGACATCATCGCCACCCTGGCCACGCAGGCCGAGGCCGAGGGCTTCGAGGTGCTGATCGTCACCGGTGACCGGGACTCCTTCCAGCTGGTCAGCGAGCACACGACGGTGCTGTATCCGACGAAGGGCGTCTCCGAGCTGACCCGGTTCACTCCGGAGAAGGTGTTCGAGAAGTACGGGCTGACGCCGGCGCAGTACCCGGACTTCGCGGCGCTGCGCGGCGACCCGTCCGACAACCTGCCGGGCATCCCCGGCGTCGGTGAGAAGACTGCCGCGAAGTGGATCAACCAGTTCGGCTCGTTCGCGGAACTCGTGGAGCGGGTCGACGAGGTCAAGGGCAAGGCGGGGCAGAACCTCCGCGACCACCTGGAGTCCGTCAAGCTCAACCGGCGGCTGACCGAGCTGGAGCGGCGGGTGGAGCTGCCGAAGACGGTCGCCGACCTCGAGCGCGCGGCGTACGACCGCAAGACCGTCGCGATGGTCCTGGACACCCTGGAGATCCGCAACCCCTCACTGCGGGAGCGGCTCTTCGCGGTCGACCCCGGCGCCGAGGAGGCCGAGTCGACCCCGGTCCTCGCGGACGGCGTGGAGCTGGACGGCACCGTGCTCGGCACCGGTGAGCTGGCCCCTTGGCTCTCCGAACACGCCGGTGACGTCCTCGGCATGGCCACGGTCGACACCTGGGCGCTGGGCACCGGCTCGGTCGCCGAGATCGCGCTCGCCGCGGCCGGGGGAGCGGCGGCGTGGTTCGACCCGTCCCAGCTGGACGAGGCCGACGAGACGGCGTTCGCCGCCTGGCTGGCCGACGCCGGCCGGCCCAAGGTCCTCCACAACGCCAAGGGCGCGATGCGGGTCTTCGCCGAGCACGGCTGGAGCATCGCCGGCGTCACCATGGACACGGCACTGGCCGCCTACCTGGTCAAGCCGGGCCGCCGTTCCTTCGACCTGGACGCGCTGTCCATGGAGTACCTGCACCGCGAGCTGGCGCCCGCCGCCGCGGCCGACGGCCAGCTGGCCTTCGGTGCCGACGACGGCGCCGAGGCCGAGGTCCTGATGATCCAGGCCCGCGCCGTCCTCGACCTGGGCGAGGCCTTCGGGGCTCGTCTCCAGGAAGTCGGCGCGGCAGACCTCCTGCGTGACATGGAGCTGCCCACCTCCGCACTGCTGGCCAGGATGGAGCGCCACGGCATCGCCGCCGACCGGACCCACCTGGAGGCCATGGAGCAGATGTTCGCGGGCGCCGTCCAGCAGGCCGTGAAGGAGGCGCACGCTGCGGCCGGGCACGAGTTCAACCTCGGCTCGCCCAAGCAGCTTCAGGAGGTCCTCTTCGGCGAGCTGGCCCTGCCGAAGACCAAGCGCACCAAGACCGGCTACACCACCGACGCCGACGCACTCGCCTGGCTGGCCACCCAGACGGACAACGAACTGCCGGTGATCATGCTCCGGCACCGTGAGCAGGCCAAGCTGCGGGTCACCGTCGAGGGCCTGATCAAGACGGTCGCGACGGACGGCCGTATCCACACCACGTTCAACCAGACGGTCGCCGCGACCGGCCGGCTCTCCTCCACCGACCCGAACCTGCAGAACATCCCGGTCCGCACGGACGAGGGCCGGGCCATCCGCCGCGGCTTCGTCGTCGGCGAGGGCTTCGAGTCGCTGATGACGGCCGACTACAGCCAGATCGAACTGCGCGTGATGGCCCACCTGTCCGAGGACGCCGGCCTCATCGAGGCGTTCACCTCGGGCGAGGACCTGCACACGACGGCCGCCGCGCAGGTGTTCGCGGTGGAGCAGACGGCGGTGGACGCGGAGATGCGCAGGAAGATCAAGGCGATGTCGTACGGCCTCGCGTACGGCCTGTCGGCCTTCGGCCTGTCCCAGCAGCTGAACATCGAGGCGGCCGAGGCGCGTGCCCTGATGGACGCCTACTTCGAACGGTTCGGCGGCGTGCGGGACTATCTGCGCCGCGCGGTCGACGAGGCGCGGGCGACGGGCTACACGGCCACGCTCTTCGGGCGTCGCCGCTACCTGCCCGACCTCAACAGCGACAACCGTCAGCGCCGTGAGGCGGCCGAGCGGATGGCCCTCAACGCGCCCATCCAGGGCACGGCCGCGGACATCGTCAAGATCGCCATGCTGAACGTGGACCGGGCCCTGCGCGAGGCGGATCTCAAGTCCCGCATGCTCCTCCAGGTCCACGACGAAATCGTCCTGGAGATCGCCCCCGGCGAACGCGCGGCCACGGAGGAACTGGTCCGCCGCGAAATGTCCGAAGCGGTCGACCTCAGGGTCCCGCTGGGCGTCTCGGTGGGCTCGGGAGCGGACTGGGAGTCGGCGGCGCACTAGAGGGCCCTTCTGATGGATCTCCGCGGCGTCGCGACGCCCGGCACCCACGCTCACCGCACGCCGCTCCTTCTCCCACGGAGATCCATCAGAAGGGCCCTAGCCTCCGGCGGTCGAGCGGGGCCGTGGCGTGCGTGCAGTTGTGCCGCTGAGGCGGCGGAGGGGGCGCCGACGGATCGAGGCCGGGAGCGGCGGAGCTGGAGGGAGGCGCGGCGACCACCGCGGAGAACGCGGGCCGGCACCCGACCGCGCCCCGCCCCACCCGGGCCCAGCATCGACCGGCCCGCCACCGCTTCACCTCGGCGCTGACTCCCTCGCCTGGCAGGCAGGCCCACATTCTCCGTCCGGGAGGGCAGGCCCCGTAAGGCAGCCCCCAGCAAGGCAGCCTCCCCCGTAGGGCCTCCCTGGGCCAGGCCCCACCCCCATCACCCGCGTGGCCCCCGCGAGGGCGCCTCCGGGTGCCGCTTCCCGCCAGGATGCGGGCATGGGTATACGCATGCTTCACCGCCGGAGGGCCCAGGGACGGACCCAGGCACAAATACGGGCACGCGACGCATCGGCCCCGTCACCGCCGCTCCCACCGGTCCCGGCCCTCTCGGCCGCCGCAAGCACCGCCCGCGTCCCCACCGGCCTGGCGACCGCCCTGCGCCGGATGACCGCGCCGAGCCCGGCGACCGGCCTGCGCAGGACCGCCGTCACCGGACTTGTCCCCGGATCCGCCACCGGATCCGCCCCGGGATCCGCCACCGGATCCGCCCCGGGATCCGTCCCCGGTTCCGTCCGCATCGCCGCGCATCTCGCGCAGACCCTGCGCCGTGCCGCCGCAGCGCTGCGGTACCGGTTCGTCGAACGCGACCGGGACGCCGGAGGGCACGGTCGAGAGGCGTCCGTGTGGCGGCTGTGGGCCGGGCTGGGGCGCCGTTACCTCGGTCTGGCGCTCACCCTGCTGCCCCGGTCCCGCCCCCTGCCCGCCATCACGGTGTTCACCGCCGTCAACGGGCGGCCCGGCCGCTCCGCTCCCCAGCCGCCGCCGTACGGTCGGCCACCGGGGCGGGACGCCACGCCCTGACCCCGACGGCGTACAGCAGCAGGCCGAGGACAAGCCCCGCGCCCGCTCCGAAGCACAGCGCTGGAATCACTTCCCAGGACTTCGCGGTGGCCCCCCAGTACTCCCACCACCGCGTCGTCCGCTGCACCGCCGCGACCGTCGCACAGCCGCCGATCACGGCCAGGGCCCACCACCGGTCCCGTCCCGACAGCACCGCGACCCCCACCACCGGGGCCGTCCCCGGTGTCCGCCGCAGCGCGTGCACCACGAACACCGCGATGACGACCGCGGCGACCGCTGAACCGCCGTACTGGAGGTACCAGTACAAGGGGGAGCCCGCCACCTGCCGGCCCAGGACGGGAAACAGCCGCATCCCCCACCGGTCGAGGTGGGTGAACGCGTCCCACACGACGTGGGTCAGCGCGCCGAGCGCGGCGGAGACGTACCACCACAGCACGGAGGACGGCCGTACGCGCGCGCGTGGCGCCCCGCAGCGCAGGAGTGCCGCCACCCGGACCTGACGGGCCGGGGGCAGCAGCGCCACCAGCGGCTCGCGCACCAGCAGCCACAGCCCGACCAGCGCCCAGGCGACCAGCACGTCGATCGTGAAGACGCCCGGGAAGGAGTGGGTCACGGCGCCGAACTCCATCGCCCCGGACACGACACTCGCCGCGTAGTAGGTCATGTCGGGTGCGAAGGAACCCGCCACGAGTACCGCCGGAACCAGCCGGCCCCGGCCGCTCCCGTCAGCGCGCACGGCGGGCAGGACGGCGGCCGCATGGCTCAAAGTGAACGGCAATGACGCTCCCACAACAGGTGTTGGCGGGACCGAAAGGCCCGTTGATCAGGGAAGCACAGTACGCGGGAGGGGACGCATGGCGACCGAGGACACAAGCCCACGTGGCCAATCGGTGAAAATCGGGCACGAACGGGTGTCTCCGCAAAGGAAGTTGTCATAGGGTCGCTTGGGTCTCCGGGCCAGATAGCCCGGGGTCGAACACGTGAACAGAATTGAGGCGCGCCGCGGGGGCAACCACCGGGGTGGGTCGACCGTCACAACGGACGAGGGTTACGGACACACGGGCGTTCGGGCGTCCACGGGAGGGGTTCACTCTATGGCGGCGCAATTCGGCAGGAGGCTGTGCAAAGGGGCGGCAACCACCGCCGTGGCCGCGGCCGCGGTCGCGGCCCTGTCCGCCTCTCAGGCTCCGGGGGTGACGGCCGACGAGAACAGACCGGTCACCAGCGGCGCCGACAGCGCAGCCGAAGCCGGCGCCGAAAAGGGCGGCGCGACCGGCAACTCGCCGTACTACACGGACCTGCCGCCGCTCAACACCCCGAGCCCCGCGCCGACCTTCGGGCCGACCGGCGCCGCCCAGGGCGATACGGAGGCGGGCATTCCGGCGACCGTCCTCGACGCCTACAAGAAGGCCGCGACCGCACTGCAGTCGTCCAAGCCGGGCTGCAACCTGCCCTGGGAACTCCTCGCCGCCATCGGCAGGGTCGAGTCGGGCCAGGCCCGCGGCGGCCAGGTTGACGCGAACGGCACCACGTTCTCCAAGATCCTCGGCCCGCAGCTCGACGGCAACGGCTTCGCGCTGATCAAGGACACCGACAACGGCGCCTACGACGGCAACAGCGAGTTCGACCAGGCCGTCGGCCCCATGCAGTTCATCCCGTCGACCTGGGCGTGGGCGGGCCGCGACGGCAACGGCGACGGCGCGAAGGACCCCAACAACGTCTACGACGCCGCGCTCGCGGCCGGCCACTACCTGTGCCGCAACAGCTGGGATTTGTCCACGAACGCCGGACTGAGCAGCGCGATCCTCAGCTACAACAACTCGCAGGACTACCTGAACACGGTCCTGACCTGGCTGGATTACTACCGCAAGGGCACGCACGAGGTCCCCGACGGCACGGGCAGCCTGCCCGGCAACCGAAGCGACGGCACCACCGGGTCGGCGAACCCCGGGGCGCCGGCCACGTCCCGACCGAACAAGCCAGGCAACTCCGGCGCAGGCTCCCAGAGCCCCAAGCCGCCCACGACGACCCCGCCGTCCACCACCCCGCCGTCCACGACCCCGCCGTCCACGACCCCGCCGAGCACGCCGCCCGCCACCCCTCCGACCGCCACCGACACGGTGGACCACCTGGAGGACCCGGGCACCGCCAAGCTCACCGCGCAGGCGGGCGACGCGTTCGCCCAGAAGGTCAGTGCCCGGGCCGAGACCAAGAGCGGCGAGGCCGTCGCCAAGGTCCGGATCCGCTTCACCATCGTCGGCACCACCGACACCACCTTCACCGGCGGCGAGAGCGTGGCCACGATCGTCACCAACAGCACCGGCGTGGCCGTCGCGCCCGCGCTGAAGGCGGGTGAGAAGACGGGTGACTTCACCGTCCGCGTCACCGTCGTCGGCCGCACGGTCAAGAGCCTCGACTACAAGGCCACCGTCACCGAGCGCACCGCAGACGCCCTCACCCGCACCAGCGACACCGCGCTGACCTGCACCCCCGGCGGCGAGTTCGCCGACCAGGTCGAGGTGAAGGCCACCTACCAGGGCGAGGTCGCCGACAAGGTCGCGGTCACCGCCACCCTGATCAAGTCGGCGCTGGACCCGACCGAGAATGACAAGGGTCCCTACTTCAAGGACGCGGACGGCAAGACAGTACGCACCCTCACGGGCCTGCAGACGGACGCGAACGGCCTGCTGAAGCTGCCGAAGCTGTACGCCGACGACACCGCCGGCACGTACATGCTCCGCGTCACCACCGCCGGCGGCGCCTCGGTCAACGTCCCGCTGACCGTCGCGGCGGCGGAAACACCGTCACCGACCCCGTCCGCGCCGGACAGCGGTTCGGCGAGCCCCAGCGCATAGCCCGCATTCCCGCGCGGTCCTTCACGCGGCCAGGGTCCCTGCGCACGACCACGGCGGCGCTCCTCCTCGGAGGGGCGCCGCCGTTGTGTGTGCGACGTGTTCTCATCTCACCCGCCCGTTGCTACGGTGCCGGACCTGACGATGTATCAGTTCCAGCTCGCCGGGAGGCAGGCATGCGTGCTCTGATCGCCGCCGCGACCGGTCTCGCCGTCGCGTTCGCCCTGGTCCTCACGATCACGGCCATGGGCACGCCCACCGGCACCACGTCCCCGAAACCGCTGCTGACGACGGTGCCCGCACACCCGTAACGACTCGGGAGGGAGACCGAGATGCGCCGCAAGGCAAGTCTGATCCTGCTCGCCCTCGCCGTGTTCTTCGCGGCGCTGTCCCCGCTGCTGCGCTGGTACGCCTTCCCGCGCCTCGCGAAGATCCCGGCGAACCAGTACCAGGACATGGTCCTGGAGGCGAAGGACGCCACCCTCCTCGACTACAACGACGGAATGAAGGCGAAGAAGGTCTCCAAGGTCACCGTCGTGCAGACGCTCCGGGGCAACGTGGAGGCCTCCGAGCAGATCGAGAAGACGGCGGGCAAGGACGTCGTCGTCTGGGACACCCTGTCCTACGTGCAGGGGCCCGACGGCGCGATGGTCTCCAAGATCCCCGAGCGGTACATCTTCGACGCCCACACCCAGGAACCCGTCCACGCCACCGGCGAGTCGGTCGACGGCGACCCGGTCAAACGGGAGGGCATCGAGTTCAAGTGGCCGTTCTTGACGGAGAAACGCAACTACGAGTACTTCGACGCGCAGGCCCGTGTCACCGCGCCCATCCACTACAAGGGCACCCAGCACTTCCGGGGGGTCGAGGTCTACTACTTCGAGCAGACCGTCCCCTGGACCAAGGTGCCCTTCCCCAAGGCCATGCCCGTCGCCGGCATCACCCCCGAGCAGATCGCCAAGACCGGCACCACCCGCTGGTACACGACGGTCCGCAAGTTCTGGGTCGAACCGCTGACCGGCGCCCCCGTCTACGGCGAGGAGATCCACAAGGAGGAACTGCGCGGCGGCAGCCTGCTCGGCGGGCGGGAGAAGGTCACGGCGTTCGCCGGTCACGTGAAGATGCGCGAGGACTACATCGAGCACACCGTCGACCTGGTCAAGTCCAACCGCACGCTGGTCCTGCTGTTGACGTCGTACCTGCCCTGGGGCTTCCTGATCCTCGGCGTCCTGCTCCTGGCGCTCTCGCTGTACCTGGAGGCCCGCGGCCGCCACCCGGGTGACCCGGCACCCGCCGAGACCTCACAACCCGAACCGGTCACCGCCTGAGCCGGGCGTTGGTGTACCGCGTCGGCTCGGCGGACGCCGGGTCCTCGGGCCATGGATGCTTCGGATACCGGCCGCGCAGCTCCGCCCGTACGCCCCTGTAGCCGTCCTTCCAGAAGGAGGCGAGGTCGGCGGTGACGGCGGCCGGCCGCCCGGCGGGGGACAGGAGATGGACCAGCAGCGGCACCCCGGCCACCCGGGGCGACTCCTGCAGGCCGAACATCTCCTGCAACTTCACCGCCAGAACGGGCTGTTCGGGACGGTCGTAGCCGATCCGGATCCGGGACCCACTCGGTACGGCGATCCGCTCCGGGGCGAGCTCGTCGAGCCGCGCGGCGTCCCCGGAGGCCCAGGGCAGCAGCCGCGTGAGCGCCTGCCCGGCGTCGATCCGCGCGAGATCGGCCCGCCGGCGCGCCCTGCCCAGCTCGGGCTCCAGCCACTCGTCCACGCGCGCGTACAGCGCGTCGTCCGACACATCGGGCCACGGCTCGCCGAGGTGCAGCCGCAGGAAGGCGAGCCGCTGCCGCAGGACGACGGCCTCGGGCGACCACCGCAGCAACCCGAGCCCTTCCTGCCTCAGCCCTTCGACAAGCGCCTCCCGTACGACAGCGGCGTCCGCGTTCTTGAGCGGCCGGACCGCCAGCTCGACCGCCCCCAGCCGCTCCACGCGCCGCGCCACCACGTCCCCGTCGGCCCAGTGCACTTCGTCCCGCTCCTCGGCCAGCGTGCCGGCCGCACCCCGGGCGGTCTCCTCGTCGACCACGGCCCCGAGCCGCACGCGCGCGTGCCCCGTGCCCACGGGCCGATCGGCAACCGCGATCGCGATCCAGGGAGCACCGCCCAACCCGGTGCCCTGACCGACCTCGGCGCGCGTACCGGAGACCATGAGGTAGGAACCGTCGTCCGCCTCGGTGACCCGCTTGGCGATTCGCTCGGGGAAGGCGAGAGCGGCGACGAGCCCGGCGACGCTTTCCTCCGTGGCGCCGGCGGACCGCCCGTCGACGTCCCGTGGAAGGGCGCCATGACCGGGCGGCCGCGCGAACTCGGCCGCGGCGGCCCGCAGCCGCCGCACCTCCGCACGCCACCGTGCCCCGTAGCCGTCACCCCCGCGCCGAGCGGCCCGCACGGCAGCCGCCAGATCGTCCCCGTACTCCCGGGGCGGCTCCTCACTCAGCAGAGCGACCACCTCGGCGGCCCGCTCGGCGCCCACCACCGGCGCCGCGTCCGCCAATGCCCGCCCCAGCCGGGGATGCAGTCCCAGCCGGGCCAGCCGCAGACCCCGTTCCGTGGCCCTGCCGGCGGAGTCCACCGCCCCGACCGCCGTCAGCACCGAGCGCGCCGCCGCCATCGCCCCGCCCGGCGGCGGATCGAGCAGTGCCAGCCCGGAGGCGTACGGATCGCCCCAGCAGGCCGCCTGCAGCGCGAACGCGGTCAGGTCGGCCACCTTGATCTCCGGGGCCGGGAAACGCGGCAGGCGGGCGTCCTCCGCCTCCGCCCAGCACCGGTACACCGTCCCCGGCGCCTCCCGCCCGGCCCGGCCCGCTCGCTGCCGCCCGGCCGCCTGCGACGCCCGTACGGTCGTCAAGGCGCTCAGCCCGCGCGCGTGATCGACCCGCGGCTCCCGCGCCAGCCCCGAGTCGACGACCACCCTCACCCCGGGAACCGTCAGCGACGACTCGGCCACGGAGGTCGCGAGCACCACCCGGCGCCGCTGTGCGGGTGCGAGCACCGCGTCCTGCACGGCCGCCGGCGCCCGCCCGTGGACCTGGAGCACGTCGACCTCCCCGAAGGCCCCGAGAGCGCCCAACTGCCCGGCGACCCGCGCGATCTCGCCCACGCCGGGCAGGAAGCACAGCACGTCTCCGGAGCGTTCGGCCAGCGCCCGCCGCACGACCGCCGCCACATGCGTGAGCAGCGCCGGATCCACCCGCATCCCGTGCGGTGGCCGTACCGGACGCGCCGGCGGCGCCCACACCACCTCCACCGGATACGACACCCCCGCCGCCTCGACCACCGGTGCCCCGCCCAGCAGCCGCGCCCAGCCGTCCGCGTCGGTCGTCGCGGACGCGGCCACCAGCCGCAGCTCGGGCCGCAGTGTCTCGCGCACGTCCCACAGGAACGCCGCCGCCGTGTCCGCGTCCAGATGCCTCTCGTGGCACTCGTCCAGCACCACCACGTCGACGCCGGCCAGCTCCGGATCCCGCTGCACCCGTTGCAGCAGCACACCGGTCGTGACGACCTCCACGCGCGCGTGGCGCCCGACCACCCGCTCCCCGCGCACGGTGAAGCCGACGCTTTCACCGACCTTCTCGCCCAGCAGCCACGCCATCCGCCGTGCCGCCGCCCGCGCCGCGATCCGCCGCGGCTCGGCCACCAGCACCCGCCGCGCCGGCCCTTCGCCCAGCAGCCCGGCCAGCGCGAGCGGTACGAGGGTCGTCTTGCCGGTACCGGGCGGCGCGACGAGGACGGCGGTGCCGTTCGCGTCCAGGGCGTCGCCCAGGGCGGGCAGCGCGCCGCGTACGGGAAGGGCGTCCAGGGCGTCGTAACGGATCACGCCCCCTAGTGTCGTACGCCCGCGGAAAAGCCCTCACGCGCGCGTGCGTTCACAATCCCCTCCCACGCGCGCACGGGGCTGTCTCAGTCCCGCTCGCACACGAAGATCGCCGTTCCCGGGATGAGGTTCCCGCGCAACGGGGACCAGCCGCCCCACTCGGACGTGTTCCAGGCCGGCCACTCCGGCTCGACCAGGTCGACGAGGCGGAAACCCCCGGCCACCACGTCCCTCACCCGGTCGCCGATCGTGCGGTGGTGCTCGACGTAGACCGCGCGCCCCTCCTCGTCCTGCTCGACGTAGGGCGTGCGGTCGAAGTACGAGGCGGCCACCGACAGCCCCTCCGGGCCGGGCTCGTCCGGAAAGGCCCAGCGGATCGGGTGCGTCACCGAGAAGACGAAACGGCCGCCGGGACGCAGCACCCGGTGCATCTCCCTCAGGACCCGCACCGGGTCGGCGACGAACGGCAGCGCCCCGTACGCCGAGCACGCCAGGTCGAAGGAACCGTCCGCGAAGGGCAGCGCGCCCGCGTCGGCGCACACCAGGGGGAAGGCGCCGCCGATCCGCAGCGCGTGCTGGAGCTGGCGGTGGGAGATGTCCAGGGCGACCGGACGGGCCCCCTGCGCGGCCAGCCAGCGCGAGCACTGGGCCGCGCCGGCGCCGATCTCCAGGACGTGTCTGCCCTTGAGCTCCTCCGGCGGGCCGAGCAGCTCGGCCTCGACCTCGTCCAGACCCTCGGGGCCCCACACGAAACGGTCGTCCCCGAGGAACGTGCCGTGCTCGACCTGGTAGTCGTCCGCGTTGCGGTCCCACCAGCCCCGGTTGGCCCGGGAACTCTCCGTGACATCGGCCGCGCGCCGGGTGGCCACCGGCTCGGTCGTTTCGGACTCTTGGATGATCGGCTCCCTCGTACTGATCTGCGGCCTCTTCCGTCTGTTTTCCGGCTGCTTCCGCCTGTTCGTCCCGCCGCCGTCCGAACCTGCCGACCCGCCGACGGTGCGGCACCTGTGGGACGTCATCCGCCCCGCGTGGCCTCGTGAGACAGGTTTTGTGCCGGGTATGCGGCGATCCGCCCCGGGTGTGCGCCTTCGCGCATTGACCCTGCCTGGCTGCCCCCGTATGCTACAAGTTGCGCTGCGGGCCTGCGCTCCTCAGACGTAGCAGGCTGCGCTCGCATCTGTTGTATGTCCCCTCGGTTGTCGAGGCGCCATCACCAGTATCTGGTGGGGCGCTTCCTTGGCTGTCCGGCTTCTGCAGAGCGAAACAGGCTCCCGGCGTAAGCAGTACCTACGACTCACTGTCCGTACCGGAGCCCTTTCCCACATGACGAGCAGCACCGAGACCACCTCTACCACTCCGCAGGTAGCGGTCAACGACATCGGTAACGAGGAAGCCTTCCTCGCCGCGATCGACGAGACGATCAAGTACTTCAACGACGGCGACATCGTCGACGGCGTCATCGTGAAGGTCGACCGGGACGAGGTCCTGCTCGACATCGGTTACAAGACCGAAGGTGTCATCCCGAGCCGCGAACTCTCGATCAAGCACGACGTCGACCCGAACGAGGTCGTCAAGGTCGGCGACGAGATCGAAGCCCTTGTTCTCCAGAAGGAGGACAAGGAAGGCCGCCTGATCCTCTCGAAGAAGCGCGCCCAGTACGAGCGCGCCTGGGGCACCATCGAGAAGATCAAGGAAGAGGACGGCATCGTCACCGGTACCGTCATCGAGGTCGTCAAGGGTGGTCTCATCCTCGACATCGGCCTCCGTGGCTTCCTCCCGGCCTCCCTGGTCGAGATGCGCCGCGTTCGCGACCTCCAGCCCTACGTGGGCAAGGAGCTCGAGGCCAAGATCATCGAGCTGGACAAGAACCGCAACAACGTGGTCCTGTCCCGCCGTGCCTGGCTGGAGCAGACCCAGTCCGAGGTCCGCCAGACGTTCCTCACGACCCTCCAGAAGGGTCAGGTCCGTTCCGGTGTGGTCTCCTCGATCGTCAACTTCGGTGCCTTCGTGGACCTGGGTGGCGTCGACGGTCTGGTCCACGTCTCCGAGCTGTCCTGGAAGCACATCGACCACCCCTCCGAGGTGGTCGAGGTCGGCCAGGAGGTCACGGTCGAGGTCCTCGACGTCGACATGGACCGCGAGCGTGTCTCCCTGTCGCTGAAGGCGACCCAGGAAGACCCGTGGCAGCAGTTCGCCCGCACCCACCAGATCGGCCAGGTCGTGCCCGGCAAGGTCACGAAGCTGGTTCCGTTCGGTGCGTTCGTCCGCGTGGACGAGGGCATCGAGGGTCTGGTCCACATCTCCGAGCTGGCCGAGCGCCACGTGGAGATCCCGGAGCAGGTCGTCCAGGTCAACGACGAGATCTTCGTCAAGGTCATCGACATCGACCTCGAGCGTCGCCGGATCTCGCTGTCCCTGAAGCAGGCCAACGAGGCCTTCGGTGCCGACCCGGCCTCGGTCGAGTTCGACCCGACGCTGTACGGCATGGCCGCGTCGTACGACGACCAGGGCAACTACATCTACCCCGAGGGCTTCGACCCCGAGACCAACGACTGGCTCGAGGGCTACGAGACCCAGCGCGAGGCCTGGGAGCACCAGTACGCCGAGGCGCAGACCCGCTTCGAGCAGCACCAGCAGCAGGTCATCAAGTCCCGCGAGGCGGACGCCGCGGCTGCCGCCGAGGGCGGCGACACCGCGGGTGCGGCTCCGGCCGCGTCCGGTGGTGGCGGTGGCGGTTCGTACTCCTCCGAGGGCGCGGACACCTCCGGTGCCCTCGCGTCGGACGAGGCGCTTGCCGCGCTGCGCGAGAAGCTGGCGGGCGGGCAGAGCTGAACGCCCACTGAGCAGTAGCTCTTGAACTGAGGGCCCGTATCCCCTGGGATACGGGCCCTCAGTGCGTTCCTCGCTCCCTCCCCGGAACCAGTCGGCGTGCGTTCCTGCACGACGTCGGGCTCACCGGGGGCACCGACGCCATGGTCGCCACCATGGGGGCCCTCGGGCCGGCACCCACCGTCCAGGCCGCCCATCGCCGACATCCTTCCGGCCGTGAGCACCGGCGACTTCACGCTCACGGGACGAGCCGCCGCCAAGGTCGTCGTCGGTGGCGGCATCGCCGGTCTGACCACCGCCTACCAACTCGGCAAGGCGGGCTACGACTGTACGGTCCTGGAGGCCCGGAACCGCGCCGGCGGGCGCGACTTCACCGTGCGCGCGGCGACCGCACGACCGACCTCCACGGCTCCCGGTAGACCGCACGCTTCGCCGACGGGCACTACATGAACGCCGGTCCCGCACGCATCCCCCAGTGGATGGTCACCCTCGACCACTGCCGCGAACTCGGCGTCACCCTTCAGGTGTTCACCAACGTCAACGAGGACACGTACCTCTGCAACGAGTCCGCCGGCATGACCGGGCCCGAGCGGTACCGCACCGACGCCTGGCAACACGGGGCTTCACGTCGGCCCGCAGGGCGGTCACGGCCCTCCACGCGCGCGCTCTCCTCCTGAGACGTCGGCCTGAGACGTCGGCGCGAGGCATGAAAGCCCACCACGCGGCCCATGAAAGGCCGGCAAAAGGAGCCTGATCAGGGGCGTGGGTGGGAATGCCCACGTCCTGCAGCGCGTTGTGCAGTACGAACACGAGGAGGAGCGGTCACAGTGCTTGATCCGCAGGGTTTGTACGCATGGGAGCCGAAGGGCCTGGCTGTCGTCGACATGGCGCTCGCACAGGAATCGGCCGGCCTTGTCATGCTCTACCACTTCGACGGATACATCGACGCGGGCGAGACCGGCGACCAGATCGTCGACCGGCTCCTCGACTCGCTGCCCCACCAGGTCGTCGCCCGCTTCGACCACGACCGGCTCGTCGACTACCGCGCCAGGCGCCCGCTGCTGACGTTCAAGCGTGACAGCTGGGCCGCGTACGAGGAGCCCACCATCGACGTACGGCTGGTCCAGGACGCCACCGGGGCGCCCTTCCTGCTGCTGTCCGGACCCGAGCCGGACGTGGAGTGGGAACGCTTCGCCGCGGCCGTCCAGCAGATCGTGGAGCGGCTCGGCGTCCGGCTGTCGGTGAGTTTCCACGGCATCCCCATGGGCGTCCCGCACACGCGCCCGGTGGGCCTCACCCCGCACGGCAACCGCACGGAACTCGTCCCCGGCCACCGCAGCCCCTTCGAGGAGGCACAGGTGCCCGGCAGCGCCGAGTCCCTCGTCGAGTACCGCCTCATGGAGGCCGGACACGATGTCCTGGGCGTCGCCGCGCACGTGCCGCACTACATCGCCCGCTCCCCGTACCCGGACGCGGCACTGACCGTCCTGGAGGCCATCACCGGGGCGACCGGCCTGGTCCTCCCGGGCATCGCGCACGCCCTGCGCACGGACGCCCACCGCACACAGACCGAGATCGACCGCCAGATCCAGGAGGGCGACGAGGAACTCGTCGCCCTCGTCCAGGGCCTCGAGCACCAGTACGACGCCGCCGCGGGCGCCGAGACCCGCGGCAACATGCTCGCCGAGCCCGTGGAGATCCCCTCGGCGGACGAGATCGGCCGCGAGTTCGAGAAGTTCCTGGCGGAGCGGGAGGGCGACGGCTAGGGGCTTGGGCTCCCGGCGGCGTGAGCCGGCCGAGAGATGTCGGCGGCAGGCCCTTCGGCTCCCGGCGGGTGCGATGTCAGTGGCAGGCCCTAAGCTTCGGCTCATGCTGAAGGTGGGTCTGACCGGCGGGATCGGCGCCGGCAAGAGCGAGGTGTCGCGGCTGCTCGTGGAGCGCGGTGCCGTGCTGATCGACGCCGACCGCATCGCGCGCGAGGTCGTCGCGCCGGGGACGCCCGGGCTGGCCTCCGTCGTCGAGGCCTTCGGGACGGACGTCCTCGCCGCCGACGGCAGCCTGGACCGGCCCGGACTCGGCGCGATCGTCTTCGCCGACCCCGAGAAGCTCGCCGTCCTGAACTCGATCGTCCACCCTCTGGTGGGCGCCCGCTCCCGCGAGCTGGAACAGGCGGCCGCCGAGGACGCCGTCGTCGTCCACGACGTCCCGCTGCTCACGGAGAACGGCCTCGCGTCGCTGTACGACGTCGTGATCGTCGTCGACGCGAGCACCGAGACCCAGCTGGACCGCCTCGTCCGGCTGCGCGGCATGACCGAGGAGGACGCCCGCGCGCGGATGGCCGCCCAGGCGACGCGCGAGAAGCGTCTGGAGATCGCGGACATCGTCATCGACAACGACGTACCCCTGGACGACCTGCGGGAACGGGTGGGCGAGGTATGGGCCGACCTGATACGCAGGGCACACGCGTCGCAGACTCCCCAGGAATAGCGGCTCCCGGTCCGGGCGTTGAACCCTTGCAGTGAGGGAAGGACTTTGCCGTGCCCGAGACCAGCGGATCGACCGGACGTACTCCGGAGACGCATGTCATCGACTTCCGTGCCGCCGAGCAGTTGCTCGCCGCACGGGACCCGCGAGGCGCGGTGAAGCTGCTCGACTCGGTGATCGCCGCGCACCCCGAGAACACCGCGGCCAGACTGCTGCGCGCGCGTTCCTTCTTCGCCGCCGCGCAACTCAGGCCCGCCGAGCTGGAGTTCACCATCGTGCTGGAGCGCGAACCGGACAACGCGTTCGCGCACTTCGCACTCGCCCGGACCTACGAACGTCAGGGCCGGCCCGACGAGGCCCGGCGCCACTTCAGGCTGGCGGCGGCGCTGGACCCGAAGCCGGAGTTCCTGAGGGCGGCACGCTTCGAATCGTGAGGGCGGCGTCGGGCGCGGGCGGCGAGACCGGCCGGGGCGACTCGTAGGGCGGTGCCCAGGAGAGCGTTCGGTCCGGCTGTCAGCGGTGACGGTTCTCCGGGGGCCGGTACGGAGGGACATCCGGGCCCGGCTGGTAGTGCGGGCCCTGGCGGATGTGCCGGAGGATCAGGATCAGGTCGACGGTGATCACCAGCCACAGCACCCCGCAGGCGATCGCCCACCCGGTACGGCCGGCCAGCGCGAACGCGGCCGTACCGAAGATCGCCCAGACCACACCCCACACGCTCAGCCACATCCGCGCCCGCAGTGCACTGCGTGCGGTCGTCGGCTCACTGCCTGTACGCATCCGGATCACTACTCCTGTCTGCAAAGTACCCTTCGGAACGGACACTCACCAACGAGGTCGGAACAGGGGGTCACCGCGTGCTTCCGGACGCCGATGAGCTGGCCGAGGTGCTGCTGGACCTGGCCGTACCGCACGAGGACATCAGCGAACTCGTCCGGATGGGTCGAAGAGTCACGGACGACCCGGAACTGCTGCGCTTCCTCGAGGCGTCGGTCGAGGAACTCGTCCGGGACATGGGAGAGGTCGGCGCCGGGGTCGACCTGCCCGAGCTCGACTGGGCGTCGGGTCCCCTGCAGCGCTGCTTCCCCGCGTACGTGTTCGTGGCGGCGCTGCCCCACACCCGCGCCCACCACCGCGAGCGGGGCGTCCCCGACGACGTCTCCCGGCGCACCCTCGCCGACCTCGGGCGGAACATGGCCCTGCACCGCAGGCGATACGGTCTGCCCGGCGTGAACGCCCCGCGCTGGCTCACCCACCACTTCCGGGGCGAGCTCTACCAGCTGGGACGGCTCCAGTTCGAGCGCACGCGGCACGGCGAGCGTACGGGGCGGATGATGGCCTCCGCCGGGCTGGACGCGACCCCGGGGGCGCCCTGTCTGAACCTGCACATCCCCGACTTCCTCGGTCCGCTGTCAGCGGCCGCCTGCGACCGCTCACTGGCGCTGGCCGGCGAGTTCTTCGCGCGGCACTACCCGGAGGAGAAGTACCGGGCCGCGCTCTGCCACTCCTGGCTGCTCGACCCGCAGCTGAAGCGGTACCTGCCCGAGGACTCCCACATCGTCCGGTTCCAGGAGCGCTTCCGAATCGCCCGCGAGGACAGGGAGCCCGCGGACACGGAACCGGTCCGATTCGTGTTCGGGAACCCGGACCAGCCGATCGACACCCTGCCGCGGCGTACGGCCGTGGAGCGGGCGGTGGGTGATCATCTGCGGGCGGGCGGACATTGGTACCTCGGGCATGGGTGGTTCGCGTGGTGAGCCGTCACGGCCCTGCCGGGCCGCCGTTCACCACTCGTCACTCACACGGGTGAATGTGTGCGAGTGCGGAACTGGCGTGCGGGGGCGGGCCGTTGGACGGGCATGGGGCTGAAAATGCGAGCGGGACACAAGGGGACGGGGCCCGGGGCCATCACGCCGGACGGCTGCGCGGTCGAGCTCTACTCACGGCTGTCGCTGGGACCCGAGCCGGACATCATCGCGGCGGCCGTGCCCGCGGGGGCACGCATCCTGGAACTGGGCTGCGGCGTCGGGCGCATGACCCACCCACTGCTGGAGCGGGGCTTCACGGTCACGGCGGTGGACGAGTCCCCGGAGATGCTGGAGCGAGTCCGCGGAGCGCGCACGATATGCAGCCCGATCGAGGCCCTCGACCTGGGGGAGACCTTCGACGTGGTGCTGCTCGCGTCCTTCCTGGTGCACTCCGGAGACGTCCGGGTGCGGCAGGAACTGCTGCGCACCTGCGCGAGGCATGTCACGCCGGGCGGCTGCGTGCTCATCCAACGTGAGGGCGAGGACTACCACACCAACGTGCCCCGCGAGCGGGTCGACCCCAGCGGCCTCACCATACGGATCGTGTCGTCGCAGCCGGTGGGCGACGGGGTCAACTCAGTCCGTGCGGAGTACGAGTACCCGGACGCGACCTGGACCCAGACCTTCCTGGCCCGCCCGCTGACGAAGGAACAGTTCGAGCAGGCACTGGCGGAGGCAGGCCTGGAGGTGGACAAGTACCTGACGGAGGACCGGATCTGGGTGCGTGCCGTGCGGCGATGAGTTTTGGAGGGTGGGTCGGTCTACCCCTGCAACAACTGCATGGACCGCTTCCCCCAGGAGAATCTCATGTCCGAGACCACCGTCCCCGTCACCGCCGTCCCCGCCTCCGCCGCTGCTCCGTCCGCCGATTCCTCCCGCACTGTCGTCGCCGAGTCCGCGACCGCCCGTGGTCGCCGCGCCAGGATCGCCCTGGGCGGCCTGCAAGTGGTGCTGGCCCTCTTCTACGTGATCGCGAGCGCACTGCCCAAGCTGATCGCACACCCCTCGGCCGTCGAGGGCTTCGACCAGATGGGCTGGGGCAGCACGGGGATGTACACCATCGGGGTCCTGGAACTGGCCGGTGGTGTCGCCCTGTTGATCCCGGTGCTGCAGTCGGTCGCGGCGATGGCGCTGAGCGGGCTGATGGTGGGCGCGTTCGTCGTCACGCTCACCTACTTCAACGGGGAGAACGCGGCGACACCGCTGATCCTGATCGTGCCGCTCGCCCTCATCGCGTGGGCGCGACGGGACAGCAACACGCGGTTGCTGGAGTTGCTGCGGCTGGTGACGCGGAGGGCGTGAGGAGAGTGACCTCCTCGATCCGCGGCCGTGCGAGGACCGTACGGCAGTGGTGACGGCGGTGGCGGTGGTGTCCGGGCACGGCTCCGAGCCCGGACGGCACCGTCATCGCCGTCGTCACGGTCATCGCCGTCGTCACGGTCACGGTCGTGGTCGTTGTCGGGCGGGTGCGGGTGCGGGTGCGGGTGCGGGTGCGGGTGTGGGTGCCTGAGTGTCCGAGCTCAGCGGCCCTCGGGGTGGCCGCCTTCCAGCAGCCCCCGCAGGCGTTCCAGCTCGCGGCGGTCGCGTTTGGTGGGGCGGCCCGTCCCGCGGTCGCGGATGCCGGCCGGGGCCACGGCCTCGCGGGGCGGGGGCGGCGGGCTGTTGTCGACGTAGCACTGAACGGCCACCGGGGCGCCGACCCGCTTGCGGATCAGGCGCTTGACGATGACGATCCGCTCCCGGTTCTCCTGCCGCAGGCGCACCTCGTCGCCGACGCGCACGGAGTAGGCGGGTTTCACGCGCTCGCCGTTGACCCGGACATGGCCGCCCCGGCAGGCGGTGGCTCCCATGGAACGCGTCTTGACCAGACGGACCGCCCAGATCCAGCTGTCGAGGCGCACGGTTTCACCGCTCTTCGGCCCGGCCGCCTCGGCTGCGGCCACGGCAGCCGCGGCCTCCGGGTCGACGGCCTCCGGATCAAGGACTTTCGGATTGACGGTCCCGGTCCCGGACGCCGGCCTGCTCTGGCTCCCGCCGGTACTCCCGCTCCCGACGGTGCTCCCGGTCCCGCTCCCGCCCGTCTTGTCGTCCGCACGTTCCTCAGCCATGCCTCCGACCTTAGTACTCGGCGCCGGGCGGGTCGGGCGGGTTTTCCGGCACCGGGCAGAGGCGGAACGCGGGGAACGACCGGCCAGGAGTCGGAACGCGAGGGAAGGCGGATGCCCGCCCTTTCGTACGGTGGAGACATGAACCCCAGCGGCGGTACCGGATCCGACGAGCCGGGCAGGCCAGGTGAGCCTGGCGGACATGTCGGGCTCGCCGGGCTGGACGAGCGGATCGCCGGGTGCCGGGCCTGCCCTCGGCTGGTCGACTGGCGGGAGGAGGTGGCCCGTACCAAGCGCGCGGCCTTCGCCGACTGGACGTACTGGGGCCGGCCGGTGCCCGGTTTCGGTCCGCCGGACGCCCGGCTGCTGATCGTCGGCCTCGCCCCGGCCGCGCACGGAGGCAACCGCACCGGGCGGATGTTCACCGGCGACCGCTCAGGCGACGTGCTCTACCAGGCGCTGTACGACGTGGGTCTCGCCTCCCGGCCCACCGCGGTCTCCGCCGACGACGGTCTGGAACTGTACGGCGTGCGGGTCACCTCGCCCGTGCACTGCGCCCCGCCCGCCAACAAGCCCACCCCCGCGGAACGGGACACCTGCCGGCCCTGGCTCGTCCAGGAGCTGAACCTGTTGCGCCCCACGCTGCGGGCGGTGGTCGTCCTCGGCGCGTTCGGCTGGCAGGCGGCGCTGCCGGCGTTCGCCGAGGCGGGCTGGGCGGTGCCCCGGCCGCGTCCCGCCTTCGCGCACGGAGCGCACGTCCCGCTCGACGGACTCGACCTCTTCGGCTGCTTCCACGTCAGCCAGCGCAACACCTTCACCGGCCGGCTCACCCCCGAGATGCTGCGGGAGGTGCTGGGTAGGGCGGCGCGGGTGGCGGGTCTCCGAAAATGAGGTGACGGCCTCCTCGTACGAACGTTAGGGTCCCCGGATGCCTCTTCACCCGGAGATCGAACCGTACGACCACGGCATGCTCGACGTCGGTGACGGCAATCGCATCTACTGGGAGACCTGCGGGAATCCGCACGGCAAGCCCGCGGTCGTGCTGCACGGCGGCCCGGGGTCGGGCTGCAGCCCGTACTTCCGGCGGCTCTTCGACCCGGCCGCGTACCGGATCGTGCTGCTCGACCAGCGCGGATGCGGGCGTTCGACGCCGCGGGCGAGTGCGTACGACACCGACATGAGCGTGAACACGACCGCTCATCTCATTGCCGACCTGGAGTTGCTGCGGCAGCACCTGGGGATCGAGCGGTGGCTGGTGTGGGGCGGGTCGTGGGGCTCGGTGCTGGGGCTGCGGTACGCGCAGACATGTCCTGGAGTGGTGACGGAGTTGGTCCTCACCTGCGTCGCCACCGGATCGAACGCCGAAGTGGCCCTGCTGACCAGGGGACTGGGGAAGATCTTCCCCGAGGCATTCGCTCGGTTCCTCGCCGAACTGCCGGAGGACGAGCGGGGCGGCAATCTCGCGGCGGCGTACAGCAGGCTTCTCGAGGCACCCGATCAGGCGGTGCGGGAGCGGGCGGCACGGGCCTGGACGGACTGGGAGACGGCGATCATTCCGGCGCCGCCGCGTTCCGTGCAGCGGTTCGAGGACGCCGAGTTCCGTCTGGGCTTCGCGCGGACCGTCACGCACTACTGGGGCAACGACTCCTTCCTGGGCGAGGGCAACGACGCGGGCGTCGTCCTGCGTGACGCGCATCTGCTCAAGGACATTCCCGGCACACTCGTTCAGGGCAGCCTCGACCTCGGCAACCTGCTCGGCACCGTCTGGCGGCTCCACCGCGCCTGGCCCGGCAGCGAGCTGACGGTCGTCGACGAGGCCGGGCACGACGCCGGGGCCCCCGGAGTCGCCGAGGCGCTGGTGGCGGCGACCGACAAGTACGCCCAGCGCTAAAGCAGTTCCAATTACCCGGTTTCCCCGGTTTCCCCGGTTTCCCCGGTTTCCCCGGTTTACCCGGTTTACCCGGTTTCTCTGGCTTCCCCGGTTTCCCCGGCTTCTCCGAAGAGCTGCCGTACCGTCGACCGATAGTTGGTCCGTACGTGCGTCAGCGCGTGCGCGCGGGCCCGGTCCGGATCGCCGGAGGCGATCGCCTCGAACAACTCGCGGTGCTCCACCAGGAGTTGGGGCCATTCCTCGTTGCGTCGGGTCATCCAGCGCAGGCGGCCGGCGACCGGTTCGAGCGAGGCGATGAGCAGGCCGTTGCCCGCCATGGCCACGATGCGGTCGTGCAGCCGGCTGTTGATGTCGGTGATCGCCTCCGCGTCCTCCGCCTCGGTCGCGGTGGTGGCCTGGTCGAGGAGTTCCTCGACCTCGGCCAGATCCTCGGGTGTCGCCCGGGTCGCGGCCAGCCCGGCCGCGTACACCTCCAGCGCCTCGCGCAGTTCGAAGAGTTCCCTGACGTCGGCCGGGGCGAGACGCCGTACGACCGTGCGGCGAGGCGTCTCGAAGTGGACGAAGCCCTCGGCGACCAGGGCGCGGATCGCCTCACGGACGGGCACCCGGGAGACCCCGAAGCGGTCGGCGAGCTCCCTTTCGACCAGCCGGTCGCCGGGGCCGAGGCGGCCCGCGATGATCTCCTGGCGCAGCGTGGTCAGTACACGTTCGCGTACCGCGCCGAGGGGCTCGATCTTCGTCATGGAGCTCATGCGCCCATCTTCGCCGACTCCGGGGGTGTTTTACGGAGCGTTAACGACGACGACATCGGTCGGAACCGTTGACGGGAGGACTATGTCGGCAGTTTGGTATACCAAACATCTCGCTCGCGCAGTGCCCCGGGCCCGTAAGCGGTTCCCGCCCGTACCCCGACGTCCCCCGTAAGCAGTCCTCCGCAGTCCCCTCGCCCATGGAGGCCCCGTGTCCCTCGCCGACTCTGCCGAAGCCACCGGCACAGCAGCGTTCGTCCCCGATCCGCGGCTCATCAACGAAGACCTCGCGCCCGCGGGCAAGCGCAACTGGAAGGTCTTCGACCTCTTCGCCATGTGGATGTCCGACGTCCACAACCTCGGCAACTACACGTTCGCCGCAGGTCTGCTCTTCCTCGGCATGAACGTCTGGCAGATCTTCACGTCCCTGCTCGTCGGCTTCGTGATCATCTACATCGGGATGAACATGATGGGCCGCATCGGACAGCGCACCGGCGTCCCCTTCCCGGTCGTCAGCCGGATCTCCTTCGGTGTCTGGGGCGCCAACATCCCCGCCCTGATCAGGGCCGTCATCGCGATCATGTGGTACGGCATCCAGACCTACCTCGCCTCCGTCGCCGTCAATGTGATGCTGCTGGCGGCCTGGCCGGGCCTGGAGTCCTGGACACACCACTCGTTCCTCGGGCTCGACGCGCTGGGCTGGGTGTCGTTCGTGGCGCTGTGGCTGGTCCAGGCGGCGATCATGAGCCAGGGCATGGAGTCCATCCGGAAGTTCCAGGACTTCTGCGGCCCGGCCATCTGGGTCGTGATGATCGCGCTGGCCGTGTGGATCCTCGCCAAGGCCGGCTGGACCATCTCGCTCACCAGCACCCCGCACCCGGTCTCCGTCGGCGAGCAGTGGCGGCAGTGGTTCGGCGCGGTGGGTCTGATCCTCGCCACCTACGGCACCCTGATGCTCAACTTCTGCGACTTCTCCCGCTTCGCCCCCGGCTACAAGACGGTCCGGCGCGGCAATTTCTGGGGGCTGCCGGTCAACTCGACGGCCTTCGTGATCGTGTCGGTCATCGTCACCGCCGGTGCCTACGAGGTGTTCGGCAAGGAGATCACCGACCCCGCCTACCTCGTCGCCGAGATCGGCAACACCTGGGTACTGGTGCTGGGTGCGCTGACCTTCGCCATCGCCACGATGGGCGTCAATATCGTCGCCAACTTCGTCTCCCCGGCGTACGACCTGGCCAACGTCTGGCCGCAGAAGATCACCTTCAAGGTCGGCGGCATGATCAGCACCGTCGTCGCCCTGCTGGTGACCCCGTGGAACCTCTTCTCCAACCCCACCGTCGTCAACTACTTCCTCGGCGGCCTCGGCGCCTTCCTCGGCCCGCTGTTCGGCGTGATCATGGTCGACTACTACTGGGTCAAGCGCGGCCAGGTCGACGTCGACGAACTGTTCAACGCCCAGCCCGGTTCCCGCTACCACTACCGCAAGGGCGTCAACCCCAAGGCGCTGTGGGCCTTCCTGCCGTCGGCAGCGGTCGCCGCGGTGCTCGCTCTGGTGAAGACCTTCAGCGACGTCGCGCCGTACTCCTGGTTCATCGGCACGGCCCTGGCCGCCGGACTGTACGTGGCGCTGTGCCGCGCCGACCGGGCGGCGGACGTGGTGGCCATGTCGGAGAAGAGCGCGAGCACCCCCACCACCCCTAAGACCATGGAGGCCTGAGAAGCGTGCGGATCGTCGTCACCAACTGCAACACCACGCAGGAGATGACCGAGGAGATCGTACGAGGTGCCCGGGCCGCGGCAGGCCCGGGCACCACCGTGACCGGGCTGACCCCGGCCTGGGGGCCCGAGTCCGCGGAGGGCTGGCTCGACAGCCACCTCTCGGCGGCGGCGGTCATCGACCTGCTGCGCACCTACGAGGGCCCGCCGTACGACGCCGTCGTCATGGCCGGTTTCGGGGAGCACGGGCGTGAGGGCGTCCGGGAGCTGGTGGACGTACCGGTCGTCGACATCACCGAGGCCGCCGCCCATCTGGCCTGCCTGCTCGGACGCCGCTACGGAGTCGTCACCACACTGGAACGGTCCTGCGGCCAGATCGAGGACAGCCTGGAACTGGCCGGCGTGGGACGCAACTGCGCCGCCGTCGTCGGCACCGGCCTGAGCGTCCTGGACCTGGGGGACGCGGCCCGTACCGAGGCGGCGTTCCTGGCCGCGGCCGAGAGGGTGTGCGCGGCCGGTGCGGAGGTCCTGGTGCTCGGCTGTGCCGGCATGACAGGGCTGCAGCGGACGGTGGGCGACAAGCTCGGCCTTCCGGTCGTCGACGGCGTGGGCGCGGCGGTGAAGCTCGCGGAGTCCCTGGTCCAGCTGGGGCTGACGACGAGCCGGGCGGGGAGCTACGCGAAGCCGGTTTCGAAGAAGCGGACGTGGGGACGGCCCTCGCCGCCCCCGAGATGACTGGGCGGGCTCCGGCTCACGCCCCCTCACCCCCTCCGGAACGACAGCCGGTGCCCCATCTCTCCATCTGCGCCCGCTGTACCCGAGGCAGGCCACGGCCGACCTGCGGCGAGGAGTGCGGGCCGGGTACCGAGGCGCACGCCTCGACGACCTCTCCGGCGGCGGAGCCCGGGGGCGGTACCGCAGCTGAATTTCCGCGTCCGGTACGCCGAGGGACGCGAGGTCGGCGTACGGACTCTCCACCCGCCAGCCACCGTCTCTCGCCACCTCCTCGAAGACGCCGATCTTGTACGCGAGCCTTCCGGTTCGCCGATGTCGCACCAGTGGTGCGCCTTGGCCCATTCCTCCTCCCCTCGCACCAACGGCCGCCCCTGCACGGCCAGATGGAGTGCCAGGGTCGATCGCGCGTACAGGCCCACGGCATCGCGCTCGTTCCGTGCGCACCGGTACTTCTCGGTCTCCCGCAGGCGGAGCCGTCCGTCCGCGCCGCCGGCCACGAGAAGCGGGACCATGCCCGCCTCGGGATCGGCGACCAGAAACGTGAACTCGCCCTTGCTCTGGTGCACTTCGTCCGAAGGCAGATACGACAACCGGCCCAGCCCCAGCGCGTGCTTGAATGACGTGACCCACAGCCCGCGGCCGAGGGAGAACCGGACGGTCCGCTGCCAGCTCCAGTAGGTCTCCAGTCGGAACCCGTGCAGTCCTTCCGCACGGCACGCCTCGTACACGGTGTCCAGCGAGCGAGGCGATGCCGCGCCGCCGGGCGACGGGATGGACGTACAGCGAGGACACGCCCAGCGCGCCCACGGGCCAGGTTCCGACGGCCAGTGTTCCCAGGGGACCGCTCCCGCCGCCCGGCATACGGATCCAGTACCGCCGGCGGTAGTCGTCGCCGCGGGTGTGCTCTCGTCCGGACGCCCCCAGCCTCTTTCGCAGCCGGCGTTCGCCCGACACGGTGAGCGAGTCCGGGTCGACGCACTCGCCGAGGGCGCCTTCGCGAGTGAGGCCAGGTCCCAGAGGCTGAAGCGGCGACCCTCGCCTAGGGCTACGGGAAGCAACTCGGGGCAGTGGTCAGTGGTGAACCACTCCGAAGACCGACCATTGCTACGCCGCAGTGATCCTGTGGCGGACCAGCTCCAGCCATTGCCGGAGTGACATTCCCTCCGGCGGCAGAAGGTCGAGCCCCAGAGCGGTAGCCGCAGTGTGGAGTTCCTCATCCGAGGACACGATGGTCAGGAGCTCACCGAGCTCCTGTACCGCCTGTGCTCGGTCCTCCGGTAGGGCTTCGCTGACGTACTCATGGAGAGCCTCGTCGCGAGATTCGTAGAACTCTGAGAAATTCTGATGAAAGTATGCTCCAAGGAACTGGCTCAACGCGGGGAATCGCTCGTTCCATTCCCAGGAGTTCTGCGGATTCACCTGGGGAACTCGTGACGGATCTTGCAGGAACCGGTAGAGGTGGTCTCTGACGATGCGCAGGCAGTCCTCCACGCTTGTCCCCATCGGAGGGCGGATCTGCGGCAGGTCCTCCACGTCATCTGCGATCTCTTCGGAAAAAAGTCCGACGGAGAGCAGGTCTTCAATCTGATGGAGGGCCGTTGCGGCGCGTGCAGGGTCACGTGCGGTGATTCTGAGATATGAGGCCAGACCGGGGCCCGGGGTCTCTGCGGTGTCGGAGAATGTGAAGCCGGTGTAGGCGTATGCCTTCAGCAGGTCTGCGAGTTCGTAGAACCGCTGCCCCGGCGGATATTCCTGACTCATGAGTTGCTCCAAGCGTGCGTTTCAGGGCTGGGGGAACGAGGTGAGGACTCGGTATCCGGACGTTGCCGACGGGTCGGCCTTGAGGATGACGCGAACGCCTCTCACCCATTTCGTTGGTTGCCCATGGGTGAAGTCGTAGCGAGTGAGGTGGAGTCCTGTGTTTTCGCTGAAATCTGCTTCCAGCCGCAGCGGTGCTTTAGCGCCCTTGGCCAGCCAGGCAGATATCTTCCGCTGATTCTCTTTGGTGGCGAGAGTCCTGTCGGTGAAGCGTTGTGCCGCATCGACGTCGACGTAGCGTGAGTCCGAGCCGAGGTCAGGGTCTTCGCGCAGGCGTCTTCGCATGCCGTCAATGGTCTTGTCGACGTGCTTGTCGATCGTATGACCCTTGCTCTTGCCTCCAAGGCTCTTGCCCTCATCACCGCGGACATCCGCACGGTGCTCGGGCGTCGTGCGCCCCTTGCGTTTGCTCCTGGGCCACGCGTTGTAGTCGCCGCCGGAGGGACTCGACCCACCCAACCCCATGAGGACGATCCCGGCCGTGCCGAGGAGGGCGGCGTTGGCGGCGGCTTCGGCCGTGAGGGCGCCGACGACTCCGCCTCCGGCGAGCGCGAGACCCCCGGGAGGGAACAGCGCGAGCAGGGACAGCAGGAGGAGTGCGAAACCGAGGTAGACCAGGAAGGTGTTCAGCGCGTCGAGCAGATGGGATGTGTGGATCGTCCTGCCCTCGGGGCCCGCGTCACCGAGTCCGCGCCACAGCAGGAGTGTCCCGGTGGTGGCCGCCCCCAGTGCGGTTCCGAGACGGAAGCGGTGGACCGCCAGCAGTTCGCCCATGGGCTGGGCCGACGCTGTCCGCCAGGTGCGCAGCAGGACGGTGAGTTGGTAGGCGATCCAGGCCAGGGCGGCGATGCCGAAGCCCATCAGGATCTTCGGGCCGGATCCCGTACTGAAGAACGTCTGGAGGCCGGCGGTGGAGGTGAACGAGCCGACGCCGAGGAACAACAGCGAGGGGAGCATCAGTACGCAGGGGATGAGCAGGAGCCATCGGAGCCGAGACGCGTGGGCAGCCCGGGTCGCCCTCAGCAGAGCGCGTATGTTCACCGCCCGCCAGGCGTGCGGGTTGTCGGACGCGTCCATCTGCGCCGTGATCTGAGAGACCGCCCGGTGGAGTCGCTCGGTGTCGGCGGGCCCCGCGGGCTCGTGCCGGACGGCGGCGGTGGCGTACAGCAGGGAGCGCCGCAGTCTGACGTAGCGCAGCGCGATCCGCAGGCTCCATGGCGGACGCCAGGCCGCGTATCGGAGCAGGGCTCCCAGGCTGTCCCCGTCGGCGCGTTCAGAAGCAAGCAGTACGCCCGGCACGGTGCGTTTGCCGCGGTAGGTCTGGCGCAGGTCGAAGAGCATGGCGATGGCCAGGCACACGAGGGGCGCCGCCCACGCCTTCCCGTCCAGCCATTCAAGCCAGTTCGCGGCGACGTGGCCGGTGGGTTTCTGTCCTGCGTAGTTGTTCACCGTGTGATGGACGGCGGCGGCCGCGATCGGGAGCACCGACAGCAGGCGCAGCCAACCTCGGGTGCGCCACAGCAACCCGGCCCCGAAGCCGGCCATGGCCGTCCACACCAGGTGGGAGAAGGTTTCCGTGACCGGCGGGCCGCCGATGCTCAGCTGACTGAACGGGGCCGGGAGCCACGCCGTCAACACCTGCCCCAGGCCCGGCACATAGGGCGGGGACAAGCTGTCCGGGATGATCCAGCCGTCCCCTCGGACCAGCGCCCGGTCCGCGTCCAGGCCGTACCGCAGTACCCCCTCCAGCAGCCCGAACCCGGCTCCCAGCGCCGCGCCCACGACCACGAAGTCGGTCAGCCCCCACTGGCGGCGAATCTTCAGGCTCGCCCCGGCCAGCAACAACGGGGAAACCTTGATCAGTTCCTCCACCCAGGGCGCCACCGTGTAGCTCGTGGTGTGCACCACCGTCACCAGCGACTGCCCCGACTCGTCCGCGTAGAGGCGGGTGTAGGCGAGCTGCACCAACGCGGTCGCCACGCCGCACCCGTAGACCCCCACCGCGAGCGCCAGCAGCACGGTCGACAAGCGCACCGAACGCGCCGGCCAGGAAACGGCGAACAGTTGCAGGACGCCCCAGACGGCCGCCACTGCCATCATCAACGTCACACCAGGCCCCCCGACGCACTGGAACAACAGTCAATTCGCGATAGTGAACGCGATGCTATGCAGTCAACTTTCCGTGCAGCAAGGGACTTGTGGGACTGAGCGGGTGGTTCGGGAGCGCATGGTAGTCGGCTCATCGAGTCCGCAGGGACATTCCACGAGGGGGATGTGCCGACCGAGTACGTGACTGATGGCCAACAGGGGCGACCCGGCCTCGACCGGCTGGACGCATACGCCTCACGTGCGCGAGTGATCGTATCGAAAACAGCCGAACCGGAACTTGACGAGGAACTTGCGTCACTCGGTGGCGACCCCGACCTCGACCTGCTCCTCCTCAAGGCCCGCTTCTACGGCGTCGGTGTCGCCACCAAGAGCCCGCGGGGACTGCGCCGGCTGCTGGAGCCCGCCCCCTACCGCCCTCAGCGGCACTCACCCGCCCAGTGGCTGTTCACACGAGCAGGCCTGGCGTCAGCTCGGGTCGTGCTGATCCTGCCCTTGGGGTACCTCTGCCGTGGGCAGGGGCAGCGGGCTCTCGTGGCACCCGGCATGAAGCACCTGAGGAAAACGCTCTTCCCTGCCCGTGTGCATGGCCGGCAGGCGATGGTGCTCCCGGGCGTCCGCGAGTTTCTGGCGCCACCAGCCGGCCGAACCCGTACGGTTCGTCTCGCGGTAGACGCCGGAGCGCCCCGCCGCTTGCGGCATTGCGTTCATAAAGAAAACCGGTCTGCCGTCAACCGTCACACCGCCGAAACGTTGCTGTTCCACTCCCTCCAAGACCGCGGCCTACCGTGGAGAACACACGGGCCGCACCCATCCGGCCCGCAGTCCGCAGCCCGGCCACCGTCGCCCGAAGGCTCACCCCCGCCTCGTACCGACGACAGGAGCCCCGTGTCGCGACCCGCCGCTCTGACGCCTCCGCCCTGGCTCGCCCATGCTCTGCGCGCCCAACGCGGGCCCATACCCTGGAACGCTGTCGGGCGAGGGGCGTTGTCCGCCGGGCCGGTGCTGCTCGTGGCCGTGCTGGCCGGGCGTACGTCCCTGGGGGTCGTCGCGGCCATCGCGGCCATGCTGGCCGGGATCAACGACCGGCCCGGCAGCCGGCGGGCCTCGGTGCGCAGGATCGGGGTGCCCGCCTTCGCGGGGGCCGTGGGGCTGCTCGTCGGGACGTACGCGGGGGCGCAGGTGGGGGCCGTACTCCTGACCCTGCTGCTCACGCTCGTCGGGCTGGTCGCCGGAGGCGTGAGTGCCGTGGGGCCCGTGGCCTCCGGGGCCGGGACACAGTTGCTGGTCGCCTCCGCCATCGGGGCCGGGATGCCGTTGCCCGAACCGGGATGGCAGCGGGCGCTGGCCTTCCTCGTGGGCGCCGGATGGCTCCTAGGACTGCGGCTGGTCCTGCCCACGCCCGGCTCCCTCGCCGGGGACTTCCGGTTCGACGGCGAGCGGGCGGCCGTCGCCGCGGTCTACGACGCCGTGGCGGAACTGCTCGACGCCGCGGGCACGCCGGAGGCCACCGCCCGGCGCGCCGCGCTCACCGCCGCCCTCGACCACGCCCAGGACGCGCTCGCCGGGCCCCGCCTGCGCCGGTACGCCAGTTCAGGGGCCGAACGGCGGCTGCACGGGCAGTACGCCGCCGCGCTGCCGCTCGCGGAGGCGGCGACCGCGCTCGCCTGGGCCGGCGAGAACGTCTCCAGGCGGGTCTCCGAAGGCCCCCGGCGCCTCGCCGCCGCCGTACGCGACAACACCCACACCGGGCCGCTGCCCGCGCCCTCCCGGTCGGCCCCCGGCCTGCGCGCCCTCGACGACGCCCTGCTGCACGCCGCCGAGGCCTTCGACCGGGGCAAGGGCGCCGACCTGCACACCCGCAGGCGTACCCCCAGGTCTTTGCTCCGTACGGTGTTCGGGGCCGGCGGACGGGAGTACGGGCTACGGGTCGCCCTCTGCTTCGGGGCCGGCGTCGGCGTCGCCCAGGCCCTCCACCAGGCGCGCTGGTACGGGGAGCACGAGCACTGGTACTGGCTGCCCGCCACCGCCGTCTTCCTCGTCAAGCCCGACCTGGGGCCGCTCGCCTCACGCGTCCTGTGCCGCGCCGCCGGGACCGTCCTCGGGGCTCTTGTCTTCGCCGGGTTCGCCGCGGTGCTGCCGCGGCCGGAGGGGCTCATCGCGCTGGTCGCCGTCAGCGGAGCCCTGATCCCCGTCGCCACCCGGCACTTCGCCGCGCAGACCGCCGTCGTCACCGTTCTCGTCCTCGCGCTGGTCATGGTGGGCGGGGAACCGCAGGCCTCCGCCGGCCGGATCGGGGAGACGCTGCTGGCCTGCGCGATCGTGCTGATCGTGGGACACCTGCCGATGCCGGGACAGCGGGCCGGCGGGGTGCGGGCTCGGCTCGCGGCGGCGGGCAGTGCCGCGCAGGCGTACCTCGCGCACGTCCTGCGCGAGTCCGAGGTGCACGCCGTGGGGGAGTCCGAGGCGTCTGCCGTACGGGATCTCGACGCCCACGCCGTACGGGATCTCTACGCCCGCGGCCTACGGCGGTCCGGTCCTCGTCTCCCGCACGCATCCGGCCCTCACCTCCTGCGCGCCGCCACGGGCGCCGACACCCGCGCCACCGCAGCCCGTGGCGCGTCCGCCACCGGTGCTGACAGCCGTGCCGTCCGCTGGACCCTCCGCCGGGAGGCCTACCGCACGCTCGCCGAGGCCCGTACCTCCATCGCCCTCGCCGCCGCCGAACTCCCCGCCCTCGCCCGGCACGCCGAGGGCGCGGACCAGGCGGCCGACACCCTGGAACAGCTCGTCGACACCACCACCGCCTGTGCCGTGCAACTCGACGACACGGGCCGGCTCACGCCCGAGCACGCCGGGCGCCTGGCCGCCCTGCTCGACGAACTCGCCGGGCACCGGGAACTGGTCGGACCGCGGTCACCCGACATCCCGCTCGCCGTCTGAGCCCCGACGGGATGCGCGGTTCTGTTCACGCGCGCCGGACAGGGCGTCGTACGTTGGCGCCATGACGCCTTCTCCCGCAGAGAACGCCGAACGGAATGCCGCGGAGAGCCCCGCGGCACCCGCCGAAGGACCCTCCGATCTCATCATCACCGGCTGCACCGTCCTGGTGCACGACGAGCAGGAACGGATCGGGTTCCAGGAGGACGCCGCGATCGTCGTACGGGACGGAGTCGTCGTGTCCGTGACGACCGCCGAGGCCGTCGAGGGCCACCCCGCTGCCGAACGGCTCGACGCGCGCGGCCAGGTCGCCCTGCCGGGGCTGGTCAACTGCCACACCCACGCCCCGATGGTCGCCCTGCGCGGGCTCGCCGAGGACCTGCCCACCGAGGAGTGGTTCAACGACGTCGTCTGGCCCATGGAGTCCAACCTCACCGAGAAGGACGTGGAACTGGGGGCGCGGCTCGCCTGCGCCGAGATGATCCGCGGCGGCGTCACCTGCTTCGCCGACCATTACTTCGCCATGGACGCGGTCGCGGCCGTCGTCACCGAGTGCGGGATCCGCGCCCACCTGGGAGAGGCCTACTTCTCCTCGCAGGGGCCAACAGGCCGGGAGAGGTCGCTGGAGTTCGCGCTCCGGCACCGCGGCGGCGCCGGCGGTCGCATCACCACCGCCCTCGCCCCGCACGCCCCCTACACCGTGGACGACCCCGACCTCGCAGCCACCGCCGAGCTCGCCCGCGCCCATGGCCTTCCCGTGCACATCCACGCCTCCGAGAACCGCGACCAGACCGACACCAGCCTCGCCCGGCACGGCGTCACCCCGATCGAGGTCCTCGAGCGCACCGGGATCCTCGACACGGACGTCCTCCTCGCGCACGGCACCGGCATCGTCGAGCGGGACCTGCCCGTCCTCGCGGGCGCCGGCGGCCGTACCGCCGTGGCCGCGGCACCCCGCGGCTACCTCAAGTTCGCCTGGCCCACGACCACCCCGATCCGCGCCCTGCACGACATCGGGGTACCCGTCGGACTCGCCACGGACGGCGCCGCCTCCAACAACTCCCTCGACGTGTGGGAGTCGATGGCGCTCACCGCCCTGATCCAGAAGTCCACGACCGGTGACCCGCGCTGGCTGACCTCCCGCCAGGCCCTCCACCACGCCACCTCGCAGAGCGCCCGGGCGGTCGGACTCGGTGACGTCGTCGGCAGCATCGCGACCGGGCGGCGGGCCGACCTCGTCCTCGTCGACCTCACCGGCCCGCACACCCAGCCCGTGCACGACCTCGCCGCGACCCTCGTGCACAGCGCCCGCTCCTCCGACGTACGGACGACCATCGTCGACGGGCGGATTTTGATGCGCGACCGCGAGCTGCTGACGATCGACGTACCCTCGGTGGTCGCGGAGCTCCAACAGCGGTTGCCCGCGCTCGTCGACCGGAGCCACGGCAGGCGCATCCAGGACTACGACACCTGAACGTCGGAGGCGGATGCGGATGCGGATGCGGAGGCGCCGGGGCAGGGACCTGCGCCTTCGGCACGTCGACGGACGGCGAGCGCATTCAGTATCACGATGAGTACGATGAATGACACGATCGGTAGCAGAAGTGACCGTTGGGTAACCGAATCCTCACACTCCGCGCTGAATCCGTGTCAACTAGGTCTCAGTCCCGCAACTGAACGAGGCGATCAGCCCCCGGAAGGCGTTAACTCCTACAAGTACGACGCTTTCTGGAGGTGCAGGGTGGTGAACGGGCGAACAGTGCTCGAACGCTTTCCCGCAGGTGGGCCGCGAGGCTCGTGGCCGGCGGAGGAGTTCGCGCACGCGCGGCGTCTTGAGGGACTGCAGGCCGAGGTCGTGATGGACCTCGCGACCGACACGTTCCTGGTGATCGTGCGCGGTGGAGAGGCGGCGGCCGACGCTGTCGCCTGAGGTCAGCCTCCCTTCGGGGCGGGCACCTGCGCCGTGGGGGCGGGTGCCCGCGTGGGAATCTCCTCCGGAACCTCCTTCTGACTTTTCGCTTGCACCCCTGTGCGGGCCCCGGCCTGAACCCCCGTCGTGAACTGCTCCGCCTGGAGCGAGTACAGCTCCGCGTACACCCCGCCCGTCGCCAGCAGCTCGTCCGGTGTGCCGGACTCCACCAGCCGGCCCTGGTCCAGGACATGCACCAGGTCCGCGTGGCGGACGGACGCCAGCCGGTGGGTGATGAGGATCACCGTCTGACCTGTACCGGCCAGGGCGCGGATCTTCTCGAAGACCTCCAGCTCGGCCCGGGCGTCCAGGGCGGCCGTCGGCTCGTCCACGATCAGGATCCGCCCGCGCCGGTAGGCGGCCCGGGCGATCCCCAGCCGCTGCCACTGGCCACCGGACAGCTCGTGCCCGCCGCTGAAGTTGCGGGCCAGCAGGGTGTCCAGGCCGCGCGGCAGATCCCCGACCACCTCGCCGGCGCCCGCCTCCGCGACCGCGTCCGTGATCCGCTCGTCGGTGAGCGGCTCCGAGGAACGGCCGACCGCCACGTTCACACGGGCGGTGAAGGGCCACCGCTTGAAGTCCTGGGCGACCATCGCGACCCGTTCGGCCAGCAGCCGCCGGTCGGCGGTGGCCGTGTCGACGTCGTCCCACAGGATCCGGCCCCGATCGGGCGCGTAGAGCCCGGCCAGCAGCTTGACCAGGGTCGTCTTGCCGGAGCCGTTCTCCCCGACCAGCGCGACGATCTTGCCGAGCGGGACGGTGAGGGTCACGTCGGCGAGCGCCGGACGGGCCGCGTCACCCGGGTAGGTGAAGGAGACGTTCTCGAACCGGATCTCGCGCGGATCGGCCGGCAGGGCGGCCCCGCCCACCGGGATCGCCCGTCCGGCCGCCTCGACGTACAGCCGTTGGAGGTCGCCTACGAACAGTGCCTCCTCATGCAACGCGTTCACCTCCACCACCAGCGTGTCGAGGCTCTGTGAACCGGTACGGATGGCGATCACGGCCGTTCCCGCCACCGACAGCGCCATCGCACCCGCCAGCAGCAGCCCGCCCAGCGTCGCGTACGTCGCCGCCGTCGCCAGACCCGTCCAGCCCGCCGCGATCAGTCCCGTGCGGGCCGCCAGCCGGGCCAGCCGGGCCTGCTCCACCTCCGCCGTCTCCGACATCGCGCGGAAGTGCCGCAGCAGGAACGGACCCACCCCGTGCACCCGGATCTCCGGGGCCGCCTCCGGCTCGATCAGCAGGGCGCCGAGCAGCCGTCCCGCGCGCGCGTGCTGCACCCAGGCGTGGAACGACTCGTAGCGGCGGCGCGCCGTCGTCAGCGCGCTCCAAGCGCTCGGCAGAGTCATCGTCACCAGCAGCGGCAGCAGCGCCGGATGCAGCACCGTCAGCACGCCCGCCGCCGCGATCAGCGAGATCATCGCGTTCACCACACGTGCCGCGTACGAGATCATCCGCCGGGCGGACGCGGCGCCGTACTGCGCGGTGTCCAGCAGTTTGTGGAAGGCGTGGTCCTCGATCGCGGCCAGCTCCACGGCCGCCGCCCGCTCCAGATAGCGCTCGGTCGCCACCCGCTCCACCTTGGGTTCCAGCCGCCCGGTGGCGTACGTCGACGCGGCCCGCAGCAGCGCCCCGACCAGCATCACCGCGGCCATCACGACCAGGGCGGGGACGGCGCCGCGCAGCCGGTCCTCCAGGGTGCCGCCGCCGATCAGCCGGCCCAGCACGCTGTTGACGGCGAGGAGGCTCACGGCCTGGGCCAGACCACGGCCCACCTCGGCGGCCAGGACGGTGCGGGCGGCCCGGCGGTCGGCCTGCCAGGCGAGCTGGAAACTGGCCGTGAGCAGCGACGGGAGACGGGTCACCATGGCCCGGAAGTTCAGCTCCAGGAACGCGTCCGCGTGAGAGTTCCAGCCCATGTCGTAGCGCAGCGGGCCGCCGAACAGCAGCCGCTCCGACTCGGACACCTCTGGTTCGCTCGCGCCGTCCCGCTCCGCGTCGCGCCTCTTTCCCACCGTCGGCCTCCCCGATCCCGGACGAACGGCCACTATCGCGGCGCCGACTCCTCTGGGGGCAGGGCGCATCTCATGGCGCTCGGAGCGCGCGGGCGCACTCCTGCGGATGCGCGGGCATGTGGGTTGGGGGGTAGGGGATGGCGTCCTGGGGTGGGGACACACGCCGGTGTCCGGGGGCAGACCGAGCGGTCGTGCCGCCGGTGTCCGGGGCACACCGAGCGGTCGTGGGGCCTACGCGCTGACAGGCCTCGACCAGGTCGGCGTCGTCCCCGTCAGCCGGCACAGGGCCAGGTACAGCGGTATCGGCGGGGTGTACGGAATCGTCCCCTCCGGCCGGTGGATCAGATCCGGGACGTCCGGAGCGTCCGGGACGACCGCTCCGGCGGCGTACTGCGCCGGGGCGGGCCACTCCAGCGCGTAGTCGGAGTCGGACGGAACGATCCACCACCAGTGCGCCTCATCGGCGTAGACACACCCGACCCGCGGCAGCCGCGGCATCAACAGGGGACCGAACCGTGCGGGCACCGCCACCGCGTCGTAGCCCAGCGGGGTGGTCATGCCCTCGGGGACGGACAGCCGCCGGGTCGGCACCGGGGCACGCCGCCCGCGTCCCAGGCGGACCAACGTGTCCAGGTTCAGCACCTGACCGGCGCCGGAACCGGCCCCTACGCCCATCCGGCCCCCGGCCATGCCCATCCGGCTCCCGTCCACGCCTGTGCGATCCCCGTCTACGCCCATCCAGGCCTCGTCCCGCGATGCCGGGCTCCTGCCGCGCCCCCGGTGTCGGTACCGGCACCGACACCGGCACCGGGTGTGGTGCCGCGCCGTGGCTCCACGCCCAAGCTGGTCGAGGCCGCGGTCCCGTGCGGGGGCCGGGCCTCGGTCCTTGCGCCGAAGCGCGTCTCGGTGTGTGTGCCGGGGTGTATCTCCGCTCCCGTACCGGGAGGTAGCCCCGTTCCCGAGACGGGGTGCATTCCGGCTCCCGAGACGGGGTGCATTCCGGCTCCCGTACCGGGGTGTATCTCTGCTCCCGTACGGGGAGGTAGCCCCGCTCCCGTGACGGGGCTAATCCCGGCTCCCGCGCCGGGGCGAATTCCGGCTCCCGTGCCCGGGCGTATCTCTGCTCCCGTACCGGGGTGAATTCCGGCTCCCGTGCCGGAGGCGTGCGTCTGCGCCGTCGTGCTCCCCGAGTGGGTGGACGGTCCCGGTTTCGGGCGGGCGCCCCAGCCCAGGTCGTTGCTGGGGGCGGTGTCGTCGCGCGGGGCGTCGGCCTGACGGGGCAGTTCCGCCCAGACCAGCAGGCCCAGGCCGTGCTCGTGGGCTCCCCAGGCGTGGCAGAGGGCGTCGACGAGAATCAGCCCCCGCCCGTGCTCCTCCTCGGGCCCCTGGGGCGACGGCTGGGGTTCGCCCGGCGCGCACCCTTCGTCCCGTACGGCTATCCGCACCAGGTCCTCACCGTCGTGCAGCTCGCACACGACACGGCGGCTCGCGGTGTGCACGATGGCGTTGGTGACCAGCTCGGAGACCACCAGGGCCGCCGAGTCACACGTGTCCTCGCAGACGGACCAACCGGTCAGCCGCGCCCGTGTGAGGCGTCTGGCCTGCGCGGGAGAACCCGGATGGGCGGCCAGCTCGAAGCGGAACCGGCGCTCGGCGGTGGCCTTGTCAGGGCTCACCCATTCCTCCACTCTCGAACGAGCTCGAGCAGGGGGACCCCCACCGGCACCGAGGCCGAGGGTGCGGCCTGCGGCAGCGTCTGTTCCTAAGGGCGCGGGCGGAATCACGCTTGCCACTATCGCCCCGCCGTGAACACTTGGCAAGTGTCACTCTGAAAAATGCAGAGTGCCGTGTGACGCCGTGAAGGGCCGTGGCACACTGCTTCGCAACAGCACGTCGAGCGGCGCCACTTGAGATCAGCGAAGATCCGTACGCATCCCGTACAGATCTTCGAATAGGTCTTCGAATGGCGCCGCAGGGCTGTCAGCATGTTCGGTCATGCCCAGTCAGCTCGCTTCGGTTGACCGGCCCGAGCCCTCGAGGCCGTCGGATCAGGGACTTTGTGGAGGTGGACGGTGAGCGAACCGCGGTCCGCGCCGACGGTCGGCCAGGTAGTCCTCGGGCGGCGCCTCCTTGACCTGCGAGAACGTGCGGGACTCAAGCGCGAGGAGGCCGCCCGCATCCTCCGCGTCGCCCCCGCCACGGTCCGCCGCATGGAGATGGCCGAGGTCGCCCTCAAGATCCCGTACCTCCAACTGCTGCTGAAGGCCTACGGAATCACCGACCACGAGGCCGAGGGCTTCGTGCAACTGGCCGAAGAGGCGAACAGACCCGGCTGGTGGCAGCGGTTCCACGACGTCCTGCCGGGCTGGTTCTCGATGCACGTCAGCCTGGAGGGGGCGGCCGCCCTTATCCGGCAGTACGAGCCGCACTTCGTGCCCGGTCTGCTGCAGACCGAGGACTACGCCCGTGGCGTGCTGAAGTCCGGTGCCATCGGGCAGACGAGCCCCGACGACATCGACGCTCATGTCGATCTGCGCATGCAACGCCAGGATCTGCTCACCCGTCAGGACGCACCCCGGTTGTGGGTCGTGATGGACGAGACCGTGCTGCGCCGCCCCGTCGGCGGCCCGGAGGTGATGCGTGCCCAGATCGACAAGCTGCTCGACGCGACGAAGCTGCCCAACGTCACCCTGCAGGTCGCCCCGTTCGCCAACGGGCCGCACCCGGGCACGTACGGCCCCTTCGTGCTCTTCCGATTCGCCGTGCCGGAACTCCCGGACATGGTCTACAGCGAGTACCTGACCGGCGCCGTCTACCTGGACGCGCGGCAAGAGGTGGCGACCCACCTCGAGGTGATGGACCGCATGGCGGCGCAGGCCGCTACTGCACATCGCACGAAGGAGATCCTCCGGGATCTCCGCAAGGAGCTGTGAATGGATCGCATCAGGCCGCGCAAACGGGTCTACAACGGCATGCCCGCGCGGGACTTGGGAAGCGAGGGCTGGCACAAGCCCTGGAGCGGCGGCAACGGCGGCAACTGCCTGGAGGCGATGAAGCTCGCCGATGGCCGGATCGCCGTCCGCCAGTCCACCGACCCGGACGGACCGGCGCTGATCTACACCACGGACGAGATGACCGCCTTCATCGAGGGCGCGAAGGCGGGGGAGGCGGACTTCCTGCTGTCGTGACCTTTGCTGCCTGATCTGCGCTCAATTGCCCTCTGCCGCTGCTGGATTACTGAACATTGATGGGTACTGGATTAATGGTTGAGATCGACACCAGCAAGCCCCACCCCGCCCGGATGTACGACTGGTATCTCGGCGGCAAGGACAACTACCCGGTCGACGAGGCCATGGGCCGGCAGATGCTGGCCCTCGACCCGAGGGTGCCGGTGATGGCCAGGGTCAACCGGGCGTTCATGCACCGAGCCACACGCTGGCTCGCCGAACACGGCGTCCGCCAGTTCCTGGACGTCGGCACCGGCATCCCCACCGAACCGAACCTCCACCAGGTCGCCCAGCAGGTCGCCCCCGACGCGCGGGTCGTCTACTGCGACAACGACCCGATCGTCCTCGCCCACGCGGAGGCCCTGCTGCGCGGCACGGACGAAGGAGTCACCGAGTACCTGCAGGCCGACGTGCGGGATCCGGACGCCATCCTCGAAGGCGCACGGAAGATCCTGGACTTCGACCGGCCGGTCGCGCTCTCGCTCATCGCGCTGCTGCACTTCGTCTCCGACGAGGACGGCGCGCACGAGCTGGTCGCCCGGCTGCTGTCCGAACTGCCCTCCGGCAGCTACCTGATGGTCAGCCACGCGACCGCCGACTTCACGCCCGAGGAGTCGCAGGCGGCCACCGACAAGCTCAAGGCGGCCGGCGTCACCCTCGCGCTGCGCTCCCGCGAGGAGTTCGCCCGCTTCTTCGACGGCCTCGAACTCGTCGAACCCGGCGTCGAGGTACCGCAGTTGTGGCATCCCGAGCTGGGCGAGCCGGTCCCCGGCCAGGACGACGGGGTCATTCCGGGTTACGGGGCCGTGGGTCGCAAGCGGTGACCTGCGGCGGGAGCACCCCGCACAGAGCGTCCAGCGCGGCCCCGTAGGCGTGCTCCGGGGGCGTCGCGTATCCCACGACCAGGCCCTCGTCCGTCGGCATGTCGGTCTCCGGGTGCCGGAACTCGGCGAGGCCGTCCAGGGCGACGCCCTGCCAGGCAGCGGCCTTGACCGCGGACCGCTCGGTGCCCGGCGGCAGCCTGAGCACCGTGTGCAGCCCGGCGGCCACCCCGGTGACCTCCACGTGCGGCGCGTGCGTGGCGAGCGCCGCGACGAGCCGGTCCCGGCGGCTGCGGTACCGCTGCCGCATGCGCCGTACATGACGGTCGTAGGACCCGCAGGAGATGAAGTCGGCGAGGCTCAGCTGGTCCAGCACGCTCGCCCAGGCCTCGCGCTCGCCCTTGACCGCGAGCACGCCCTCGACGTACCGCTCCGGCAGCACCATCCAGCCCAGTCGCACCGCCGGCGACAGACTCTTGCTGACCGAGCCCATGAAGATCACACGCTCGGGATCGAGGCCCTGGACGGCACCGACCGGCTTGCGGTCGTAGCGGAACTCCCCGTCGTAGTCGTCCTCCAGGACCACCGCCCCACGCGCGCGTGCCCAGTCGACAACCGCGGCCCGGCGCCCGGGATCCAGCGGCCCGCCGGTCGGGAACTGGTGTGCGGGCGTGAGCAGTACGGCCCGCTCGTGCCCCAACCGGTCGACCCGGGCCCCGTGCTCGTCGAGGGGGAGCGGCACGGTCCGTACGCCGGCGGCACGCAGCAACTCCCGGTGGAAGCCCAGCCCGTACGCCTCCACGGCCAGCGGACCGCGCAGCACTCCCCCTGCGAAGAGCAGCCGCAGCGCATGCGCGAAACCGGAGCAGACGACGATCCGGCCCGGCTCGGTGAGCACCCCGCGCGCGCGTGCCAGGTACTCCGTCAGCGCCTCCCTCAGCTCGAGGCGCCCGGCCGGGTCACCCGGCCCGAACACCTCGTTGGGGGCCTGCTGGAGGGCACGCCGGTAGGAGGTCAGCCAGGCCGAACGCGGGAACGCCGACGCGTCCGGAGTGCCCTGCCGCAGATCGTGCCGCGGTCCACGCGCGCGTGGAGGTGTCGTACGAGGCGCTCGTACGGCGTGTCGCAGCGCCTCGGCGCGTTCGGCGACGCTGGTGCCCGACCCCTGCCGGGCCGTCAGCCAGCCCTCCGCGACGAGTTCGGCGTAGGCGTCGGCCACCGTGTTGCGAGCGACCCCGAGATCGGCGGCGAGCGAACGGTACGGCGGCAGCCGGGTGCCGGGGGCGAGCCGTCCGCCGCGCACGGCGTCGCGCAGCGCCCGGATCAGCGCGGCACGTCCACTGCCTGGACCGGACAGTTCCAGATGCAGGTCGGCGCCGATCCCCTCCGCGGAATTGACCCACGATTCATCCATGGAAATGCACCATACACATGGTCTTTCGGGGTCGTAGGTTGATGCGCATGACGACGTACACGACGACGCACACGGCGCCTACGACGACGCACACGGCGCCTACGACGACGCACACGGCGCCTACGACGACGCACACGGCGCCTACGACGACGCACACGGAGCCGGCCGCCGAGCGGAGCCGCCGCCCGGACTTCGCGAAGTCCGCCCCGAAGGTCTTCCGAGCCCTGATCGGCTTCGACGCCGCCGCCCGGGAGGGCCTCGACCCGGCACTCGTCGAACTGATCCAGATCCGTGCCTCGCTCCTCAACCACTGCGCGTACTGCCTGCACATGCACACCAACGACGCCCGTAAGGCCGGCGAGAGCGAGGACCGGCTCCACATGGTCGCCGTCTGGCGGGAGGCCCGCCACTTCTTCACCGAGAAGGAGCAGGCGGCCCTCGCCCTGACGGAAGCGGTGACCCTGGTGGCCGACGCAGGCGTCCCCGACGACGTCTACGCCCGCGCGGCCACTCTCTTCGACGAAGAGGAACTCGCCCACGTGCTGGCCCTGATCCTCACCATCAACACGTGGAACCGGGTGGCACTGTCGACGGCGAAGGTGGCGGGGACGGACGAACGCCGCTAGGGCGCGGTCCGGCATGTGCCGAGTCAGCCGCCGGGACCGGGCCGGCGGCCGGTGCATACGGCCACGGGGCGGTCTACACCGGCATGGGTCGGATACGCCGGCATGGGTCGGATACGCCGGCATGGGTCGGATACGCCGGCATGGGTCGGGCGCTACACCGTCATGGGTCGGTCGTACGGTCCGATCGGGGCCGGCAGTTGCGAACTGCCCGTCAGGTGGCGGTCGACGGCGGCCGCCACCGCCCGCCCCTCCGCGATCGCCCACACGATCAGCGACTGCCCACGCGCCGCGTCCCCCGCCGCGAACACGCCAGGGACGTTCGTGGCGAAATCCGCGTCCCGCGTGATCGTCCCGCCCGGCTCCAGTTCCAGCCCCAACTGCCCGATCAGCCCGTCCTCCTTGTCCGGGCCCGAGAAACCGAGCGCGAGCAGCACGAGGTCGGCGGGCAGGCGGCGTGCGCTGTCCGACACCGGCCGCCGCCGCGCGTCCACCTCGACCAGATGCAGTGACCGCACCCGCCCGTCGCTGTCCCCGGTGAAGCGGAGCGTGGACGCCGCGAACAGCCGCGCGTCCGCGTTCGCCGCCGGCGCCGTCCGCAGGTCCCGCGCCTCCTCGTGCGCGGCCGACATCCGGTAGATCTTCGGATACGTCGGCCACGGCTCGACGTCCTCGTCGCGCTCGGCGCCGGGCTGGGCGTAGATGTCCAACTGCGTGACGGAGACGGCCCCTTCCCGCACCGCCGTCCCCAGACAGTCGGCCCCCGTGTCCCCGCCGCCGACGATGACGACGTGCTTCCCGGCCGCGGACAGGGGCGAGACCTCCAGGTCGCCCTCGCGCACCCGGTTGGCGAGCGGCAGGTATTCCATCGCCTGGTGCACGCCGGTCAACTCCCGCCCTGGCACGTCCAGTTCGCGCCACGCCGTCGCTCCGGTGGCGATCACCACGGCGTCGTAGCGCGAACGCAGTTCCGCGGCGCCGATGTCCCGTCCGACGGCGGTCGACGTACGGAACTTCGTCCCCTCCGCCCGCATCTGCTCGATCCGCCGCTCCAGGTGGTGCTTCTCCATCTTGAACTCGGGGATGCCGTACCGCATCAGCCCGCCGAGCCGGTCGTCCTTCTCGTACACCGCGACCGTGTGCCCAGCCCGGGTCAACTGCTGCGCCGCGGCGAGGCCGGTGGGCCCCGAGCCGATCACCGCGACCGTTCGCCCCGACAGTCGCTCCGGCGGCCGCGGCGGCGTGAACCCGAGTTCCCAGGACCGGTCGGCGATGGCCACCTCGACGTTCTTGATGGTGACCGCCGGCTGGTTGATCGCGAGCACGCACCCCGCCTCGCAGGGCGCCGGGCACAACCGCCCGGTGAACTCGGGGAAGTTGTTGGTGGCGTGCAGCCGGTCGGCGGCCGCCCGCCAGTCCTCCCGGGAGACCAGGTCGTTCCACTCGGGGATCAGGTTGCCGAGCGGACAGGCGTCGTGACAGAAGGGGATACCGCAGTCCATGCATCGGTCGGCCTGCTTGCTGATGATGGGCAGCAGCGCGCCGGGGACGTACACCTCGTCCCAGTCCCGGACCCGCTCCTCGACCGGTCGACGCGGCCAGTCCTGGCGGGGCGTGGTCATGAATCCCTTGGGATCGGCCATGGACGTCTTCCTTGCTCACGCGTGCGACGCCTGCGCGTCCGACGTGGCCGTGCGCCATCGGGCGGCATGTTCCGGCACTTCTTTGATCACTTGAGTCAGTTGCGGTACCTATGTCAATGCTGATGTCAGCATTTCTTCTGGTACTTCTTTTACTTCTTTTGCTTCTTTCGGCCCACGATACGTCTCATCGGGCACGTGCGCAGACGTCCGACAGCGCTTTCTCGCAGGTCGGCACGGGGCTCCGCTCAGCCGGCCGCCGGCCCGCGATCAGGTCAGGGCCAGCACGTAGGCCACGGTCGCCGCGGCCGAGGCTACCGTGCGGGCGTGGTTCCACACCGACCACTCGCGCACGTACGTCGGCCAGTACGCGGCCGCCTCCCGGGCGCCCGGATCAAGCCTGGCCAGCGCGTTGTTGCGCGGCACGTTGGCCACCAGGGGCAGCCCGAACACGCCGAACAGATACAGCGCGCTGCCCACCAGCAGCTCGACCGTCCCTTCGTCCGGCCACACCACCAACGTCACCACCGCGATCACCACGCACACGACGGCCGACCCGGTGAACACGATCATGAACGCCGGCCGCACCGCGAACACATTGATCGAGTTCATCGCGGCGACCCCCTGCGCGGGCGGCAGTGCGGCGAGCGCCCGCATCACGAAGGCCGAGAAGGCGCAGAACGCGCCGGCCACCAGTCCGGTCCCCACCACACCCACCACGGCCAGCACAAAGTAGGGCCCCTCGATCACGTCGCCACCCACTCCCACAACGAGCCGAGCCGCAGCCCGGCATCCACCGTCCCCACCAGTGAATCCCCGGACACCCACCCCCACCATGGCCGAGCCCCGCACTCCCACAAGCGAGCCTCCAGCCCGCCGACAACCCCGGCTCATCCGAACCCATCCGAACCCGAACCCAGAACCCGAACCCTGCGCGTCCCACGAACGTCGGCCCACCCTGACCAACGGGGGCTACTCCGCCTCCACCTCCCCCTCCACCGCCGCCTCCCGCCAACCACCCAGCACCGTCTCCACAGCTCCCGCGATCCGCCGTCGGGCCTCCTGCCTGGCCACCCCACTCATCAGCAACTGGTCGTAGGGCGTGTCCACATGCCGTACGGACGCCATGACCGCCGACGTCACCGCCCCCTCGGACAACGCGCGCCCCGCCGCACTCCGCCCGACGCGCCCGCTGCCCCGCACCGAGGCGTGCGCGGCGATGTCCCGGGCCCGCGCCTCGGGGCAGCCGGGAAACAGCCGACGTATCTCCGCCGCGAAGGCAGCCGTGAACCGCAGATCCTCCGTCGCCCGCCGCGCGGCGTCCCGTACCCGGCGTCGCCGCCGAGCCTCCGCGTCGGCCAGACACCGCGCCTCGGCCCGCGCGAGCCCCGCCTCCTCGACGAGGACGCCCTGCCGCTCGTACCGTCCCTTGCGCCGGTTGAACCGCACGACCACCGCCGACAACGCGCTCTCCTCCCGCGACCGGCGGGTCAACGCGGTGTCGCCCCGCGGCAGGAACACCAGGTGTCCCAGATCCACACAGTCGAGGCACCGAGCCGCCCCGTCCTCGACGACGACCATCGACAGCGGCCCGCCCAGGCACTCCGCGCAGTGCCGTCTCCGCACAGGCTGGACGACCAGAAGTCCGGTCCGGAACGGGGGAGTTGCGAGGAGCGCCATAAAGGGTTCATTCCCACGCAGAGTTCAGGCAGAGTCCATTTGCGTCGAGGGATCGACCACGCCGGGATCGACCACGCCGGGATCGACCACGTCGGGATCGACCAGGTCGGGAACGAGCGCGCCCGGATCAAAGACCGACACCCGTGCCCGGTGCCTGGTCGGCCTCTCGATCTCGTCGACCACAGCCACCGCGAGATCGGCATACGACAACCCGCGCTGCCCGACGGCCGTACCGGCACCGTCGGGCACGTGCTCACCGCCGAACCGGTACCGCCCGTTGCGCGGAGCGTGCTCCTCCAGCCCACCGCCCGGGGTGAGCATCACCCAGTCGACCGGACCGTCGCCCGCCTCCAGCAAGCGTCGCAGCCCTGCCGTGTGCGCGAGAGCGAAGGGCCGGATCTCCGGAGGGAACGCCTCGGGGTCGTCCATCACCGGCCGCCCGTCCGCCCCGAGCAGGTTCGCGAACAGCCCGATCGCGACGAGGCGTTCCACTCCCGCGTCGGCGAGCCCGCCCAGCAGCGCGTCCGCCGCCCTGACGAAGAAGTCCGGGTCGAGCGCGTCGAAGCCCTGCTCGGGCCCACTGAACGGAGAGACGGCGTGCACCGCTGCCACCGCTCCGGCGGCGACCTCCGCAACCCGCGCGCGATCGACGACGTCACCCCGTACAACCGTCACGCCCGTCCCACCTGTCATGCCGATCACCCCGGTCTCACCTGTCACCCCGGTCTCACCTGTCACCCCGGTCTCACCTGTCACGCCGGACTCACCTGTCACGCCGGCCCCGCCCGTCGTTCCGAGATCTGGGTACCGCCGCGGGTCCCGGACCACGGCTGTCACCGCGAGCCCCCGCCCGAGTGCCTCCGCCGTCACCGCGCGCCCGGCCCGTCCACCGGCTCCGAAGACGACGACGCGATGCGTGTCACCCATGTCCGACCTCCCTGTCCAGAACCGCTCTTCACGGCTCGACCTGGACGTTAGGCGTCGAAGGCCCGGTTACTTCAACGGTATCGGCGCTACCCTCGACCGATGACCGACCTCACGGACGGCACCCTGCCCCCTCCTCTGGACCCCGACATGTTCGACCCGGCCTGCCCCTCCTCCGTGATGCCCTTCCGCGTGGGCGACAAATGGACGGGCATGGTGATCCGGTGCTTGGAGGGCGGCCCGCGACGCTTCACCGAACTCCTTGCCCCGCTCAGGTCCGTCACCCCCAAGGTCCTCAGCGAGACCCTGCGTGCGATGGAACGCGACGGCCTCCTCACCCGTACCGCGCACGACGAGAACCCGCCCCGTGTCGAATACGCCCTCACCCCTCTCGGCCGCACCCTGATCCCCCTCCTCGACGCCGCCCGCACCTGGAGCGAACGTCATCTGCCACGCCTGGTCGCCGCCCGCCGGGCTCACGAGCGCGACGCGCCCTGACCGCTGACTGACGCATCATGGCCGTGTGCGACTCGAAGCGATCACCTGGGACCGGCTCGGCGACCTCCTCGCCGAACGACTGATCGACCTGAAACCGGCCGACGGCGGCCCCTGGCCCCGTATCGCCTTCGACGGTGCCCCGGCCGCCCGTCCCGGAGACCTCGCCGAACGCGTCTCGGAGGCCCTGCGCATACGCGGCCGCCCTTCGCTCGTCGTCGACGCGCACGGCTTCCTGCGTCCCGCCTCCCTCCGCCTGGAGTACGGGCACCAGGACCTGGACGCCTACTACGACGGCTGGTTCGACACGGGCGCCCTGTGGCGCGAGGTCTTCGGTCCCCTCGAACCCGGCGGTGACGGCCGCGTCCTGCCCGATCTGTGGGACCCGGCCACCGACCGCGCCACCCGCAGCCCCTACCTCCAACTACCGCCCGGCGGTTTCCTGTTGCTGCACGGCCCCTTCCTGCTGCGCCACTGGTTCCCCTTCGACCTGACCGTCCATGTCCTCCTCTCACCGGGCGCCCTGCGCCGTCGTACCCCCGAGTCCGAGCACTGGACCCTCCCCGCGTTCGAGCGCTACGAGGACGAGACCGACCCGGCCGGCACGGCCGACGTCCTGGTACGTGCCGACGATCCCCGTCACCCGGCGTGGAACGGCTGATCCCCGGCCACGTCCCGCTGATCGGTCAACCCCCTTCTTCATGCGCGCTCCGTCGACTGCTCTGGCCCCATGACCTTCTCCTCCAGTGATTCCGTCACCTTCGGCGACTCGGCCCGCGCCCTTCTCGACGGCAGGAACTTCGCCGGCGTCGCCGCCCTCGGCGCGGACGGCGCCCCGCGGAACTCGGTGGTTGGATCAGCGGACGGCGCCCCGCGGAACTCGGTGGTTGGATCAATCGTGGTCTGGATCAATCGCGAGGACGACACCGAGTTCCGCTCCTCCACTGACAGACGCCAGAGGGCACGCCACCTCCGCCACGACACCCGTATCCGCGTCGTCCCACGGAAGCTCGTGGGCTTCTGAGCCTGAGCGCGCTCCGGGTGCGTCGGCCCGGCGGCGCCGCGAGAATGTAGGGCGACGGGACATGCGGGGCCACCCGCTCCGCGCCGGCCACCCGGCACCGGGAGGTAACCATGACCACCGCAGCGGACATCATGCACCGTGGCGCCCAGTGGATCCCCGCACACGAAACCCTGGACCGTGCCGCCCAACTGATGCGCGACCTGAACGTCGGGGCCCTGCCCATCAGCGACGAGAACGAACGGCTGTGCGGGATCCTCACCGACCGCGACATCGTCATCGGCTGTGTCGCCATGGGCCACGACCCGGCCAAGGTCACCGCGGGCGAGATGGCCCACGGCACCCCGCGCTGGATCGATGCCGGCGCCGATGTCAGCGAGGTGCTGCACGAGATGCAGGAACACCAGATCCGCAGGCTGCCCGTCATCGAGAACAAGCGCCTCGTCGGCATGATCAGCGAGGCCGACCTGGCTCGGCACCTGCCCGACGACCAGATCGCGACCTGGGCCGAGAGCGTCTACGCCCGGGCAACCGACCGCCACTGAGCCCGTGCCTCCGTCACCGACTCCAGGGCCTCAGTGCTGCGAGCGGGAACCGGTCAGAGCCAGCCGTTGCGCCGGAAGCCGCGGTACAGCACCAGGCAGGCCACGGATATCACGCCGATGATCAGGCCGTAGCCGTATCGCCAGTGCAGCTCCGGCATGTGGTCGAAGTTCATGCCGTACACCCCGCACACCATGGTCGGTACGGCGATCACCGCGGCCCAGGCCGTGATCTTCCGCATGTCCTCGTTCTGCGCGACCGTCACCTGTGCGAGATGCGCCTGGAGGATGGAGTTCAGCAGTTCGTCGAAGGCGGCGATCTGCTCCTTTGCACGCAGCAGATGGTCGGAGACATCGCGGAAGTAGGCCTGTATCTCCGGATCGACCACCCGGATCGGCCGGGTGGCCAGCTCCTCGAGCGGACGCCCGAGCGGAACGACGGCCCGCTTCAGCTCCAGGAGCTCGCGCTTGAGCTGATAGATGCGCCCGGGGTCGATCCGGGCGCCGTTGTCCGCGAAGACCGCCGTCTCGACCTGGTCGATGTCCTCCTGCATCGCGTCGGTGACGACCAGGTAGTCGTCGACCACATGGTCCGCGATCGCGTGCAGCACCGCTGCCGGGCCCTTGGCGAGTTGCTGGGGAGCGGACTCCAGCTCCTCGCGCAACGGCCCCAGCGAGCCGTGCCGTCCATGGCGGACCGTGATGACGAAGTCCTGGCCGACGAACACCATGATCTCGCCGGTGTCGACCACCTCGCTGGTCGCCGTGAGCTCCTCGTGCTCGACGTAGCAGACCGTCTTGAAGACCGCGAACAGCGTTTCGCCGTAGCGCTCCAGCTTCGGGCGCTGATGGGCCTCGACCGCGTCCTCGACCGCCAGGGGGTGCAGGTCGAAGAGCTCGGCGATACCGGCGAACTCCCGGTCCGTCGGCTCGTGCAGGCCGAGCCAGACGAAACCGTCACGACTCTTGCGCACCCGCTCCACCGCGTCGACCACGTCACTGCCGGCCGGGACCCGCAAACCCTCCTTGTACGCCACGCAGTTCACCACCGAGGAGCCCAGCGGGGAACGGGCCGGATGGCTCAGGTCGACGCGGGGGCGTCGCCGGGCCAGCCGAGCCACCTTGCGAAGGCCGCCCGCCCTGCCGAAGCTGGTGACTTTCCGCAGATTCCCTGCCATCGACATCTGGATCTCCTCGCCTGGATCCCCCTCGCGCCGCATTCCCGCGCCTTGGTCGGCCAGTTTGCCAGCTCGACGTGAGCGGCGGGTAAGCCTGTGGGAACAGCGCGTTCCGCTTGGTTCCCGGCTGTGGACAACGGCTTTGTCGCTCCCCGGAGGGCTGGTGTCGGCATCTCCTCCATCTCGTCCCGTCGCGTCGACCCCTCCGGACAAGCCGGGCAACTGGGATGATCGCGGCATGACGCGATCCGACCGGTATCTTCTCGACAACCGCCAGACCGAGGCGGGGGAACGTTTCGACGCCTTCGCCTCCCTCTTCGACCCCACGACCTTCCGGCATCTGGACGGATTCGGAATCGGACCCGGCTGGCGTTGCTGGGAGGTCGGAGCCGGCGGCACCTCCGTCGTGTCCTGGCTGGCCAAGAAGGTCGGCCCGACCGGACGGGTCCTCGCCACCGACATCGACACCTCACGGGTCGCCGCGGCCGCCCGGCCTCCGGTGGAGGTGCGGGTGCACGACGTCGGTGCCGAGGAGCCGCCGGGGGAGGGGTTCGACCTGGTGCACGCCCGGCTCGTCCTCGTTCATGTGCCGGACCGGGAAAGGGCGTTGCGGTCCATGGTCAAGGCCCTGCGCCCCGGCGGACGCCTCCTGCTGGAGGACGCCGACCCCGCCCTCCAGCCGCTGCTGTGCCCCGACGAGCACGGCCCCGAGCAGCAGCTCGCGAACCGGCTGCGCAAGGGCTTCCGCCGCCTGCTCGCCGAGCGGGGCGCCGACCTCTCCTACGGGCGCAAGCTGCCCCGTCTGCTCCGTGAGGCCGGTCTGCGCCGGGTGGAAGCCGACGCGTACTTCCCGGTCAGTTCACCCGCCGGCGCCGCCCTGGAGGCCGCCACGATCCGCCAGATCCGTGACCAACTCGTCGCCGAGGGCTACGCCACGGACCAGGACATCGACCGTCACCTCGCGAACGTCGCCGCCGGTGGCATGGACCTCGCCACGGCTCCGATGATCTCTGCATGGGGTCGGAAGGAGTAGGTGGGCGGGGGAATGAGGCTGGTCGCCGATCGCCGGGTGTCGGGTGTTCAGCGGCGAGCGGACAGCGGACAGCGGCGACGTGGATTTCGGCGGTACGGCGAACCGGTCCTGGGGCCGCGTACGGCGGGTACGCCGGACCGGCCGCTGCCGGCCGACGCGAGCCCGGGCCTGCGCGCTCCCCCAGGCGGTGTGAGCGGACGGTGCCGCCCGACAGACCGGGGATCGACCCGCGGCGACTCACGCCCGGTGCGCCACCGGCGGCCCTCCTCCGTCGGCCGCCCGTGCCTGCGTCGGCCCTCGAGAGTCGCCTCGCGGTGGACGGCCCCCCACCCGCTCCACCGCCAGCGCCCCCGCACGGCACCCGTCCGCCGCCGCGTCCTCGGGTGGGACACCGGTGAGCAGGGCGGCGAGGAAGGCGCCGGTGAAGGCATCGCCGGCGCCGGTGGTGTCCCGGGGTGTCGCCGGTACGGCGGGGACGCGGGCGATCACGGTGCCGGACCGGGCCACCAACGCACCCTCCGCGCCCTGCTTGACGATCACCAAGGGAACACGGCGGCTCAGTTCGGCCGCCGCGTCCGCCGCGTCGGTCGACCCCGTGAGCAGACACGCCTCGTCCCGGCTGGGCAGCAACACGTCCACACCCTGGATGAGTGCCAGGAAACGGTCCGTGCCCAACGCCACCAGGAACCCGGCGGAAGCCGGATCGAGGCTCACCGGCACTCCACGCGCGCGTGCCGCCTCCAACGCCACGGTCACGAACGCGCGGCTCCGCTCGGAGAACAGCAGGTAGCCGGACAGGTGCAGTCGAGCCACCCCGCCGAGCAGCGCGTCCGACCAGTCCTCCGGTGCCAGCCGCAACGACGCCCCGCTGTCCGTGAGGAACGTCCGCTCGGCGGCCGCCCCCGTGTCGACGAGGCAGATCACCGTCCCGGTCGGCGCCTGTGGATCGACGACGAGCCGGGGCCGTACGCCACAGGCGACCAGCTCTCGCTCGTGCCAGGCGGCCGAGTCCGCACCGACCCGCCCCAGCAGCCGCACTTCCACGCGGTCGCTGTGAGCAGCCCAGCAGGCCACGTTGGCCCCTGCCCCGCCCGGCACCGTCCGGATCGTCGCGGCGGTGTCCGTACCCGCGGCGAGCGGCCCCCGATGCCGGGCGACGACGTCCGTGATGACGTCCCCGGCGACGAGCAGCGCACCGCCCGAATCGCCGGCTCGCCCCCGATCCGCCGCGTCAGCCGCACTCGGCCCGGGCCGCTCCGTGGTCACGCCTCGGCCCAGGCCGCCGCGATCCGGCCCGCCAGCCGTACGTTGCCGCGTACCGCCGCCAGATTGGCGCTCAGCGAGGCTCCGTCGGTGTGCCGGACCAGGTAGTCGAGCAGGAACGGGGTGACCGCCTGACCGGAGATCCCCTCCGCCTCACACGCGTGCAGCGCGTCGGCGAGCACGCGCGCGTGCAACTCGGGATCGAGTTGCTCGGCCTCGGGCACGGGGTTGGCGACGATCAAGGCCGATCCGGGCCCGTCGAGCGCGTCCTGGGCCCTCATCACGTCCGCCACCTGCCCCGGGGAGTCCAGTGTCCACTCCACCGGGTGTCCCGAGTCGGACAGGTAGAAGCCGGGGAAGCGGTCTGTGCCGAATCCGGCCACCGCGACGCCCAGGGTCTCCAGGCGCTGCAGCGTCGCCGGCACGTCGAGGATGGACTTCACGCCCGCACACACCACGGTGATCCGCGTGCACGCCAGCAGGCCGAGGTCGGCCGACTCGTCCTGAGTCACCGTCCACTCCCGGTGCACCCCGCCGAGCCCACCCGTCGCGAACACCCGCACACCCGCCAGAGCCGACAGCAGCGCGGTCGCCGACACCGTGGTCGCACCGCTCGCCCCGGAGGCCACCGCGAGCGGCAGGTCCCGATGGCCCAGCTTGCGGATGCCGTCCTCGTTCGCGACCCGCTCCAACTGCTCCTTGTCCAGACCGACATGGGGTCTGCCGTCCAGTACCGCGATCGTGGCGGGGACGGCACCCTCCCGCCGTACGACGTCCTCCAGCTCCAGCGCCACCTGGAGATTCCGCGGGCGCGGCAGCCCGTGCGCGATGATCGTGGACTCCAGGGCCACCACGGGTCGACGCGCGTCGATCGCGTCCCGCACTTCTTCGGACAGCACCAGCACCACGAGCCTGCCTCCTGTCGGTCGGTCTTCCCTCATCTCTGGCGGGCGGTACGTCCGGTCAAACACTTGCGGGTTGTGGAAGACACCACCAGCCTGGGCCGCATGACGGACAACACCACACGTCTCGACCATGTCGTCCTCTGGGTGCGGGACCCCCTGGCCTCGGCGGACTTCTACAAGAAGACGGTCGGCATGGAACCCGTGAGGCTCACCGACTTCGCCGCGGGGTCGGCCCCGTTCCCCTCCGTACGGCTCAACGACGAGACCATCCTCGACCTCATGCCGCTCTCCACGGCGGAGCGCATGAAGATGGTCCCCGGCGCCGCTGAGAGCTCCGGGCACCCCGTCAACCACGTCTGTCTGGCCATGCCCGGCGACGACTTCCAGACCCTGCGCGACCGCCTGGAGGAACAGTCGGTCCCCGTCTCGGACATCTCCCACGACTCTTTCGGCGCCCGTGGAATGGCCCGCCGCAGCTTCTACTTCCGCGACCCGGACGGCAACATCTTCGAGGCCCGGCACTACGACTAGCCGCCCGAAGGGGGCACGCATCCCAGCGGCCAGGCCAGCCCTTCGTTGCTCAGGGACTTCAGGGTCTGCTTCTCGATGCCCGGATACAGTTCCGGGTTCTTGATCTCCAGGAGCAGCTTCTGGTGGTGCAGCTCGCCGCGGTGCAGGTACGGCAGGAGGGCGGTGGCGCCCAGGGGCGCGGTGGTCGTGGCGGCAACCGCAGTCGGCACCTCGGTGACCGACTGATCTGGTCTCCGGCTGGCTCCGGCGTCGACGGCATCATCACCGACAAGCCCGACGTGGTGCGCGACGAGCTTCCGGCAGTCTGAGCCCCGTCGGGAGGCGGGGGCCGCGTTCGCCGCTCTCCGGGCGTTGTCAGTGGTGGGTTCTACGGTGGGTCACATGGACAGCGAGGGACAGTATGAGCAGCAGGTCGTGTGGACCGTGGTCGCCACCGGCATCGGTCCGCTGCTGTTGGCCGCGACCGGCGATGGCCTGGTCAACGTCGTCTTCCACGCCACGGACGCGGTGCGCGACACGGCGCTCGGCCGACTCGGGTCCCGGCTGGGCCGTGAGCCGGTCGAGGCCCCCGACTCCCCGCTGCTGGCCGAGGCGATACGCCAGGTGAAGGCGTATTTCGCGGGTGAGCGGCACGCCTTCGATCTGCCCCTGGACTGGTCGCTGATCTCCGGTTTCAACCGGCAGGTGCTGCGCGAGCTCGCCGCCGGCGTGCCGTACGGCTCGGTCGTCGGGTACGGCGATTTGGCCGGCCGGGTCGGCCAGCCGGGCGCCGCACAGGCGGTGGGGGTGGCGATGGGCGCCAATCCGCTGCCGGTCGTCGTGCCTTGTCATCGAGTCGTCGAGAGCGACGGCGGCATCGGCGGTTTCGGGGGCGGCCTGGAGACCAAGCGGAAGTTGCTCGCTCTGGAGGGGGTCCTGCCCGAGCCGCTGTTCTGAGCCCTCGAACACCTTCTCGCGCGCGCGTACATGCGCACTCCGCGCGTCGGTCTGTCACAGAGAGCTCCACTGTGACAGCAGAGGGTCAAGGGCGGAGGAGTGCGGAATGACCACAACTTGAACGGCGTTGCGCCATGGCCGCTCACCGATACAGCACAACTGGGGCAAGGACGTGTTTCTTTGCCGGAGAATCGTTCGACCATTCCGGTGGGGGTCATACTCTCTGCCTCAGCCCTGACCGCTCGAGCGGTTCTGGGAAGGGGAGTACTTCGGGAAATACCGGGATGTAAGAAGGCGGAAGGGCAGCCGCGCATGCAAGGCACGGTCGACGGATTCAGCTACGGACTCGTCACACCGGTGGTGGCCTACCTCATGGCCTGCCTGGGCGGCGCGCTGGGGCTGCGCTGCACCACCCGGTCCATGCTCGTCGGCGACTCCTGGCGACCAGGGTGGCTCGCCCTGGGCTCGGCCGCGATCGGCTCCGGCATATGGACCATGCACTTCATCGCGATGATGGGCTTCAAGGTCAAACAGGCGCCGATCCACTACGACAAGGCCATCACCTTTGCCAGCCTGGGCGTCGCCATCGTCATGGTGGGCATCGGCATCTTCATCGTCGGTTACAAGGGGGCGCGCGGCACCGCTCTGATGACGGGAGGCGCCATCACCGGCCTGGGGATCGCCACCATGCACTACCTGGGCATGGCCGGCATGCGCTTCAACGGCAAGCTGGAGTACAACACGGCCACCGTGTCCGGCTCGGTCGTCATAGCCGTCGCCGCCGCCACCGCCGCGTTGTGGGCCGCCGGGCAGGTCAGGGGGTTCCTGTGGAGTGTGGGCGCAAGCCTGATCATGGGGCTCGCCGTCACCGGTATGCACTACACGGGCATGGCCGCCCTCCGCGTCCATCTCCACGGCACGGCGTCCCCGTCCTCCGGGGACTCCCCGGCCTCCCTGCTGGCGCCCATGATGATCGGCCCGCTCGCCTTCCTGCTGCTCGCGGGCGTCGTCGTGCTGTTCGACCCACTGATGGTCATGGGTAAGCCCGCCTGGACCCCCGCAGAGCACAAGCCGGGCGTCCCCGCGCGTGAACTCGTCTCCCACGCCACCTCCCGCCGCCCCGCCCTCCGTACCCGCCGCCACGCAGAGCACAGCGCCCACACCCCCCAAAACCACTGACAGGCCTCTCCGGCTTTCCCGAGGCTGCAGGAGGCCTGCCCGCCTCGGAAGCCCGCCCCGCGCCCTGAGCGCCGCACCTCGCAAGCCTTGCGATCCTCCCTTGCGGCTCACGACCTGCGGCCGTCCCCACCCCGACCGCCAGCTGCCCGGCGTCGCTCCTGCCTGCCTTGCACCGCTACGGCCCGTTCCGGGCTCGCCTCTCCCCGCCCTGGACGCGCCTTCCTCCGGGATGCGCCCTGCCCCAGAACCGTCTCGCCCGTCCGAGCCGACCCACCCGGCCCCGAGCCACCCCGGAGACCCCGCCTCTCCCCGAAACCGCTGATCGGGCCGCGTTGTCAGTGGGGAGTCGTACGGTGGATGACATGCGGCCCGTTTCCCACATCGAACGCACGGTGGCGCCTTTCGAGGTCGTCAGTTCCTACCAGCCCAGCGGCGACCAGCCGGCGGCCATCGCCGACCTGGCCCGGCGCATCGAGGCCGGTGAGAAGGACGTCGTACTGCTCGGCGCGACCGGCACCGGCAAGTCCGCCACCACCGCGTGGATGATCGAGAAGCTCCAGCGCCCCACCCTGGTGATGGCGCCGAACAAGACGCTGGCGGCCCAGCTGGCGAACGAGTTCCGCGAGCTGCTGCCGAACAACGCGGTCGAGTACTTTGTCTCGTACTACGACTACTACCAGCCCGAGGCGTACATCCCGCAGTCGGACACCTACATCGAGAAGGACTCCTCGATCAACGAGGAGGTCGAGCGGCTGCGCCACTCCGCCACCAACTCGCTGCTCACCCGCCGTGACGTCGTCGTGGTCGCCTCTGTCTCCTGCATCTACGGTCTCGGTACGCCGCAGGAGTACGTGGACCGGATGGTCCCCCTCAGGGTCGGTGACGAGCTCGACCGGGACCAGCTGCTCCGTCGCTTCGTCGACATCCAGTACACCCGTAACGACCTGGCCTTCACCCGTGGCACCTTCCGCGTCCGCGGCGACACCATCGAGATCTTCCCGGTCTACGAGGAACTCGCCGTCCGCATCGAGATGTTCGGTGACGAGATCGAGGCCCTGACCACTCTCCACCCCGTCACCGGCGAGATCATCAGCGAAGACCAGCAGCTGTACATCTTCCCGGCCTCCCATTACGTAGCGGGCCCCGAACGCATGGAGCGGGCCGTCAACGACATCGAGAAGGAGCTGGGGGAGCGCCTTGCCGAGTTGGAGAAGCAGGGCAAGCTCCTGGAGGCCCAGCGTCTGAGGATGCGCACGACGTACGACCTGGAGATGCTCCGCCAGATCGGTTCCTGCTCGGGCGTGGAGAACTACTCGATGCACTTCGACGGCCGCCTGCCCGGCTCCCCGCCGAACACCCTGCTGGACTACTTCCCGGACGACTTCCTGCTCGTCATCGACGAGTCCCACAACACCGTCCCTCAGATCGGCGCGATGTACGAGGGCGATGCCTCCCGCAAGCGCTCCCTCGTCGACCACGGCTTCCGCCTGCCCTCCGCCCTGGACAACCGCCCCCTGAAATGGGAGGAGTTCCAGGAGCGCGTCGGTCAGACCGTCTACCTGTCGGCCACCCCGGGCAAGTACGAACTCTCCCGCGGTGACGGCGTCGTCGAGCAGATCATCCGCCCGACCGGCCTGATCGACCCGGAGGTCGTCGTCAAGCCCACCGAGGGCCAGATCGACGACCTGGTGCACGAGATCCGCAAGCGCACCGAGAAGGACGAGCGAGTCCTGGTCACCACGCTCACCAAGAAGATGGCCGAGGACCTCACCGACTACTTCCTGGAACTCGGCATCCAGGTGCGCTATCTCCACAGCGACGTCGACACCCTGCGCCGTGTGGAGCTGCTGCGGGAGCTGCGCTCCGGTGAATTCGACGTCCTCGTCGGCATCAACCTCCTCCGTGAGGGCCTGGACCTGCCCGAGGTCTCCCTGGTGGCTATCCTCGACGCCGACAAGGAGGGCTTCCTGCGCTCCGGCACCTCCCTCATCCAGACCATCGGCCGCGCGGCGCGCAACGTCTCCGGCCAGGTCCACATGTACGCCGACAAGATCACCCCTGCGATGGAGAAGGCCATCGAGGAGACCAATCGTCGCCGGGAGAAGCAGGTCGCGTACAACACGGAGCGGGGGCTCGACCCCCAGCCGCTCCGAAAGAAGATCAACGACATCGTGGCTCAGATCGCCCGTGAGGACGTCGACACGGAGCAACTGCTCGGCTCCGGCTACCGCAAGCTGAAGGACGGCAAGGGCGCCAAGGCCCCCGTGCCCGCCCTCGGCCACAAGGCGGCCAAGGGCGCGAAGGCAGCCAAGGGCAAGACCACGGCCACGGTTCCGACCGACCGTCCCGCGGCCGAACTCGCCGAGCAGATCGAGGAGATGACCGAGCGCATGCGCGCCGCGGCCGCGGACCTCCAGTTCGAGATCGCGGCCCGACTGCGCGACGAGGTCTCCGAGATGAAGAAGGAGCTGCGCCAGATGAAGGAGGCCGGACTGGCCTGACCGTTCCGCGGAGAGCCGTGTCAGCTGTGCGTACGCGTCAGCTGTGCGTACGGGCTGTGTTGCAAGACCGACACAAAGCGCGAACAGGGTGCGTCACTGTCAGTGGCCCTGCGTAGGGTTCTGGGCATCCGCGGATCCCGCGGCAACAGGGGAAACACGAGAGGGGACCAGCGCGTGGTGGACGTATCCAAGGGCGGCGCGCCCGGCGGCGGCGTGAATCTGACCAAGGGTCAGGCCATCAGCCTGCAGAAGAACGACGGGGGCAGCCTCACCGCGGTGCGCATGGGGCTCGGCTGGCAGGCGGCTCCCCGGCGCGGCCTCTTCGGCTCCCGCACCCGGGAGATCGACCTGGACGCCTCGGCGGTCCTGTTCGCGGACAAGCAGCCGCTCGACGTCGTGTTCTTCCGCCATCTGGTGAGCGACGACGGCTCGGTGCGGCACACCGGCGACAACCTCGTCGGCGGTGTCGGGCAGGGCGGCGACGACGAGTCGATCCTCGTCGACCTGTCGCGGGTGCCGGTCCACATCGACCAGATCGTCTTCACCGTGAACTCGTTCACGGGCCAGACCTTCCAGGAAGTGCAGAACGCGTTCTGCCGTCTGGTCGACGAGACCAACGGCCAGGAACTGGCCCGGTACACGCTCGCGGGCGGTGGCGCGTACACGGCCCAGATCATGGCCAAGGTGCACCGCACGGGCTCGGGCTGGACGATGACGGCCCTGGGCACCCCGGCCAACGGCCGCACCTTCCAGGACCTGATGCCGGCGATCCTGCCGCACCTGTAGCCCGCGAGCGGCGCCTGACACGACACAGCGGACACACAGGGGGGGGACGAAGGCGATGACGGCCGAGCTGGTGCGGGGGCAGAACCACCCGCTCTCCCAGGTCCGTCTGGAGATCCGGGTCTCGGCCGGTACGCCGGTCGTGGCGGCAGCCACCCTCGGCGACGAGCGCGGCAAGGTGCCCGGCGTGGAGTGGGTAGCCCATCCGGGAGCCCCCACCCTGCCGGGGCTGGAGGTCTCCCGGCAGGCGGCCGCCGACCATCGCCTCGCCGTCGATCTCGGCGCCATGTCCGAGGCCGTGCACCGGGTCAGCGTGCTGCTCGCCCTGCCCGCCCCGGGCATCGGGGGCCCCGTCCGCTTCGGCGCCGTCGCCGCCCCGTTCGTCGCGGTGACCGGCCTCGACGGCACCGAGATCGCCAGCTACACGATCATGGGTCTGGACGCCGAGTCGGCCGTCGTCGCCCTGGAGCTCTACCGTCGGCAGGGCGCCTGGAAGGTGCGGGCGGTCGGCCAGGGATACGCGGGCGGCCTCGCCGAACTCCTCACCGACCAGGGTCTGGCCCAGGCCCACCCCCTCGCGAGCGGCATCAACGAAGCGATCGCCCAGGGTCTGGCCCGCTCGGTCCAGGCCCTGCCGCGCCCGGCGGACGCCGACAGCACCCGGCGGACGACCGCATCGGCACCCGGCGCCGACCAGGGCGGCCCGGCATCCCAGGGCACCCCCGGCCCTGTACCACCACAGCCGATGTCGCCGTACGCCGCCCCGGACCCCGGTGCACCGCAGCAACCCGCCTCTCCCTACGCCCCCCAGGGAACACCGGTGTCCGGTGCGTCGCCGCAGCCCGCCTCCCCGTACGACGTGCACGCCGCCCCCGGCGACCCCTCAGTCGTTCCCCAGGCGCACGACTCTTCCTCTGCCACCCAGCCCTCCGGACCCACCGCCTCCGGTGGCCCGATCGACTACAGCCACCCGCGTCGGCGGAACGCGGCCCCGCCACCACCCCCTCCTGCCGCGTCCGCGGCTCAGCCCGGGCAGTCCGCGACGCCGGTCGCGGGCGACGCGACCGGCTGGTCGATGGAGGAGCGGCTCTACAACCAGGTGTGGGGCATGTTCGAGGACCTGGCCCGGGCCATGGCCGCCTACCGCAGTGCGGTCGACTTCGCCGACGCGCGCATGGAGAAGGAACTCGACCAGGTCCTGTCCGACCCGCGCAGCCGGATCGGCGGGCAGGGCGACGCCGCGCGGGAGGCCGCCCGTGCCAGGCAGGCCCAGCTCGTCGACCAGGCCAGGGCGGCCCTTGACCGGGACCTCGCCCAACTCACAGCCGAGGCCGAGGTCGTCGAACCCGCACTGCCGCCCGCCTACGCGCGCTGGGACAACCCCGTGTGGCAGGCCTATCGCGTGCCGATGGAGATCCCCATGGCGCTGCGCGTCGGCGACCTCCATCTCCCCGAGGCCGCCGATCTGCGCATACCGATGCTGGTGCGGCTGCCCCTGGAACGGGGCCTGTGGATCGACAGCGGAGCCGCCGGATCGCTCGACGGCTCGTTCACCGACGCCTACGACCTGCGGCGCCTCGCTATGGAGACCGCGGTGGCGCACGCGGCGCGGCTGCTCGCGGTCCACCCCACGGGCGAGTTCGCCGTACACGTCATCGACCCCGCGGGTGCCGGCGCGCAGGCACTCGTTCCGCTGATGCAGGCCGGTGTCCTCGCGGCGCCGCCCGCGATCGGAGCGGCGGGTGTCGCGGACACCCTGACCCGGCTGACCCAGCGCGTCGACCTGGTGCAGATGGCGATACGCGGCGGCGTCGCCGACTCGCTCCCGCCCGACCTCGACACCGCCGAGCAACTGCTGATCGTCAACGACTTCCCGCACGGCTTCGACGACCGTGCCGTGAACCAGCTGCGCTACCTCGCCGACGAGGGTCCCGCTGTCGGCGTCCACCTGATGATGGTCGCGGACCGGGAGGAGGCCATCGGTTACGGTCCGTTGCTGGATCCGCTGTGGCGCTCCCTGCTGCGCCTCACTCCGGTGCCGGACGACCACCTCGCCGACCCCTGGGTGGGGCACGCCTGGACGTACGAACCCGCCCTCGTCCCGCCCGGAAGTCAGGTGCTCCAACAGGTGCTTGCCGACGTCGCGAGGGCCCGCACCAAGCACACGTAAAGCCTCCCGATCAGGGATTTTGACCTTTATTTTGCCAATCGCTTTACCTTTCCTTGGTGATTGGGGTACCGTTTTTCTCACGGAGGGGAGTACTCCCTGTCGACTGCGGCGTACCCGTCAATACGGATCTGGGAAGATCCCGGGGCGTCGGCCCACCCTGGGTGGAAGAGACCTCCGGCAGCGCGACGACGCTGGTTACTTGCCGTTACGTATTGCCGGAGGCGCAGTGAATGTTTCCTTGACCCTGTGGGTCCTGACGATCGTGGGCCTTGCCGCCCTCATCGCGGTCGACTTCTTCATCGGCCGCAAGCCGCACGACGTGTCCATCAAGGAAGCGGGGATCTGGACCGTCGTCTGGATCGCCCTGGCCGGTCTCTTCGGGCTCGGCCTACTGATCTTCGGCGGCGGACAGCCGTCCGGAGAGTTCTTCGCGGGCTTCATCACCGAGAAGTCGCTCAGCGTCGACAACCTCTTCGTCTTCGTCCTGATCATGGCGAAGTTCGCGGTGCCCTCGCAGTACCAGCAGCGCGTGCTCCTCATCGGTGTCCTCATAGCCCTGGTCCTGCGGGCCATCTTCATCGCCGCGGGCGCCGCCATCCTCGCCAGCTTCGCGTGGGTGTTCTATCTCTTCGGCGCCTTCCTGATCTGGACCGCCTGGAAGCTCATCCAGGAGGCCCGGGCCGACGAGGAGGACGAGGAGTTCGAGGAGAACAAGCTGCTGAAGGCGGTGGAGCAGCGCTTCGGCGTGGCCGACCGGTACCACGGCACCAAGCTGTGGATCCAGGAGAACGGCAAGCGGGTCATGACCCCGATGCTGGTCGTGATGCTCGCGATCGGCACCACCGACGTGCTCTTCGCGCTCGACTCGATTCCCGCGATCTTCGGCCTGACCCAGGACCCGTACATCGTCTTCACCGCCAACGCGTTCGCCCTGATGGGCCTGCGGCAGCTGTACTTCCTCATCGGGGGGCTGCTGCGGAAGCTGGTCCACCTCAGCTACGGTCTGTCGATCATCCTGGGCTTCATCGGCGTCAAGCTGGTCCTGCACGCACTGCACGAGTCCGGGGTCTCCGAAGGACAGCATCGAGGCCTGACGGCGTCGGACGTACGAACAACCACCCGGGAGCGGTGCGCGGCGCATTGCCGAGCACCGCTCCCGGTGCGATGTGAAGAACTGTTCGCGGAAACGGACCAGGCCTGGCGGATCGCGCCACGCGGGCCGGCCCCGCTCGGCGTGGCCGGCCTGGCAGAGGGCGTCTCACCGACCATCAAGACCGGTCGAGGCGGCCGATCTGCCACCCGTCGTCGTAGTGATCACCGCCTTGCCGGTGCCGCTGCCCGAGACCGTCGCCGCACTGAGCTCCGCCCGCCGCGACAGGGTGCGGGCCGGCCTCAACCCGGTCCCCGGCTCGGCGACGGCCGGCATCGGCCTGACCGCCCCCCGCGGTCGCCCTGGCATCCGCCGGCTCACCAGCCCTCTCGAACTCGGCCCGGGTGTCACTCACATGGTGCTGGTGCCGCTGTCCGCGGTGGTGAGTTCCCCGACCCTGTTGCCGGGTCGTGCCACCGCACTCCGGGGCGGCATGCATCTCGTGGTGTTCGCCACCTGTCTGGAGCTGGCGATCACCCCCTGGCCGGTGCGTAAACGCCTGCGTAATCGCTTACGCACCCGCGCTCAGTCCGTGGCCGGCTCCGGTGCGGGTTGTGCGGGTTGTGCGGGTTGTGCCACCGCCGGTACCGGCCGCGTCTCCGGGAGCAGCGCGAAGCACCCCAGGCTCAGCAGCGCGATCCCCGTCAGATACGCCCCCACGCCCCACGGCACCCGTCCGCCCTGCTCGACCAGCGCCGTCGCGACGATCGGCGTGAGCGCGCCGCCGACCACCCCGCCGAGGTTGTAGCCGACCGCGGCGCCCGTGCAGCGCACCCGGGGCTCGTACAACTCCGGCAGATACGCGGCGATCACGGCGAACATCGTGATGAACGCGAGCATCGCCCCCAGGAAACCGAGGAACATCGGCAACGGCTCACCGGTCGCGAGGAGCGCGACCATCGGGAACATCCACACGGCGGCCGCCGCGCATCCGGCCAGGCACAGGGGCCGCCGCCCGTAGCGGTCGCCGAGCAGCGCCGCCACCGGCGTGAGCGAGCCCTTCACCAGCACCGCGGCCATGATGCAGGTCAGCGTGACGGTGCGGCTGACGCCGAGGCGTTCCGTCGCGTAGGCGAGGGACCAGGTCGTGACGGCGTAGAAGATCGCGTATCCGACCGAGAGCGCGCCGGCCGTCAGCAGGACGAGCCGCCAGTGGCCGCGCACCACCTCGACGAAAGGCACGCGCGCGTGGTCGTCGAGGTCAAGGAAACCGGGGCTCTCGGTGAGCGAGGACCGCAGCCACAGCCCGGCCACGGCCAGCACCCCTGCCGCCCAGAACGGCACCCGCCAGCCCCACTGGGCGAACTGCGCCTCGGACAGCGTCGACGACAGTGCCAGCACCACACCGTTGGCGAGCAGGAAGCCCAGCGCGGGGCCCACCTGCGGGAAGCTGGACCACAGGCCGCGCCGCTCGGCGGGTGCGTGCTCCGCGGTCAGCAGCACGGCCCCGCCCCATTCCCCGCCCAGCCCCAGCCCCTGCAGAAACCGCAGCACCAGCAGGAGCACCGGAGCGGTCACGCCGATCGTGTCGTACGTCGGGACACAGCCGACCGCCACCGTGGAGGCGCCCGTCAACAGCAGCGAGGCGACCAGGACCGGCCGACGCCCGTGGCGGTCCCCGATGTGCCCGAACAGCACCGAACCGAGCGGGCGCGCGACGAAACCCACGCCGAAGGTCCCGAAGGCGGCCAGAGTCCCCGCGACCGGCGAGAACGTCGGGAAGAACAGTGGCCCCAGGACCAGCGCCGCCGCGGTCCCGTAGACGAAGAAGTCGTAGAACTCGATGGCCGTCCCGGCGAGCGAGGCGGCCGCGAGCCGCAGCATGGAGGGTGCCCTTACGGAGCGTACGTCGTGCATGCCGCTTCAACTACCCGCGGTGATCGCCGGTTACGGGGGCGCACGGGGTCGCGGCCCGTGTCAGTAGGTGACGGTGATGCGCCGGGCGGGACCGTCGACGCGCACCGTGCCCCCGTAGGGGATGACGAGTTGTGGATCGGTGTGCCCGAAGTCGACGTCGAAGACGATCGTGATGCCGGGGGTGTACGCGCGCGTGGCGCGCAGTACGGCCTCGCGCTGGTCGGCGGCGTAACGCGCGGCCTCTTCAGGGCTGTTGGGGTGCTCGAAGGACCAGGCCTTCGGGCGGCCCATCAGGAGGGCGGAGAAGCGCTGGAGCAGCCCGCGCTCGCCCATCGCGCGCAGCGTTCGGAAGACTTCCTCGCCGCTCGGCAGCTCCTCCGAGGTCTCCAGGAACAGCACTCCGCCGTCGTACACCGACAGGTCGTGGGAGATCTCCCGGTCCGCCATCAGCAGCCCGCCGACGATCTCCAGACAGCCGCCCCAACTGCGGCCCTCGATCACGCGGCCGGCGTTCAGCCAGGTCCATCCGGTGCCGGGGCGGGTCTCCGGTTCACCGTCGAAGGTCGCTGGGTCCGCCCAGTCGCGGTGGACGTCGGTCCAGTGCTCGGCCGGCTTCAACTCGTAAGCGCCCGTGGTGAAGAGCGCCGCCCGCAGGGACTCGGCGGTCTGCGGGTGCATGGCACCGGGACGACCCAGCTCGACCATCACGGACGCCCCGTAATAGCCGACGATCCCGGTGTTGTACAAGTACGCGAGCAGGTTGGTGTTGTCGCTCATTCCGAAGAAGGGCTTCGGGTTCGCCCGGATCAACTCCCGGTCCAGCAGCGGCAGTACGGTGATCTGGTCGTCGCCGCCGATGGAGGCGACCACCGCCTTGATGTCCGGATCGGCGAAGGCCGCGTGGAGGTCGTCGGCCCGTTCCCGCGGTGTCGAGTCCATCGTGCGGGTCGCCGGGTACTCGACGGGTTCGAGTCCGTACTCCTTGCGCAGCCGCTCGAGGCCCAGCTCGTAGGGGCGCGGGAAGAGGCCGGGCAGGCCGGCGGAGGGCGAGACCACGGCAATGCGGTCGCCGGCGGAGGGCTTGGCGGGACAGGCGGGTGGCGTCATCCGGTGAGGGTACGAGCCGTGGCTCCCCGCGCGCACCGTGATAAACCGGGTCCGAGCAGCGGTCCCCGATGGATCGCCCCGCCCCGCCCCGCCCCGAACGGACCGGAGGAACCGTGCCCCGTACCCTGGCCAACGCCCCGATCATGATCCTCAACGGCCCCAACCTGAACCTGCTCGGCCAGCGCCAGCCGGAGATCTACGGCTCCGACACCCTCGCCGACGTCGAGGCCCTGTGCGCCAAGGCGGCGGCGGCGCACGGCGGCACGGTGGACTTCCGGCAGTCCAACCACGAGGGCGAGTTGGTCGACTGGATCCACGAGGCGCGGCTCCACCACTGCGGGATCGTGATCAACCCCGGCGCCTACTCGCACACCTCGGTGGCGATCCTGGACGCGCTCAACACCTGTGACGGACTTCCGGTGGTGGAGGTCCACATCTCCAACATCCACCAGCGCGAGTCCTTCCGGCACCACTCGTACGTCTCCCTGCGCGCCGACGGCGTCATCGCCGGGTGCGGGGTGCAGGGGTACGCCTTCGGGGTCGAGCGGGTCGCGACGCTGACGGGGGCGGGGCAGGGGAACGCGTAAGCGTTTACGTTTCCGGACGCGCCGAACGGCTCCTCACAACCGCCCCGCCTCCACGATCCGCCGCAGGAAGCGCTGCGTACGTTCGTGCCGCGGGTCGCCGAAGATCTGCTCGGCGGTGCCGCGTTCCAGCACCACCCCCGAGTCCAGGAAGCACACCTGGTCGGCGACGTCGCGGGCGAAACCCATCTCGTGCGTGGCCAGCACCATCGTCATGCCGTCGGCCTTCAGATCGCGGACGACGGCGAGGACCTCACCCACGAGCTCCGGATCGAGCGCGGCCGTGATCTCGTCGAGCAGCAGCAGCCGGGGGCGGGCGGCCAGGGCGCGCACGATCGCCACGCGCTGCTGCTGACCGCCGCTGAGCCGGTCCGGATACTCGCCCGCCCTGCCCCCCAGCCCGAGCCGCTCCAGCAGCTCATGCGCGCGTGCCTCGGCGTCCGCGCGGGAAACCCCGTGCACCCGGCGCGGAGCGAGCGTGATGTTGTCCAGCACCGTCATGTGCGGGAAGAGGTTGTACGCCTGGAAGACCACGCCGATACGGCGGCGTACCGCGTCCTGGTCCGCACGAGGGTGGGTGATCTCCTCGTCGTCCAGCCAGATCGCGCCGTCGTCGATCTCCTCCAGGAGGTTCGCGCACCTGAGCAGCGTGGACTTGCCGGACCCGGAGGCACCGATCAGCGCGGTCACGGTGTGCGGGGCGACCTCCAGATCGACGTCCCGCAGCACGACCGAGTCGCCGAAGGTCTTGCGGACGGACCGCATCCGCAGCACGGGTGTCTCGCTCACAGCGTTCCTCCCTGGGCCCGGCGCCGGTCCATCCGGGCCGTCACCCAGTCCGTGAACCGTGTCATCGGGATCGTCAGCGCCACGAAGACCAGGCCCGCGACGATGTACGGCGTGTAGTTGAGACTGCGGCCCACGATGATGTCCGCGGCCCGTACGGCGTCGATCGCGCCGCCGATCGACACGAGTCCGGTGTCCTTCTGCAGCGACACCAGGTCGTTCAGCAGGGGAGGCACCTGGCGGCGCACGGCCTGCGGCAGGACGACGTACCGCAGCGCCTGCCGGTTGTTGAGGCCGAGCGAGCGGGCCGCGGCGCGCTGGGAGGGATGGACGGACTCGATGCCGGCGCGGAACACCTCGGCGACGTAGGCCGAGTACGTGAGGGTGAGCGCCGTACCGCCCAGCAGCACCGGGTCGACGGTCACGCCCTGCAGCCTCAGCGCGGGTACACCGAGGACCACGATCATCAGGTTGATGATGAGCGGCAGTCCGCGGAAGAAGTCGGTGTAGGCGGCGGCCAGGACCCGCAGGGGGAAGAAGACCGGGCCGCGCAGGGTGCGGGCGATGGCGATGAGCATGCCGAGAACCAGCACGGCGACGCCGCAGATCAGCAGCAGCCGGACGTTGAGCCACAGCCCTTCGAGGACCTTGGGCAGCGCCTCGCGCGCGTACTGCCCGTTGAAGAACGTCTCCTTGGTGCGTTGCCAGCCGGGCGCGTTGACGACGACCAGATAGAGGACGGCACCGGTGGCCAGGGTGGAGAGGGCTGCGATGGCCGTGGCACGGCGGGAGCGGGCGCGCTTGTAGGCCTCGCGTTCGATCCGGCGCTGCGACGGGGTGTATCCGTCGCCGCCGGCCGTCATGTCACCGTTGTCGTCGGCGCCCTCCTGACCGGACTCCTCCTTGGCGAGCGTCACTTGAGCACCGGGGCGTCGACGGCCTCGGACAGCCACTGCTTGTCCAGCTTCGCCAGGGTGCCGTCCTTGCGCAGGGCGTCCACGGCGTCCGTCACGCACGAGGTGAGCGCGCTGCCTTTGTCGAGCACGAGCCCGAACTGCTCCGGAGTGCCGCCCTGGTTCTCGAACTGACCCACGATCTTGGCGTCCGTCACCTCGGCCGCGGTGATGTAGAACGCGGTCGGCAGGTCGGTGACGATGGCGTCGACCTGGCCGTTCTTCAGCGCGGACTTGGCCTGGTCGTTCTTGGCGTAGACGGCGGCCTGCCGCGTCGGCTTCACCAGGTCGTCGATGTAGTCGAGGCTGGTCGTGCCGACCTGTGCGCCCAGCTTGAGACCCTTCAGGTCCGCGATGCTCGTCGCCTTCGCGGCCTTGGTGCCCTTGAGCGCGATGACCGCCTGGCGCACGTCGTAGTAGCCGGACGAGAAGTCGACGGCCTTCTTGCGCTCCTCGCTGACCGACACCTGGTTGATGTCGAAGTCGAACGTTTTCTCACCGGGCGCGAAGGCCTTGTTGAAGGGGACGCTCTGCCAGACGACGGCACTCCTGTCGTAGCCGAGCTGCTTCGCCACGGCGTACGCGACCGCCGACTCGAAGCCCTTGCCGTTGGCCGGCTTGCCGTCCTTGAACCACGGCTCGTACGCGGGCTCGTCGGTGGCGACGGTCAGCTTGCCGGAGGACTTGGTGGCCAGCTTGCCCTTGGCGCAGGTCGCGCCGGCCGACCCCGAAGCGGCGCCGGTGGCCTTCTCCTCCGGCTGCGGAGCACAACCGACGGCGGTGGCGAGCAGGGCTATGGTCGCGGCGGCGACGGCGCGGTGGAGCACGCGCGGGGCAGGATGCATGGCGGGAGATTGACAGCCGACCGTCCCGTTTGTCGAGGTCACAGCGGGAATTGTCCGCATACTGGGAACCGTGTTGCGTTCTTGTGAACACGTGGCAGGAGGGACGCCGGGGCCGCCGGTCGAGGGCGGGGATCGAAAGACCGGCGGCCCGTACCGCGCAGGAGCCGTCATCCTGTGCGGGGCTGCTTCCAGTTGACTGCGCAACCAGGTGCGCGGGGAGCGCGCGCGTGACACCGGCGCGTGTGAACGGTTCACACGGGGCGCGTGCGCGGGGCGTGCGTCTTACGGGCCGATGCCCGCCCGCACCACTTCGCGCCCACCTGCCGCTCGGGCCGCCGCACCGCCGACGCTCAGCGCCACACTCACCACCCGCGCGCGTGCCACTCCGGCAGATGCGGGCGCTCCGCACCCAGCGTCGTGTCGTCGCCATGCCCCGGGTAGACCCAGGTCTCGTCCGGGAGCGCGTCGAAGATCTTCGTTTCGACATCGTGGATCAGGCTGGCGAACGCCTTCGGGTCCTTGCGGGTGTTGCCCACACCGCCGGGGAAGAGGCAGTCGCCGGTGAACACGTGCGGATGCCCGTGCGGGTCGTCGTAGACGAGGGCGATCGAACCGGGCGTGTGCCCGACCAGGTGGCGCGCGGTGAGTTCCACGCGCCCCACGCGGATGGTGTCGCCGTCGTCCACCAGGACGTCGGTCGGCACGGGGATGCCGTCGGCGTCGTCCCGGCCGGCGTACGTCCGCGCCCGCGTGACCGCGACGATCTCGGCGAGCGCCTGCCAGTGGTCGCCGTGCTGGTGCGTGGTGACGACGGAGGCGACGCCGTCGTCACCGATCGTGCCGAGCAGGGTGTGCGCGTCGTTGGCCGCGTCGATCAGCAATTGCTCGTCCGTGGCCCGGCAGCGCAGCAGATAGGCGTTGTTGTCCATCGGGCCGACGGCGATCTTCGTGATCATCAGGTCCTTGAGCTCGTGCACGTCCGCCGGGCCGCCGACCGTCACCTGTCCGCTGTACGTCATGGCGGCCAGCCTATAGCGGGGGAGCGGTCCCGAGCCCGGCCGAGTGCTACAGAGGAGGGAGCGTCGGCAGCGGGCCGCCGGTCACGGTCAGACCGGAGCCGTCGCGGCGGCCGCAGAGCCAGCCGAGCAGCTCGGGGGCGGAACCGGTGACGGTGATCTCGGGGGTGCTCGTCTCCCGGCGACCCGTGCTCCACGCGCGCGTGCCGTCCGTCAGATGCGTCGGGGGCACATCGGGGTGCCCGGTGAACCGCTCGGTCAGGAACTCGGTCTCGCGCTGGGTGAACTCCTCCGGGAGATCATCCAGTTCGTATCCGATGCCGAGGTCCACGTGATGCAGCTCCAACTCGATCCACCGCCGGAACGGAACCCGGGACGCCGAGTCGGTGACCCCGCCCCGCAGCTCGACCGTGCGCGACCAGTCCGCCGGCACGGCCCCGGCCTCCTGGAAGCGGGCCGCGCTGTCCCGCAGGTCGGCGAGCTGCACGTCGAGAGGGCGCGGGGCGCCCCGCTCGATGTCGCCGTCCCGGGCCTCGGGGGAGGTGTACATCGGACGCCCCTGCAGGACGTTCACGAGGGCGTCGGCGTTCCGTGAGAGATGGGCCAGGACGTGGCCCCGGGTCCAGCGGGGAAGTCGTGACGGCTCGGCCACCGACGCGTTGTCCAGTTCGGCGACTGCGGTGAGCAGCCGCTCGGTCGCGTCCCGTACAGATGCCAGGTCATGAGCGTGATCCATCATGGGGCTGACATTAGCCACGCCACACCTTTGGGTGAAGGTGGTGAACGGGTGCCGTAAATCGAATGTGCGTGCTATAGGGTCGAGTTTGGCGTCGGGCATGCTGGAGAGCCGGGGATTGTTATGCATCCGGGAATCCGACCGGCGTTGTCAGTGGCTCCCCCTAGTCTGAGAAAACACGGGGGCCTCGCCCCTGTCACTTCTCTCAAGAAAGGTGCGGACCGGCGTGGCCGACCGTCTCATCGTCCGTGGCGCGCGCGAGCACAACCTGAAGAACGTCTCGCTCGACCTGCCTCGCGACTCGCTCATCGTCTTCACGGGCCTGTCCGGGTCGGGCAAGTCCTCCCTGGCCTTCGACACCATCTTCGCCGAGGGCCAGCGGCGCTACGTGGAGTCGCTCTCCTCGTACGCCCGCCAGTTCCTCGGCCAGATGGACAAGCCGGACGTCGACTTCATCGAGGGCCTGTCGCCCGCGGTCTCCATCGACCAGAAGTCGACCTCGCGCAACCCGCGCTCGACGGTCGGCACCATCACCGAGGTCTACGACTATCTGCGGCTTCTCTTCGCCCGCATCGGCAAGCCGCACTGCCCCGAGTGCGGCCGCCCGATCTCGCGTCAGTCGCCGCAGGCCATCGTCGACCGGGTCCTGGAGCTGCCGGAGGGGAGCCGCTTCCAGGTGCTGTCGCCGCTGGTGCGCGAGCGCAAGGGCGAGTTCGTCGACCTCTTCGCCGACCTCCAGACCAAGGGATACAGCCGTGCTCGGGTGGACGGCGAGACCGTCCAGCTCTCCAACCCGCCCACGCTGAAGAAGCAGGAGAAGCACACCATCGAGGTGGTCATCGACCGCCTCACGGTGAAGGACTCCGCCAAGCGGCGCCTCACCGACTCCGTCGAGACCGCCCTCGGCCTCTCCGGCGGCATGGTGGTGCTCGACTTCGTCGACCTCCCCGAGGACGACCCCGAGCGCGAGCGCATGTTCTCGGAGCACCTGTACTGCCCGTACGACGACCTGTCCTTCGAGGAACTGGAGCCCCGCTCCTTCTCCTTCAACTCGCCCTTCGGCGCCTGCCCCGAGTGCAGCGGCATCGGCACGCGCATGGAGGTCGACGCCGAGCTGATCGTCCCGGACGAGGACAAGTCCCTCGACGAGGGCGCCATCCACCCCTGGTCGCACGGCCACACCAAGGACTACTTCGGCCGCCTGATCGGCGCCCTCGCGGACGCCCTCGGCTTCCGCACGGACATCCCTTTCGCGGGCCTGCCGCAGCGCGCCAGGAAGGCCCTGCTGTACGGCCACAAGACCCAGATCGAGGTCCGCTACCGCAACCGGTACGGCCGCGAGCGGGTCTACACGACACCCTTCGAAGGCGCCGTCCCCTTCGTCAAGCGCCGGCACGGCGAGGCCGAGAGCGACGCCAGCCGTGAGCGCTTCGAGGGCTATATGCGCGAGGTGCCCTGCCCCACCTGTGAGGGCACGCGCCTCAAGCCGCTCGTTCTCGCGGTCACGGTCATGGGGAAGTCCATCGCCGAGGTCTCCGCGATGTCCATCAGCGACTGTGCGGACTTCCTGGGCGAGCTGAAGCTCAACGCCCGGGACAAGAAGATCGCCGAGCGAGTCCTGAAGGAGGTCAACGAGCGGCTGCGGTTCCTGGTCGACGTCGGCCTCGACTACCTCTCGCTCAACCGCGCGGCCGGCACGCTCTCCGGCGGCGAGGCCCAGCGCATCCGCCTGGCCACCCAGATCGGCTCCGGTCTGGTCGGCGTGCTGTACGTGCTCGACGAGCCGTCCATCGGTCTGCACCAGCGCGACAACCACCGGCTCATCGAGACCCTGGTCCGGCTGCGCGACATGGGCAACACGCTCATCGTCGTCGAGCACGACGAGGACACCATCAAGGTCGCCGACTGGATCGTCGACATCGGCCCCGGCGCGGGCGAGCACGGCGGCAAGGTCGTGCACAGCGGCCACCTGAAGGAGCTGCTGGCCAACGCCGAGTCGCAGACCGGGCAGTACCTGTCCGGCAAGAAGTCCATCCCGGTGCCCGACATCCGGCGTCCGCTCGACCCGTCCCGGCAGCTCACGGTGCACGGCGCCCGCGAGAACAACCTCCAGGACATCGACGTCTCCTTCCCGCTGGGCGTGTTCACCGCGGTCACGGGCGTGTCCGGCTCGGGCAAGTCGACGCTGGTCAACGACATCCTGTACACGCACCTGGCCCGCGAGCTCAACGGTGCCCGGAACGTACCGGGGCGGCATACACGCGTGGACGGCGACGACCTCGTCGACAAGGTCGTCCACGTCGACCAGTCGCCGATCGGCCGCACCCCGCGCTCGAACCCGGCGACGTACACCGGCGTCTTCGACCACATCCGCAAGCTGTTCGCCGAGACCACCGAGGCGAAGGTCCGCGGCTACATGCCCGGCCGCTTCTCCTTCAACGTCAAGGGCGGCCGCTGCGAGAACTGCGCGGGCGACGGCACCATCAAGATCGAGATGAACTTCCTCCCGGACGTCTACGTCCCGTGTGAGGTCTGCCACGGTGCCCGGTACAACCGGGAGACCCTGGAGGTCCACTACAAGGGCAAGTCCATCGCCGAGGTCCTCAACATGCCGATCGAGGAGGCGACGGAGTTCTTCGAGGCCGTCCCCTCGATCGCCCGCCACCTCAACACACTGAAGGACGTCGGTCTCGGCTACGTCCGGCTCGGCCAGTCCGCGACCACCCTGTCCGGCGGTGAGGCCCAGCGCGTCAAGCTCGCCAGCGAGCTGCAGCGGCGCTCCACCGGACGCACGGTCTACGTCCTGGACGAGCCGACCACCGGTCTGCACTTCGAGGACATCAGCAAGCTGCTGACGGTCCTCTCCGGCCTGGTCGACAAGGGCAACACGGTCATCGTCATCGAGCACAACCTCGACGTGATCAAGACGGCCGACTGGGTCGTCGACATGGGTCCCGAGGGCGGCGCCGGCGGCGGTCTCGTCGTCGCCGAGGGCACACCGGAGCAGATCGCCGGCGTCCCGGCCAGCCACACCGGCAAGTTCCTGCGGGAGGTTCTCGGAGCGGACCGGATCAGCGACGCGTCCGTACCTGCGGCGCGCAAGAAGACCGCCGCCAGGAAGGCCACCGTGGCGGCCAAGACCACCGCCAGGAAGACCGCCACCAAGACGGTCAACAACGCGGCCGCCAAGAAGACGGCCGCCACGAAGACGGCCGCCAACGCGGCTACCAAGGCGGCCGCGAAGAAGACGACGCGGGCCGCCCAAGCCTGAGCCGAGCGGAACACGCAGGCCGGCGCCCTGTCAGCGCCGGTCGGCGCACGGCACGTCCGGACGGGACCAGCCACAGCGGCGCCCCGCGGGAACTCCCCGCGGGGCGCCGCCCGTTTGCGCTACCGCCTCTCAGCCCTGTGTCAGCCCTCCAGCTCGTGGGCGTACGGCGGCTCCGCCCCCGCTCGTGAGCAGGTGATCGCAGCCGCCCGGGCCGCGAAGCGAAGCAGCTGGGTCCAGCCGTCGGGGCCCAGTGCGACGAGCGCCTGAGGGGACAGGGCGTCCCGGGCCAGGAGACCGTGCAGCAGGGCCGCGTTCACGGTGTCGCCCGCGCCGATCGTGTCCACGACGTCGACCTTCTCGCCCGGCACGGAGTGCACCGCACCGTCGCGGGTGAAGACGGTCAGCCCGTCGCCGCCCTGGGTGATCACGACGGCCGAGGGCCCGGAGGCCAGCCACTCGCGCGGGGTGCCGCCCAGCCACAGGGCGTCCTCTTCGGAGAGTTTGAGCAGCGACACTGACGGCAGCCAGCTCTTGAACCGGGCCCGGTAGGCATCCGCGTCGGGGATCAGCCCGGCCCGGATGTTCGGGTCGAGCGCGGTGAACACGCCCTGCGCGGCCGCCGTCCGCATCAGCTCCTCGTAGGCGCTGGCCCCCGGCTCCAGAACCAGGGAGCAGGTGCCGAAGGACACCGCCCGGGTTCCCTCGGGAAGTCCTGCGGGCGCGGTGAACAGCCGGTCGGCGGTGCCGTCGACATAGAAGGAGTAGGCGGCCGACCCGTGCGCGTCGATCGTGGCGACGGCGAGGGTGGTCGGCTCGGTGCCGCGCTGTACGTCCGACACGTCCACCCCCGCCCGACGCAGGCCGTCGAGCAGGGCCTGCCCGAAGGCGTCCTCGGAGACGCGGGAGCAGAAGGCCGTGGGGGAGCCGAGCCGGCCGAGGGCGACGGCCGTGTTGTAGGGGCCGCCGCCGAGCGCCGGCTGCAGGCTCGCGAGGGCGCCTGTGCCCTGCGGTACCAGGTCGATCAGGGCCTCACCGGCGACGACGATCACGAGACGGTTCCTCTCTCGGGTTGCGAGGGGGTTGGGGCTGCGCTGGGGCTGCGCGGAGGGCAGGGCTTACTGGGACTGCGGCGGAGCCTGCGACGAAGGTGCGGCTCCCCCGGACCGCAGAGGTCGCCTGCGCTGCCCGCGCCGCTCCGGCTCACCGGTGCAGCCGCATGACGTGCGGTGGACGAAGGTGCAGGCCAGCCGTACGGTCCGGGCGGGCCGCCCCGGGGCGGCCAGACGTTCCAGGAGCACCCGGACCGCCTGGGCGCCGATCTCCTTGCTGGGCTGGGCGATGGCGGTGAGCCGGGGAGTGAACAGGTCGGCCCAGGCGAAGTCGTCGAAGCAGCACAGCGCGATGTCGCCGGGCACGGACAGGCCATGCTCACGCAGCGCGCGCAGGGCACCGAGCGTCATCGTGTTGTTGGCGGTGACGAGTGCGGTGGGTGGCGCGGCGAGGGCGAGCAGGGCAGCCGTAGCGCGCTGCCCGCCGGCCGACTCGGAGTCGCCGTGGACCACCAGACGTTCGTCGTAGGGAAGTCCGGCGGCGGCGAGGCCGTGGCGGTAGCCGGTGATCCGCTCGCCGGTCGTGCTCAGCCCGGGCCGACCCGCGACCAGGGCGATCCGGCGGTGGCCGAGACCGGCGAGATGGGTGACCAGTTCGGCCGTCGGCTCGGCGCTGTCGGCGCAGACCTGGTCGAAGCGCGGAGTGCCGTCCTCAGGGGAGTCGACCACCCGGTCCAGGAACACGGCCGGTACGTCATGACGGCCCAGATAGGCGACCAGCTCGCGCGGGTCCGCGGAGGGCGCGACGATCATGCCGTCCACCCGCCGCTCGTGCAGGAGCTGGACGACCTTGCGTTCGTGCTCGGGATCGTCGTGCGGATCGGCGATGAGCAGGCTGTAGCCGTGCTCCAGGGCGCCGGCCTCGACGCCCTGGAGGATCTCGGTGAAGTAGGGATTGCTGATCGCCGACACCGCGAGGCCGATGGACCGCGTCCGCGAGGTCACCAGGGAGCGGGCGAGCGTGTTGGGCGTGTAGCCGAGCTCCTCGATGGCATCCAGTACGGCCTGGCGGGTGTGGGGCAGCACCGGCCGGGTGTCGTTGAGGACGTGCGAGACGGTCGCCACCGACACACCGGCGCTGCGGGCGACGTCGGCCATGGTCGGCATCGGGTTCTCCTCTCGGGCCGCGCGGGCCTTCCGGACGGGAACGTATCCGATTCGACGGCCCACGTAAACGTTTGCGCAATCGTTTACGCCGCGTCACCGTCTGCGTCACGCTCCAGGTGGGCTCGCCCAGGGGTCGGGAGAATCACTCACCGATGGAACTCACCCACGGTCCGGGCGCCCGGCTCACTCCCAGTCCCAGGCGATCCCCACGATCCCCGACCGCACCCGCGGCTCGACCAGGTGCACCGAGTGGTGTCTCCCGGTGAGTGCCAGTTCCTGGCGGCCGGCGCGCGGCGCCGCCGCCGAGTGCTGGGTGAACCGGTGGCAGCGCACGGGCAGGGCGTTCTCGTCGAACCGCACCTGGAGCGCGTACTGGCCGCCCGCGGGCCCCGGACCGCGGACGTACTCCCGCGACACGCCCGCCGTGCCGTCCTCGACGCTGTAGCGGAACAGGAACGTGTCGCCGGCCCGCAGCCGGGCGTCGAAGAGCAGCTCGGCCACGAGCACACCGGTGTCGTGGTGCGAACGGATCCGTCCGGTACGGCAGTTGTCTAGGGCCTGGACGGTCATGCGCTCGGGTGCACACCCGGGGTCGCCGTGGTGGACGGCCACGAAGCGGTCGACGCCGTCCCGGTGGGCGCGGACGATGTGGTGCGACTCCCGCGCCGCGAGTTCGCGACGCGCCCCGATGCGGACCCGTTCGTGGTGCCCGAGGGTGTGCAGCCCGCTGTCCAGCGGCGAACCCAGGTCGGCCAGCAGGTGCTCCAGCACGTCCGAGGCGGCCATCAGGGAGCGGTAGGAACGGGCCGGGGGCCGCTGCGCGGCGGGCCCCTCGTCGGGCCGGGCGAGCAGCCGGATCAGTGACTCCTCCGGCAGCTGGAGGATCTCCTCCAGCGCCCGCACGGCCCGCAGTGACTCCGGACGCTGGGGGCGCCGGGCGCCTTGCTGCCAGTAACTCAGGCTGGTGACGCCGACCTTGACCCCGTGGCGTGACAGGTGGTGCTGCACCCGCTGCAGCGGCAGTCCGCGGGCGGCGATCGCGGCGCGCAGGGCGACGTGGAAGGGGCCGCCACGCAGGGCCGAGTCCAGTTCCGCGGTGACGCCGCCGGCGATGTCCGCGTGCTGTGTGGCGTGCGGCATGCAGAGGCCTTTCTGTGAAGGGGCACGACGGCTGGTCAGACCGCGCGTGGAGGTGCCGGTACCACTGTGCCGACGGGGGTCTTCACATCCGTACGCCGTCGTTCAGGGCCCGCAGTTCCCCCGCATTGAAGCGTGTTGACCAAGTCCCGACAACACCTGATGTCGATCCCTGGTGGGCTCATGGCCGACTTCGAGCTCACTCGGCAGGCGTCGTGGTCATGGGAGTGCGTCGAGGTGGGGACCGCCGGGTGCGCTGCGGCCGGCCGGGATCCGCGACGGCCCCGTCGCGGAACGAACCTTCTCGTGCACGCAGCGCAGCCAGGAACTCACGGACGCCGCACTGTCAGCCCCCGCCAGTAGGGTGTGAGACATGGCCGATCCCTCCAGCTACCGCCCCCGGCCGGGACAGATCCCGGACTCTCCCGGGGTCTACAGGTTCCGAGACGAGCACCGCCGGGTGATCTACGTCGGAAAGGCGAAAAGCCTGCGCCAGCGCCTGGCGAACTACTTCCAGGATCTGGCGGGCCTGCACCCCCGCACCCGCACCATGGTCACCACGGCCGCGTCCGTGGAATGGACGGTGGTGTCCACGGAAGTCGAGGCGCTGCAGCTGGAGTACTCCTGGATCAAGGAGTTCGACCCCCGCTTCAACGTCAAGTACCGCGACGACAAGAGCTACCCGTACCTCGCGGTGACGATGAACGAGGAGTTCCCGCGCGTTCAGGTGATGCGCGGTCACAAGAAGAAGGGCGTGCGCTACTTCGGGCCGTACGGACACGCCTGGGCGATCCGCGACACCGTCGACCTCCTCCTGCGCGTCTTCCCCGTGCGCACCTGTTCGGCCGGCGTCTTCAAGAACGCCGCCCGCACCGGCCGTCCCTGCCTGCTCGGTTACATCGGCAAGTGCTCCGCACCCTGCGTCGAGCGGGTCTCCGCCGAGGAGCACCGCGAACTGGCCGAGGAGTTCTGCGACTTCGTGGCCGGCCGCACCGGCACCTATCTGCGCCGCCTGGAGAAGCAGATGATGGAGGCGGCCGAGGAGATGGAGTACGAGCGGGCGGCTCGCCTGCGCGACGACATCGAGGCCCTGAAGAAGGCCATGGAGAAGAACGCGGTCGTGCTCGCCGACGCGACCGACGCCGACCTGATCGCGGTCGCCGAGGACGAGCTGGAAGCGGCCGTGCAGATCTTCCACGTCCGCGGCGGACGCGTGCGCGGCCAGCGCGGCTGGGTCACCGACAAGGTCGAGGAGATCACCACCGGCGCCCTCGTCGAACACGCCCTCCAGCAGCTCTACGGCGAGGAGAAGGGTGACGCGGTCCCCAAGGAGGTCCTCGTCCCCGCCCTGCCCGACCCCGTGGAGCCCGTCCAGGAGTGGCTCAGCGAGCGGCGCGGGGCGAACGTCTCGCTGCGCATACCGCAGCGCGGCGACAAGAAGGCCCTCATGGAGACCGTGCAGCGCAACGCCCTCCAGTCGCTCGCCCTGCACAAGACCAAGCGCGCCTCCGACCTGACCACCCGCTCGCGTGCCCTGGAGGAGATCGCCGAGGCCCTCGACCTGGACAGCGCTCCCCTGCGCATCGAGTGCTACGACATCTCGCACCTCCAGGGCGACGACGTCGTGGCCTCCATGGTCGTCTTCGAGGACGGCCTGCAGCGCAAGAGCGAGTACCGCCGCTTCCAGATCAAGGGCTTCGAGGGCCAGGACGACGTCCGCTCCATGCACGAGGTGATCACCCGCCGCTTCCGGCGCTACCTCGCGGAGAAGGAGAAGACGGGCGAGTGGACCGACGGTGCCGCCGAGGGCCTCACCAACGGCCTCACCGACGGTCTCAAGGACGAGGACGGGCGCCCCAAGCGCTTCGCCTACCCGCCCCAGCTCGTCGTCGTCGACGGCGGCCAGCCGCAGGTGGCCGCCGCCAAGAGGGCCCTGGACGAGCTCGGCATCGACGACATCGCCGTCTGCGGCCTCGCCAAGCGCCTGGAGGAGGTCTGGCTGCCCGGCGAGGACGACCCGGTGGTCCTGCCCCGCACCAGCGAGGGCCTCTACCTGCTGCAACGCGTCCGTGACGAGGCCCACCGCTTCGCCATCACCTACCAGCGGACCAAGAGGGCCAAGCGTTTCCGGTCGAGCCCGCTGGACGACGTCCCGGGGCTCGGGGACACGCGCAAGCAGGCACTGCTGAAGCATTTCGGTTCGTTGAAGAAACTGCGGTCCGCCACCATCGACCAGATCTGCGAGGTCCCCGGCATAGGCCGCAAGACGGCCGAGACGATCGCCGTCGCCCTCGCCCAGTCGGCTCCCGCCACGCCGGCCGTGAACACGGCGACTGGCGAGATCATGGAAGAGGAACCCGGCACCATGGGTTCCAGTGGGGAGCCCGTGACGATGGGCGCCCCGGACGAACGACGGGGGCAGGAGACATGAATGTGAACGAGCACGACGGGCAACAAGGCCAGGCCGGAGACGGAGCACAGGTGAGTACGGGCACGCCCAACGAGACGGCCGCGGTCCCGGACGCGGCCATCCCCGAGCTGGTGATCATCTCCGGCATGTCCGGGGCCGGGCGCTCGACGGCCGCCAAGTGTCTGGAGGACCTCGGCTGGTTCGTCGTCGACAACCTGCCGCCCGCCCTGATCCCCACCATGGTGGAGCTCGGCGCCCGCTCCCAGGGCAACGTGGCGCGGATCGCGGTCGTCGTCGACGTCCGCGGCCGCCGCTTCTTCGACAACCTCCGCGAGTCCCTCGCCGACCTCGACAGCAGGAACGTCACCCGGCGGATCGTCTTCCTGGAGTCCTCGGACGAGGCCTTGGTGCGCCGCTTCGAGTCGGTGCGCCGCCCGCACCCACTCCAGGGCGACGGCCGCATCGTCGACGGCATCGACGCCGAGCGCGAACTGCTGCGCGAGCTGCGCGGCGACGCCGACCTGGTGATCGACACCTCCAGCCTCAACGTGCATGAACTGCGCGCCAAGATGGACGCCCGGTTCGCCGGCGAGGAGGAGCCCGAGCTGCGGGCCACCGTCATGTCCTTCGGCTTCAAGTACGGCCTCCCGGTCGACGCAGACCTGGTCGCGGACATGCGCTTCCTCCCCAACCCGCACTGGGTCCCGGAACTGCGCCCCTTCACCGGCCTCAACGAGGAGGTGTCGGCGTACGTCTTCAACCAGCCCGGCGCCAAGGAGTTCCTCGACCGCTACGCCGAACTGCTCCGGCTCATCGCGGCGGGCTACCGCCGTGAGGGCAAGCGGTACGTGACGATCGCCATCGGCTGCACGGGCGGCAAGCACCGCTCGGTCGCCACTTCGGAGAAGCTCGCCGCGCGACTCGCGGCCGAGGGCGTGGAGACGGTGGTCGTGCACCGGGACATGGGACGGGAATGACGGCACGTACTCCGCGGCTGAGCGGGCTGCGCCGGGCCGTCCCGGTGGGCAGGGCGAGCAGGCCCGTCGAGGCGCGCGGCGCCAAGCCGCGCCGCCGGGGCGCCCAGCCCAAGGTGGTCGCACTCGGCGGCGGCATGGGCCTGTCCGCCTCACTCGCCGCACTGCGCCGGATCACCGGCGACCTCACCGCCGTCGTCACCGTGGCGGACGACGGCGGCTCCAGCGGACGCCTGCGTGACGAGCTGGGGGTGCTGCCACCCGGCGACCTGCGCAAGGCGCTGGCCGCGCTGTGCGGCGACGACGACTGGGGCCAGACCTGGGCCCGGGTCATCCAGCACCGCTTCCAGTCCCAGGGCGACCTGCACGAACACGCGGTCGGCAACCTGCTGATCGTCGCCCTGTGGGAGCAGCTCGGCGACCATGTCCAGGCCCTCGACCTGGTCGGCAGGCTGCTCGGCGCGCACGGCCGGGTGCTGCCCATGTCCGCCGTACCGCTGGAGCTGCAGGCCCTGGTCAAGGGCCACGACCCGGAGCGGCCCGAGGCGGTCGACACCGTACGGGGACAGGCCACCGTCGCCCTCACCCCCGGCGAGGTGCAGTCCGTGCATCTCGTTCCGCACGACCCGCCCGCGGTCCCGGAGGCGGTGGAGGCCGTCCTCGACGCGGACTGGGTGGTCCTGGGCCCCGGCTCCTGGTTCTCGTCGGTCATCCCGCACCTGCTGGTGCCCGAGCTCCTGGACGCGCTCACGCAGACGAAGGCCCGCCGGGTACTCTCCCTGAACCTCGCGCCGCAACCCGGAGAAACCGAGGGCTTCTCCCCGCAGCGTCATGTGGAGGTTTTGGGACGACACGCCCCTAAACTCGCCCTGGACGTGGTGCTGGCCGACGAGGCCGCCGTGCCTGATCGCGAAGTGCTCACCGAGGCCGCCAAGCGGCTCGGAGCCGCGGTCGAGCTGGCCCCGGTGGCCCGGACGGACGGGAGCCCAAGGCATGACCCGGAGCTTCTGGCCGCCGCGTACGACCGTATTTTTCGGATGCATGGAAGGATCGGCCCATGGCGATGACGGCAGCGGTGAAGGACGAGATCTCCCGGCTCCCCGTCACCCGGACCTGCTGCAGGAAGGCGGAGGTCTCCGCCCTTCTGCGGTTCGCCGGCGGCCTCCACCTGGTGAGCGGGCGCATCGTGATCGAGGCGGAGCTGGACACCGCGATGGCGGCCCGCCGTCTCAAGCGGGACATCCTGGAGATCTTCGGCCACAGTTCCGAGCTGATCGTGATGGCACCCGGCGGACTGCGCCGCGGCTCGCGTTACGTCGTCCGGGTCGTCGCCGGCGGTGACCAGCTGGCCCGGCAGACCGGCCTGGTGGACGGCCGGGGGCGCCCGATCCGGGGTCTGCCGCCGCAGGTGGTCTCGGGGGCCACCTGCGACGCGGAGGCGGCCTGGCGCGGGGCCTTCCTGGCGCACGGCTCGCTCACCGAACCCGGCCGTTCCTCCTCCCTGGAAGTGACCTGCCCGGGCCCCGAGGCCGCGCTCGCCCTGGTCGGAGCCGCCCGTCGGCTGTCGATCGCGGCGAAGGCCCGCGAGGTGCGCGGGGTGGACCGCGTTGTCGTCCGTGACGGTGACGCGATCGGCGCCCTGCTGACCCGTCTCGGCGCCCACGAGTCGGTGCTGGCCTGGGAGGAGCGACGGATGCGCCGCGAGGTGCGCGCCACGGCGAACCGTCTCGCCAACTTCGACGACGCCAACCTGCGCCGCTCCGCACGCGCGGCCGTCGCCGCCGGCGCCCGGGTGCAGCGTGCCCTGGAGATCCTCGGCGACGACGTGCCCGAGCACCTGGCTGCCGCCGGCCGGCTGCGCATGGACCACAAGCAGGCCTCCCTGGAGGAGCTGGGCGCGCTCGCCGACCCGCCGCTGACCAAGGACGCGGTGGCCGGCCGTATCCGCCGGCTGCTGGCGATGGCCGACAAACGCGCCTCCGACCTCGGCATCCCGGGCACGGACGCCAACCTCAGCGAGGAGCTCGCCGACAACCTTGTCGGATGAGCCGGACGAGCGGGATGGGCCGGAGCATCTGAAGGCCCCTCATTACGCCGGTGCCGACGCCCACTTGGGTGAACGGCACCGGCTTTTGCGTGTCGTTGTGGCGGCCTTGACTCGATCATGAACTGTCATGAGCCTGGCATCAGTTCGCTGCTGTGGCGGACCCACCCTAGGGGGGTTCATGAGACGAAAAGCGAGACCGATCCTCGCTGTTGGCGCGCTTGTGCTGGGCGGTGCGGGCATCGCACCGCTCGCGCAGGCCGCGGAAAGCCCCGGCTCTCCCGACCCCAACGAGGTCAAGGTCTTCCGGGCCGAGGTCACCCAGCAGCAGGTACCCCTGCTGCTGGCGGCCGGTCAGGACGGCCACGAGCTCGGTGAGCAGGTGCCCGAGAAGGGCGAGGCCACCGTCGAGGTCTACCTCACCGACCAGCAGGCCGACAAGCTCAAGGACCAGGGCGTCGGCCTCACCGAGCACAAGCTGTCCGCCAAGGCCGAGAACCGCGTCGAGGCCGCGGCCGAGGGTGTGTTCCGCCCGTACAGCGGAAGGGGCGGCCTGAAGGAGGAGATCCTCAGGACCGGCCGGCAGAACCCCGACCTCACCAAGGTCGTCTCCATCGGCAAGACGGTGGGCGGCCAGGACATTCTCGCGCTCAAGCTGACCAAGGGCGCGAAGAAGTCCAAGGACGGCTCCAAGCCCTCCGTCCTGTACGTGTCCAACCAGCACGCGCGCGAGTGGATCACGCCGGAGATGACCCGCCGGCTGATGCACCACTACGTGGACAACTACAAGACGGACAAGCGCATCAAGAAGCTCGTCGACTCGACCGAGCTGTGGTTCGTGCTGTCGGCCAACCCCGACGGCTACGACTACACCTTCCAGAACTCCGACACCCGCCTGTGGCGCAAGAACCTGCGGGACGTCAACGGCGACGGAGCCATCAGCACCGGTGACGGCGTCGACCTCAACCGCAACTTCCCCTACAAGTGGGGCTACGACGACGAGGGCTCGTCCCCCAACCCCACCAGCCAGACCTACCGCGGCGCCGCCCCCGGCTCCGAGCCCGAGACCAGGGCGCTGGACGTCTTCGAGAAGCGGATCGGGTTCACGTACGGCATCAACTACCACTCCGCCGCCGAGCTCCTCCTCTACGGAGTCGGCTGGCAGGTGGCCACGGACACCCCCGACGACGTCGCCTACAAGGCGCTCGCCGGCACCCCCGACAACTCCGCGATCCCCGGCTACCACCCGCAGGTCTCCTCGGAGCTGTACACCACCAACGGCGAGGCGGACGGCCACGCGGCCAACGTCAACGGCACGGCGATGTTCACCCCCGAGATGTCGACCTGTCAGACCGCGTCGGACCTCGACCCCAAGGACGCCTGGAACGCGGCCGACTGCCAGTCGGTCTTCAACTTCCCGGACGACGAGAAGCTGATCCAGCAGGAGTTCGAGAAGAACATCCCGTTCGCGCTCTCCGTCGCCGAGAGCGCAGCCCACCCCGACCAGCCGAAGTCGTCGGTCGGCCGCAGCGCCGCCGACTTCACCACGGCCCCGTTCTCCACGTCGTACTCGCGCGGTGCCGACCAGGAGGTCTCCGTCGTCGCCCGGAAGGCGCTGCGCGGCAAGGAGCTCAAGTACCGCGTCAACGGCCGTACCCACGACCGGACACTGCGCCCCTGGAAGGGCGGCGAGACCTACGGCGGTGAGGACAACCTCTACTTCGACGAGTACCGCGCCAAGGTCCAGGACGGCGACCCGGGCGACAAGGTCGAGGTGTGGTTCACCGGAGAGACGAAGAGCGGCAAGAAGGTCTCCAGCGAGCACTTCACCTACACCGTCGCGCAACGGCCCCGCGCGGACGTCCTCGTCGTCGCGGAGGAGGGCGCGGCCGCCACGCAGGCGCAGACCTACGTCGGCGCGCTGAAGGCCGCCGGCCGCAAGGCGGTCGTCTGGGACGTCGCCACCCAGGGCGCGCCCGACGCGCTCGGCGTGCTGAGCCACTTCGACACTGTCGTCCACTACACCGGGGCGAGCGTCCCCGGCATCGCCACCCAGCTGGAGCTGCGCGCCTTCCTCAACGAGGGCGGCAAGCTGCTCGAGGCCGGCGAGCAGGCCGGCGGCAGCGTGGCCCTCGCCGACGGCACCCCGTCGGACGACTTCAGTCAGTACTACCTGGGCGCCTACTCCCGTACGTCGACCCCGGGGGCCACCGGCTTCACCGGCTCCGGCAAGCTGGGCGGCTTCACGGGCGCGCTCGGCCCCGCGGCCGGCAACCCGCTGGACGGGGCCGGGACCTTCGGCGTGACCTCCGACGAACTGCCCGCCGACAGGTATCCCCAGTTCGCGAGCGCGGGCGCGGGCCAGTTCGCCGGCACTGTCAACCCGTACGGGCCCTACGCGGGCTCCTTCATGGCGGCCGCCGTGCACACCGACGACGCCTACAAGCGGCTCACCCGCACCGTGGACCTCACGGGCGTGAGCGCGGCCGACAAGCCCGGCCTGCGCACCCGGCTGCTGTGGGACACCGAGCCGGGCTACGACAACGCGATCGTCGAGGCCCACACCACCGGTGCCGACGACTGGACCACGCTCCCCGAGACGGGCGGCGCCACCCGCACCACCGTGCCGGAGGACTGCTCCGCCGGGTACTACGTGGGCGAGCACCCGCAGCTCGAGCACTACCTGACCCTGTCGACCACGGGATGCGCCGCCACCGGCACCACCGGCGCGTGGAACGCCCTCACCGGCGCCTCCAACGGCTGGCAGCAGGTGAACTTCGACCTGAGCGCGTACGCCGGCAAGTCGGTCGAGATCTCGATCAGCTACGTCACCGACCCCGGCAGCGGCGGCCACGGCGTCCTCGCGGACGACGCCTCGCTGGTCGTCGGCGGCACCGCCACCGAGACCGAGGGCTTCGAGACGTCGCTGGGTGCCTGGAAGGTCGCCGGGCCGCCCCCGGGCAGCCCGGCCGTACTCAAGGACTGGACGCGCACCGGCACCCTGTTCCAGACGTACGGAGCGATCACCACGGACGACACCGTGCTGCTGGGCTTCGGCCTTGAGCACGTCGCCTCGGCGGCCGACCGGACGGCTCTCCTGAAGAAGGCGCTCGCGGCGCTCGACGAGTGACCGAAGGGGTGATCGACGAGTGACAGAAGGGCGAGTGAGTGAACTGTGAGCGGAGGGTGACGTCCATGGTCAACCAGGCGTGACTCCTCGTAGCAACATCGGGTGATCGGGCCTCCGGGCCCGGGCGGTCCGTACCCCTACTGGTGGGTACGGGCCGCCTCGCCGTGTATGAGGCATCTCGATGTCACCACGCGAGCCACAGGGAGGTAGGGTCGGAGGCGGTCGGGGACATCCCATACAGCTCGCCGGATTCGAACCCGGCGTACCAACGAGGAGATCGGTTTCGTGACGATCCGCGTAGGCATCAACGGCTTTGGCCGCATCGGTCGTAACTACTTCCGCGCGCTGCTGGAGCAGGGTGCGGACATCGAGATCGTGGCTGTCAACGACCTGGGTGACACCGCGACCACCGCTCACCTGCTGAAGTACGACACCATCCTGGGCCGCCTCAAGGCCGAGGTGTCGCACACCGCCGACACCATCACCGTCGACGGCCACACCATCAAGGTGCTGTCCGAGCGCAACCCCGCCGACATCCCGTGGGGTGAGCTCGGCGTCGACATCGTCATCGAGTCGACCGGCATCTTCACGAAGAAGGCCGACGCCGAGAAGCACATCGCCGGCGGCGCGAAGAAGGTCCTCATCTCGGCTCCGGCCAAGGAAGAGGACATCACCATCGTGATGGGCGTCAACCAGGACAAGTACGACCCGGCGAACCACCACGTCATCTCCAACGCCTCCTGCACCACCAACTGCGTGGCGCCGATGGCCAAGGTTCTCGACGAGAACTTCGGCATCGTCAAGGGCCTGATGACGACGGTGCACGCGTACACGAACGACCAGCGCATCCTGGACTTCCCGCACTCGGACCTGCGCCGCGCCCGCGCCGCCGCCGAGAACATCATCCCGACCACCACGGGTGCCGCCAAGGCCACCGCGCTGGTTCTCCCGCAGCTCAAGGGCAAGCTGGACGGCATCGCGATGCGCGTCCCGGTCCCGACCGGTTCGGCCACCGACCTGGTCGTGACGCTGCAGCGCGAGGTCACCAAGGACGAGGTCAACGCCGCGTTCAAGAAGGCCGCCGACGACGGCGACCTGAAGGGCTACCTGTCCTACACCGAGGACCCGATCGTCTCCTCGGACATCGTCGGCGACCCGGCCTCCTGCACCTTCGACTCCTCCCTGACCATGGTCCAGGAGGGCAACTCGGTGAAGATCCTCGGCTGGTACGACAACGAGTGGGGCTACTCCAACCGCCTCGTCGACCTGACGGTCTTCGTCGGCAACCAGCTCTGATCAACAGAGCAGGCACTTCGGTGTGAGGTCAGGGCTCGGGCGGCGCGCAACGCGCTGCCCGAGCCCTGACTCACGTACACATCAGCCCTCTCAGGATCACGAGCATCACGAGCCCTCTCCAGGAGTTCCCTCCATGAAGACGATCGACGAACTTCTCGCCGAAGGCGTGGCCGGCAAGCGGGTCTTCGTCCGCGCCGACCTGAACGTGCCGCTGGACAGCGGCACCATCACCGACGACGGCCGCATCCGTGCCGTGCTGCCCACCGTCAAGGCCCTCGCCGAGGCGGGCGCCCGGGTGGTCGTCGCCTCGCACCTGGGCCGCCCCAAGGGGGCCCCGGACCCGGCCTTCTCGCTGGCTCCGGCCGCCTCGCGCCTCGGTGAACTCCTCGGTACCGGCGTGGCGTTCGCGACCGACACGGTCGGCGAGTCCGCCAGGTCCACCGTCGCCGGCCTCGCCGACGGTCAGGCCGCCGTCATCGAGAACCTGCGCTTCAACGCAGGCGAGACCAGCAAGGACGACGCCGAGCGCGGCGCCTTCGCGGACCAGCTCGCCGAACTCGCGGACCTGTACGTGGGCGACGGCTTCGGCGCGGTCCACCGCAAGCACGCCTCCGTGTTCGACCTCCCCGCCCGTCTGCCGCACGCAGCCGGCTACCTCATCGCCACCGAGGTCGCCGTCCTGAAGAAGCTCACCGAGGACGTCAAGCGCCCCTACGTGGTCGCGCTCGGCGGCGCCAAGGTCTCCGACAAGCTCGCCGTCATCGACCAGCTGCTCGGCAAGGCCGACCGCATCCTGATCGGCGGTGGCATGGCCTACACGTTCCTCAAGGCCAAGGGCTACGAGATCGGCAAGTCCCTCCTCCAGGAGGACCAGATCCCGGCGGTCCTGGAGTACGTCGAGCGCGCCGAGAAGACCGGCGTGGAGCTGGTGCTGCCCTTCGACGCCCTGGTCGGTCCCGAGTTCCCCGACCTGAAGACCAAGGCCCCCGCGAACCCCACCGCCGTCGCCGCAGACGCGATCCCGGCCGACCAGATGGGCCTGGACATCGGTCCAGAGTCCCGCAAGCTGTACGCCTCGAAGCTCACCGACGCCGCCACCGTCTTCTGGAACGGCCCCATGGGCGTCTTCGAGCACCCCGACTACGCCGAGGGCACCAAGGCGGTCGCCCAGGCCCTCCTCGACTCCCCGGGCTTCACGGTCGTCGGCGGCGGCGACTCCGCCGCGGCCGTCCGCATCCTGGGCTTCGACGAGAACGCATTCGGCCACATCTCGACCGGTGGCGGCGCCTCCCTCGAATACCTCGAGGGCAAGACGCTCCCCGGCCTCGCCGCACTGGAGGACTGACCTCAATGGCTCCATCCACCTCTTCGGGGCGCACGCCGCTGATGGCGGGCAACTGGAAGATGAACCTCAACCACCTCGAGGCCATCGCCCACGTCCAGAAGCTCGCCTTCGCGCTCGCCGACAAGGACTACGACGCCGTGGAGGTCGCCGTCCTGCCGCCCTTCACCGACCTGCGCTCCGTGCAGACCCTGGTCGACGGCGACAAGCTCAAGATCAAGTACGGCGCCCAGGACATTTCGGCGCATGACGGCGGTGCCTACACCGGCGAGATCTCCGGTTCGATGCTGGCCAAGCTGAAGTGCACGTACGTGGCGATCGGCCACTCCGAGCGTCGGCAGTACCACAACGAGACCGACGAGCTGATCAACGCCAAGGTCAAGGCCGCCTACAAGCACGGCCTGACCCCGATCCTGTGCGTCGGAGAGGAGCTGGACGTCCGCGAGGCGGGCAACCACGTCACCCACACCCTCGCCCAGGTCGAGGGCGGTCTGAAGGACCTCCCGGCCGAGCAGGCCGAGTCGATCGTGATCGCCTACGAGCCCGTGTGGGCCATCGGCACCGGCAAGGTCTGCGGCGCCGACGACGCCCAGGAGGTCTGCGCGGCCATCCGCGGCAAGGTCGCCGAGCTCTACACGCAGGAGCTGGCCGACCAGGTGCGCATCCAGTACGGCGGCTCCGTGAAGGCCGGCAACGTCGCCGAGATCATGGCGAAGGCCGACATCGACGGCGCCCTGGTCGGCGGCGCGTCGCTGGACGCCGACGAGTTCGTCAAGATCGTGCGGTTCCGCGACCAGTGAGTATGCGGTAGCGGCGATACGTCGTACTCTTGCGGGGTCCAGCAGTCTTCGCTGGACCCCGCAGTCCATCAGAATCCGAGGAAGTTGGTCCAGCCGTGGTTATGGGGTTCTCGATCGCCCTGATCGTCTTCAGCCTGCTGATGATGCTGCTGGTGCTGATGCACAAGGGCAAGGGCGGCGGCCTCTCCGACATGTTCGGTGGCGGGATGCAGTCGTTCGTCGGTGGCTCCTCGGTCGCCGAGCGCAACCTGGACCGCATCACCGTCGTGGTCGGTCTGCTGTGGTTCGCGTGCATCGTGGTGCTCGGCATCCTGATGAAGGTGAACAACTGATCAGCGTCGCACACGCGGCACGTCCATTCCGCACGTAACGCCCCATGTTCGGTACGCGCAGCTGAGCGCGGCCTATCATGGGGCTTGCGTCTGTGTATGGGGGTGGTAACTCCAATCACTGGACGCGCGTTGGGCCTTACGTAGACTGAGGCGCTCGCAGTGAGGCGAAACGCCGACTCGCTTTGCGGCACCATCACGCAGGGAGTTACGACCGTGGCAAGTGGCAACGCGATCCGAGGAAGCCGGGTCGGGGCGGGGCCGATGGGCGAGGCCGAGCGGGGCGAGTCCGCGCCCCGGCTGCGCATCTCCTTCTGGTGCTCCAACGGGCACGAAACGGTGCCCAGCTTCGCCAGCGACGCGCAGGTCCCCGAAACCTGGGACTGCCCGCGCTGCGGCTTTCCAGCAGGCCAGGACCGGGACAACCCCCCGGACCCGCCGCGCACCGAGCCCTACAAGACGCACCTCGCCTACGTGCGGGAGCGGCGCAGCGACGCGGACGGCGAGGCGATCCTCGCCGAGGCGCTCGCCAAACTGCGGGGCGAGATCTAGGTATTGAGAGCCGGCCGGGTATCCGAGGGATGCCCGGCCGGGGCTGTTTTCGTACCCGGCGGCCGTCCGGCCGCGGACCCATTGTCAGTGGTGCCCTCTACGGTTTGTGCATCGGGCGAACCGTGAGGGGGAGTTGTGGCGACAGTCGACGCGGTGGACGGGCGTGCGCCGGCGTGGCATGGGGGATTCGGGCGGCTGTGGAGCGCCGCCGTGCTCTCCAGCTTCGGTGACGCGCTGCGGAACTCCGCACTGCCGCTGCTCGCCGCGACACTGACGGACCGGCCCCTGCTGGTCGCCGCGGTCACCGCCTGCGGCTATCTGCCCTGGCTCGTCTTCGGGCTGCTCGGCGGCGCCGTCGCGGACCGCGTGGACCAGCGGCGCGCGATGGGGGCGGTGGACGGGGTACGAGGGCTGCTGGTCGCCTGTTTCGCCGTGGCCGTCGCCCTCGGACACGCCTCGATCGGTCTGCTGATCGCGCTGGCCTTCGCCCTGACCACCCTGCAGACCCTCTTCGACAACGCCTCCACCGCCCTGCTGCCCACCCTGGTGCACCGCAGGGCGCTCGGCAGTGCGAACGCGCGGCTCATGACCGGCCAGCAGATCGCGGGCGGCCTGCTGGGCGCACCCCTGGTGCCGGTGCTGCTGTGGGGCGGCGCCGCCCTGCCCTTCGCGGCGGACGCGGTCACCTTCCTGGTCGCCGCCGCCCTGGTCGCCTCGCTGCGCACCACCCTGCCCGAGCGGAAACCGAGACCGGCCGGCAGCACCCTGCGCCGCGAGATCGCCGAGGGACTGCGCGCCCTGGGACGGGACAGGGCCCTGCGCGGGCTGTGCGCCGCCACCGCCCTGTGCAACGTCGGCGTGGGCGCCCTCATCGCCGGCCTGGTGCTCCTGGTGACCGGCTGGCTGGGCGCAGGTACGGCGGGATACGCGGCGGCCCTGACCGCGTACACGGTCGGCGGGCTGACCGGGGGAGCGGCGAGCGGCCGGCTTGTGGCCCGGCTCGGGCGGGTGCGCGCGGTGCTGCTCGCCGGGACGGTGCAGATCGGCGCGCTGGTGGTGATGGGGTCGGTGCGCAGCCTGGTCACGCTGGCCGGTGCCATGGCCGTCTTCGGGTTCATGGGCATGGTGTGGAACGTCAACACCAGAACGCTGATGCAGGAGCGAGCCCCCGCGGAGATGCTGGGCCGGGTCAGCGCGGCCTTCCGCACCCTGGCGGTCGCCGGAGCCCCCCTCGGGGCGCTGCTCGGCGGTGCGGTGGCCACCGCCTGGGGCCTGAACACCCCGGCCCTGTTCGCGGCCGCCTTCTTCGTCCTGTCCGTCGCCTCGCTGATACCCGCGCTCAAGGTGAACGTATCTGTGGTCGCCCCCGACGACGACGCCACGACAGCTTCCGCCCCGCGCTGATCAACTAGGTTGGGAACGGCGGCGGGACAGTGGTACAGGCAGACGTACGAAAGAAGGCTGAACTCCGGACATGAACGCAGACGGCCGTAAGAGGCTCAACCGGACGCCCGAGTGGACCGCTCTGGCGAAGCACCGCGAGGATCTCGGGGAGGTGCGGCTGCGTGAGCTGTTCGCCGACCCCGGCCGCGGCAGCGGACACACCCTGCGGGTCGGCGACCTGTACGTCGACCACTCCAAGCACCTCGTGACCGACGAGACGCTGCGGCTGCTGCGCGAGCTGGCCGCCGCCGCCGACGTCTTCGGCCTGCGGGACGCCATGTTCCGCGGCGAGAAGATCAACACGACCGAGAACCGGGCCGTGCTGCACACCGCGCTGCGCGCCCCGCGTGACGCGGTGGTCGAGGTCGACGGGGAGAACGTCGTGCCGGCGGTGCACGCCGTCCTCGACAAGATGGCCGGCTTCGCCGAGCGCGTCCGCTCCGGCGCCTGGACCGGCCACACAGGCAAGCGCATCAAGAACGTGGTCAACATCGGTATCGGCGGCTCGGACCTGGGCCCGGCGATGGCCTACGAGGTGCTGCGCGCATACACCGACCGCGATCTCACGGTCCGCTTCGTGTCGAACGTGGACGGGGCCGACCTGCACGAGGCCACCCGCGACCTGGACGCGGCCGAGACGCTGTTCGTCATCGCCTCCAAGACCTTCACCACGATCGAGACGATCACCAACGCGACCTCGGCCCGCGAGTGGCTGCTCACCGAGCTGAAGGCAGGGCAGGACGCGGTCGCCCGGCACTTCGTGGCGCTGTCGACCAACTCCGAGAAGGTGTCGGAGTTCGGTATCGACCCGGACAACATGTTCGAGTTCTGGAACTGGGTCGGCGGCCGATACTCCTACGACTCGGCGATCGGTCTGTCCCTGATGATCGCCATCGGCCCGGACCGCTTCCGGGAGATGCTCGACGGTTTCCGGATCGTCGACGAGCACTTCCGCACGGCGCCCGCCGAGGCCAACGTGCCGTTGCTGCTGGGCCTGTTGGGGGTCTGGTACGGCAACTTCTTCGACGCCCAGTCGCACGCCGTGCTGCCGTACAGCCACTACCTGTCGAAGTTCACCGCGTACCTGCAGCAGCTGGACATGGAGTCCAACGGCAAGTCGGTGGACCGTGACGGCGAGCCCGTCGACTGGCAGACCGGGCCGGTGGTGTGGGGCACGCCCGGCACCAACGGGCAGCACGCCTACTACCAACTCATCCACCAGGGCACCAAGCTGATTCCGGCGGACTTCATCGGCTTCGCCCGCCCGGTCGACGAGCTGAGCGACGAACTCAAGGCGCAGCACGACCTGTTGATGGCCAACTTCTTCGCCCAGACCCAGGCGCTGGCCTTCGGCAAGACGCCCGAAGAGGTGCGCGCGGAGGGGGTGCCCGAGGAGCTGGTGCCCCACAAGACGTTCAAGGGCAACCACCCCACGACCACCATCCTCGCGCGCGAGCTGACCCCGTCGGTGCTCGGCCAGCTCATCGCCCTCTACGAGCACAAGGTGTTCGTGCAGGGCGCGATCTGGAACATCGACTCGTTCGACCAGTGGGGCGTCGAACTCGGCAAGGTCCTCGCCAGGCGCGTGGAACCCGCGCTGACGGAGGGCGCGGAGGTACCCGGGCTGGACGCCTCCACCAAGGCCCTGGTCAGCACGTACCGGGAGCTGCGCGGCCGGCAGTGAGTGAGACACGCTGGTGCGGCGCCGCTGGTGTGCGGTGAAGCAGGTCCCCGGCTCACAGGGGGAGGGGGGAGCGCCGGGGCGGCGGGGGCGGGAAAGCCTCCGCCGCCCTCAGCTCACGACGACGCCGGCGGATACAGCGACCGCGGCAGCTGCGAGGCCGCCGCGGAGTCCAGCAGCCACAGGGTGCGCTGCCTGCCCTGCGCACCCGCCACCGGGGCCTGGATCTCGCCCGCGCCCGAGAGGCCGATCGCCACGGCCTCGGCCTTGTCCTCGCCCGCTGCCAGGAGCCAGACCTCGCGGGCCGCGCGGATCGCCGGGAGGGTGAGGGTGACACGGGTCGGCGGGGGCTTCGGGGCACCGTGGACGCCGACGACCGTGCGCTCGGTCTCCCGGACGGCCGGGAGCTCGGGGAACAGGGACGCCACATGGGTGTCCGGGCCCACGCCCAGCATCAGGACGTCGAAGGTCGGGACGGCACCGTGGTTCTCCGGGCCCGCCGCACGGGCCAGCTCCTCGGCGTACCCCGCCGCCGCGGCGTCCGCGTCGGCGCCGTACGGGCCGTCCGACGCGGGCATGGCGTGCACGCGCTTCGGGTCCAGCGGCACCGAGGCCAGCAGGGCCTCGCGGGCCTGCGTGACATTGCGGTCCGGGTCGCCCTCCGGGAGGAACCGTTCGTCGCCCCACCACAGGTCGAGGCGGCCCCAGTCGATGGCGTCCCGGGCCGGTGCGGCGGCCAGGGCGGCGAGCAGACCGTTGCCGTTGCGGCCGCCCGTGAGGACCACGGACGCCGCACCGCGCGAGGCCTGCGCGTCCACGATCTTCGTGATCAGGCGGGCCGCGGCGGCCTGCGCCATCAGCTCCTTGTCGTGGTGCACGACCAGCTGCGGAGTGCTCACTTCGCCGCCGCCTTCCTCACCGGGGCCTGTGCCGCCGCTTCCTTCGCGGATGCTTTCGCAGCCGCTTCAAGGGGTGTAGGGATCGCGTCGGCGCCTTCTCCTTTGGCTCCTTCGGCTCCTTCGGCTCCCTCGGCTCCTTTGGCCACCGGTCCCTCCGCGGGGGTGTCCGCCGCCTGAGCGGCCGGCTCCGGTACGGGCGTCCCGGCAGCCTTGCCGTGCGACCCGTGCTGCCCATGCGTCCCGTTCGACCCGTTCGAGGTGTTCAGCCGCTCCACCCCGAACCGCAGCGCGGACGCGTACGTGTCGTCCGGGTCCAGCCGTCGCAGCTCCTCCGCGATCAGCTCGGCCGTGTCGCGGCGCTTGAGCGCCACCGCACGGTCCGGCTGGCCCTGGATGGAGAGGGTGGCGAGAGCACCGTCGGCGCGGTCGAGGACGATCGGGCCGCCGTCGGTGTTCATCCGGACCGCGGTCAGGCCGGGGCCCGACGACAGCGAACGCTTCACCGGGACGTCCAGCCGGTCCGCGAGCCACATGGCCAGCAGCTCGCAGCTCGGGTTGAACTCCTCGCCCTCCACCTCGACGGTCTCGACCTCGCAGGTGACCTGGTCCAGAGCCGCCGCCAGCATCGAACGCCAGGGCGTGATCCGGGTCCAGGACAGGTCGGTGTCGCCGGGGGTGTAGGCGTCGGCGCGGGCACCGAGCTCCCGTACCGGCTGCTCGGAGGCGTAGGTGTCGGTGACCCGGCGCTGGGCCAGGGCGCCCAGCGGGTCCTTCGCCGGGTCGAGCGGCGCGTTGACCGGCCACCAGACCACCACCGGGGCGTCCGGCAGCAGCAGCGGCAGGACGACCGACTGGGCGTGGCTGACGACATCGCCGTACAGCCGCAGGACGACCGTCTCGCCGGTGCCGGCGTCCGCGCCGACCCGTACCTCGGCGTCCAGCCGGGACTGCGTACGGTCGCGGGGCGAACGCGAGACGCGCTTGACGACCACGAGCGTGCGCGAGGGGTGCTCGTGCGAGGCGTCGTTGGCGGCCTTCAGGGCGTCGTACGCGTTCTCCTCGTCCGTGACGATGACCAGCGTGAGCACCATGCCGACGGCCGGTGTGCCGATGGCCCGGCGGCCCTGCACCAGCGCCTTGTTGATCTTGCTGGCCGTGGTGTCCGTGAGGTCTATCTTCATGGCCGGCGCCAGCTCCGTCCGTCTCGCTCGAGCATCTCGTCCGCCTCCACGGGGCCCCAGGTACCGGCCTCGTACTGGGCGGGCTTGCCGTGCTTGTCCCAGTACTCCTCGATCGGGTCGAGGATCTTCCAGGACAGCTCGACCTCCTCGGTGCGCGGGAAGAGGTTCGAGTCGCCGAGCAGCACGTCGAGGATGAGCCGCTCGTACGCCTCCGGGCTGGACTCCGTGAACGACTCGCCGTAGGCGAAGTCCATGGAGACGTCCCGGATCTCCATCGAGGTGCCGGGCACCTTGGAGCCGAAGCGGACCGTGACGCCCTCGTCGGGCTGGACGCGGATGACGATCGCGTTCTTGCCGAGCTCCTCCGTCGCCGTGTGGTCGAAGGGGGAGTGCGGGGCCCGCTGGAAGACCACCGCGATCTCGGTGACCCGGCGGCCCAGCCGCTTGCCGGTGCGCAGGTAGAAGGGGACGCCCGCCCAGCGGCGGTTGTCGATCTCCACCTTGATCGCGGCGTACGTGTCGGTCTTCGACTTGCGGTCGATGCCGTCCTCTTCGAGGTAGCCGATGACCTTCTCGCCACCCTGCCAGCCGGCCGCGTACTGCCCGCGGACGGTGTCCGCGCCGAGGTCCTTCGGCAGCTTCACCGCGCCGAGCACCTTGGTCTTCTCGGCGGCGAGCGCGTCCGCGTCGAACGAGGACGGCTCCTCCATGGCGGTCAGCGCCATCAGCTGGAGCAGGTGGTTCTGGATCACGTCACGGGCGGCGCCGATGCCGTCGTAGTAGCCGGCCCGGCCGCCGATGCCGATGTCCTCGGCCATGGTGATCTGTACGTGGTCCACGAAGGACCGGTTCCAGATCGGCTCGAACATCGTGTTGGCGAAGCGGAGCGCCAGGATGTTCTGGACGGTCTCCTTGCCGAGGTAGTGGTCGATGCGGAAGACCTGGTCCGGGGCGAAGACCTCCTCGACGGTCGTGTTGAGCTCCTCGGCCGACTTCAGGTCGTGGCCGAAGGGCTTCTCGATGACCGCGCGTCGCCAGGATCCACCCGACTGGTCGGCCAGGCCGTGCTTCTTGAGCTGCTGGATGACCACCGGGAAGGCGGACGGCGGCACGGAGAGGTAGAAGGCGAAGTTGCCGCCCGTGCCCTGCGCCTTGTCCAGTTCCTCGATGGTGCCGCGCAGCCGCTCGAACGCGTCGTCGTCGTCGAAGGTGCCCTGGACGAAGCGCATCCCCTGGATGAGCTGCTGCCAGACCTCCTCACGGAACGGCGTCCGCGCGTGCTCCTTCACGGCGTCGTGGACCTCCTGCGCGAAGTCCTCGTGCTGCCACTCCCGCCGGGCGAAACCGACCAGCGAGAAGCCCGGCGGCAGCAGACCCCGGTTCGCGAGGTCGTACACGGCGGGCATGAGCTTCTTTCGTGACAAATCGCCCGTGACGCCGAAGATGACCAGGCCCGACGGCCCCGCGATGCGCGGGAGCCGTCGGTCGGCGGGGTCACGGAGCGGGTTCGCTCCGGAACCGGAGATAGGCGCCAAGGGTTCAGCCCTCCGAAGGGGCGAGGCGCTGAAGCTCCGCCTCGGTCGACTTGAGCAGGTCGTTCCAGGACGCCTCGAACTTCTCGACGCCCTCCTTCTCCAGGAGCTCGACCACCTCGTCGTACGGGATCCCGAGCTTCTCGACCGCGTCGAGCTCGGCGCGGGCCTGCTCGTACGTACCGGCGATGGCGTTGCCGCGGATCTCGCCCTGCTCCTCGGTGGCGAACAGGGTCGCCTCCGGCATGGTGTTCACCGTGTTCGGCGCGACCAGTTCCTCGACGTACATGGTCTTCTTGTACGCCGGGTCCTTGACGCCGGTCGACGCCCACAGCGGACGCTGCTTGTTGGCGCCGGCGCTCTCCAGCGTGCTCCAGCGGCCCGAGGAGAAGACCTCCTCGTAGGCCTGGTAGGCCAGGCGCGCGTTGGCGACGCCGGCCTTGCCGCGGGCGGCCTTGGCCTCGTCGGTGCCGAGCGCGTCGATCTGCTTGTCGATCTCGGTGTCCACGCGGGACACGAAGAAGGACGCCACGGAGTGGATCTTCGAGAGGTCCAGGCCGCGCTCCTTGGCCTTCTCCAGGCCGGCGAGGAACGCGTCCATGACCTCGCGGTAGCGCTCCAGCGAGAAGATCAGCGTGACGTTGACGCTGATGCCGAGGCCGATGACCTCGGTGATCGCCGGGATGCCGGCACGGGTGGCCGGGATCTTGATGAGGGTGTTGGGGCGGTCCACCAGCCACGCGAGCTGCTTGGCCTCGGCGACCGTCGCCTTGGTGTTGTGGGCCAGGCGCGGGTCGACCTCGATCGACACGCGGCCGTCCTGGCCGCCGGTGGCGTCGAAGACCGGGCGCAGGATGTCGGCGGCGTCACGGACGTCCGCCGTCGTGATCATGCGGATGGCCTCTTCGACGGTGACCTTGCGGAAGGCGAGGTCGGAGACCTGCAGGTCGTAGCCGTCGCCTTCGGAGATCGCCTTCTGGAAGATGGACGGGTTGGTGGTGACGCCCACGACGTGCTGCTGGTCGATCAGCTCGGCGAGGTTGCCGGACGTGATCCGCTTGCGCGACAGGTCGTCCAGCCAGATCGCCACGCCTTCTTCGGAGAGGCGCTTGAGTGCGTCTGTCATGGAATTACATCTCCTACGTGTCGTATATGAGCGTCAGCGCTGGGCGGCGGCGATGGATTCCCGGGCCTTGGCGGCCACGTTCTCGGCAGTGAAGCCGAACTCGCGGAAGAGCACCTTGGCGTCGGCCGAAGCACCGAAGTGCTCCAGGGAAACGATGCGACCCGAGTCGCCCACGTACTTGTGCCAGGTGAGACCGATACCGGCCTCGACCGCGACACGCGCCTTCACCGCCGGCGGCAGGACGCTGTCCCGGTACCCCTGGTCCTGCTCCTCGAACCACTCCACGGACGGCATGGACACCACTCGCGTCGGCACACCGTCGGCTTCGAGCTGCTCGCGCGCCTCCACGGCGACGTGCACCTCGGAACCGGTGGCGATCAGGATCACCTCGGGAGTCCCGCCGGAGGCCTCGAACAGGACGTAACCGCCCTTGGCCGCGTCCTCGTTGGGCTCGTACGTCGGCACGCCCTGGCGGGTCAGCGCCAGACCGTGCGGGGCGCCCTTGCCGAAGACCTTGGTGTAGCGCTTGAGGATCTCGCGCCACGCGATCGCGGTCTCGTTGGCGTCGGCCGGGCGGACCACGTTCAGACCCGGGATGGCGCGCAGCGACGCCAGGTGCTCGACGGGCTGGTGGGTCGGGCCGTCCTCGCCCAGGCCGATGGAGTCGTGCGTCCACACGTACGTCACCGGCAGGTGCATCAGGGCCGACAGGCGCACGGCGTTGCGCATGTAGTCGGAGAACACGAGGAACGTGCCGCCGTAGATGCGCGTGTTTCCGTGCAGCGCGATGCCGTTCATCTCCGCGGCCATGGAGTGCTCGCGGATGCCGAAGTGGATCGTGCGGCCGTACGGGTCGGCCTCCGGCAGCGGGTTGGACCGGGATCTTCTCCTCCCAGCCGGTGGGCAGCTCACCCGCGGCGACACGGTCGAACTCGGCCGCGCGCTCCGGCTTGTTGCTGCGCCACTCCTGGAACGACTTCTCCCACTCGGCCTTGGCCTGCCGTCCCCGCTCACCCAGTGCCCGGGTGTGCGCGAGGACCTCGTCGGCGACCTCGAAGGTCTTGGCCGGGTCGAAGCCGAGGACGCGCTTGGTGGCCGCGACCTCGTCGTCGCCCAGCGCCGAGCCGTGCGCGGCCTCGGTGTTCTGGGCGTTCGGCGCCGGCCAGGCGATGATCGAGCGCATCGCGATGAACGACGGCCGGTCGGTGACCGCCTTCGCCGCCTCGATCGCGTTGTAGAGGGCGTGCGGGTCGAGGTCGCCGTCCGGCTTCGGGGCCACGCGCTGGACGTGCCAGCCGTACGCCTCGTACCGCTTGGCGGTCTCCTCGGAGACGGCTGTCGCCGTGTCGCCCTCGATGGAGATGTGGTTGTCGTCCCACAGCAGCACGAGGTTGCCGAGCTTCTGGTGGCCGGCCAGCGAGGACGCCTCCGCGGAGATGCCCTCCTGGAGGCAGCCGTCACCGGCGATGGCGAAGATGAAGTGGTCGAAGGGGGACTCGCCAGCGGGGGCGTCCGGGTCGAACAGGCCGCGCTCGTAGCGGGCGGCCATCGCCATGCCGACCGCGTTGGCGATACCCTGGCCCAGCGGGCCGGTGGTGGTCTCCACGCCGGTGGTGTGGCCGTACTCCGGGTGTCCCGGGGTCTTCGAACCCCAGGTCCGGAACGCCTTCAGGTCGTCCAGCTCAAGACCGAAACCGGCCAGGTACAGCTGGGTGTAGAGGGTCAGGGACGAGTGGCCCGCGGACAGCACGAAGCGGTCGCGGCCGACCCAGTCCGGGTCCGCGGGGTCGTGCCGCATCACCTTCTGGAAGAGGGTGTAGGCGGCAGGCGCCAGGCTCATCGCCGTGCCGGGATGGCCGTTGCCGACCTTCTGTACGGCATCGGCGGCCAGGACGCGGGCGGTGTCCACGGCCCGCTGGTCCAGCTCGGTCCACTCGAGGTCTGTGGTGGTCGGCTTGGTGCTCACCCTGGGTCAGGGCTCCTCTCCACATGTCACGCATGTCGAAACGTCACGCATGTCGATTGCCGGTGCACTGGGCGCCCCGGCCGATGTCGAGCCTACCCCCGTCCGCACATGCGTTTTTTCGAGTCATTCCAGACTGCCGGGACTCATCGGGATCCGCCTGCCGACTGGCCTGTTCCGCATTCGGCAGGTGAATACGGAGCCGCTCATCGGAGTGCTCAATCGAGTGCCGTCGGGCTCTTCCAGCAGGGCCGCTTCACATGATCCGACCAGCGCCGCCACCGCGGCCCGGCGACGCCGCCGGCAGCGGCCCGGCAATGCCGCCGACAGCGGCCCGGCAGCGCCGCCGATCGCCTGCCCGACCAGCGCCGCTCAACACGACCCCACCCCCGCGAATGTCGGGGTATGGGCAACGTCTACAGTGGCGTGGTACGCGCGAGCCTTTACCGGGACTTCACAGGGTGGGGCTTGCTGGGATGTCTCTGTAGGGGTGTGCGTGACGGCCGTCGAATCCCGTCCAGCGGGGGTGCTCGGGGAGAGCAGGAGCTCGAGTCACCGGCCGTTCGGGGCCCGTGTCAAAGCGTTCGTGGCGCTGACGAAGCCGCGGATCATCGAGCTGCTGCTGATCACCACCGTCCCGGTGATGTTCCTGGCGCAGCAGGGTGTGCCCGACCTGAAGCTGGTGCTGCTCACCTGTGTCGGCGGCTACCTCTCCGCGGGCGGCGCCAACGCGCTGAACATGTACATCGACCGCGACATCGACGCGCTGATGGACCGCACCTCGCAGCGTCCGCTGGTCACCGGCATGGTCAGTCCGCGCGAGTGCCTGGTCTTCGGTATCTCTCTCGCGGTCGTCTCGACGCTGTTGTTCGGCCTGGCCGTCAACTGGCTGTCGGCCTGGCTGTCGCTCGGCGCGCTCCTCTTCTATGTGGTCGTCTACACGATGATCCTCAAGCGCCGCACCTCGCAGAACATCGTGTGGGGCGGCATCGCCGGCTGCCTGCCCGTCCTCATCGGCTGGTCGTCCGTCACCAACTCCATGTCGTGGGCGCCGGTCATCCTCTTCCTCGTCATGTTCTTCTGGACGCCGCCGCACTACTGGCCGCTGTCCATGAAGGTCAGGGAGGACTACGCGCGCGTGGGCGTGCCGATGCTGCCGGTGGTCGCCTCGAACAAGGTGGTCGCGCGGCAGATCGTGCTCTACAGCTGGGTGATGGTCGCGGTGTCGCTGCTGCTGACCCCGCTCGGCTACACCGGCTGGTTCTACACGGTGGTCGCGCTGCTGGCCGGCGGCTTCTGGCTGTGGGAGGCGCACGGGCTGCAGAACCGGGCCAAGGCCGAGGTGACCGGCGTGAAGCTCAAGGAGATGCGGCTGTTCCACTGGTCGATCACCTACGTCTCGCTCCTGTTCGTGGCGGTCGCGGTGGATCCCTTCCTCCGCTGACGCCAGTGTGACGTCCGACGGGCGGGGTGCGTGGTCAAGGCCACGCACCCCGCCCGTCGCCGTTCGCTCTACCCGTCGGTAGCATCCTGGCCATGGCAGACACGCAGCAGGTTGACGAGGGCACCGACGCCAAGCAGGCCGCACGGGCCGCGCGCAGGGTGGCCCGGCTGGCCAAGCAGATCGGCGCCTTCTCCAAGGCGCACGGCGGCGCCGAGGGCCAGTTGGCCTACCTCGGACAGCGCGGCGCACGGATCGTGCTCGTCGGCGAGGACGGCGGCTGGGGCGACCTGGTGGCCCCGTCGTACGACATCGCCGAGAAGGCCGTCGCCAAGGCCGGGATCACCGTCCACGAGGCGTTCGACGGCGAGTTCGCGGCCAAGGTGAGGACGGGCCCGTACGAATGGACCCGCATGGCCGGGATCCAGGTGGGCGGTCCGAGCAACACCTGACACCGGGTTCACCCGTTAGGCCCCGTGCGGGACCGTAGGAGAACACGGTCCCGGGACGTGGTCCAGTCACGGGGAGTCCGGATGATCGAAACGCCGTCCCTCGTGGACCAGTACTGCCACGGCGTGCTGAGAACGGAGCTGGGTCTCGGTACCTTCGAGGCCCAGCTGGCCCGCACCGAGGGCCCGCCCGCGCCGGGCACGACGCTCTTCGACACCCAGACCGGCTTCGCGGTACGCCGCTGGTGCCCCCCGTTGCTCGGCCTGGAAGCGCACTGCTCACCCGCCCGTTACCTCGCCCGGCGCCGTGAACTCGGCGTACTGGAGTCGGGCCGCCGTCTGCTGCGCGGCAGCGGCATCACGACGTATCTGGTGGACGCCGGGCTGCCCGGCGATCTCACCGGGCCCGGTGAGATGGCCTCCACGGCGGGCGCCGAGGCCCGCGAGGTCGTACGGCTGGAGCTCCTCGCCGAACAGGTCGCCGACACCTCCGGCACGGTCGAGTCCTTCCTCGCCAACCTCGCCGAGTCGGTGCACGGCGCCGCAGCGAACGCGGTCGCCTTCTCGTCGGCGGCGGGCGTACGGCACGGGCTGGCGCTCGCTCCGGAGCCGCCGGGGCCGGGCGAGGTGCGGGGCGCGGCGGGGCGCTGGCTCGCCGGGCGCCGGGTGGGCGGGGAACTGACCGACCCGGTGCTGCTGCGACACCTGCTGTGGATCGCGGTCGCCTCCGGCCGGCCTCTCCAACTGCATGCCGGGCTCGGCGAACCGGGCCTGCGCATCGACCGCGCCGACCCGGTCCTGCTGACCGACTTCGTGCGGGCCACGGCCGGCCTGGGCACCGACCTCGTCCTGCTGCACAGTTACCCGTACCACCGGCACGCCGCCCATCTCGCCGGGGTCTTCCCGCATGTGTACGCCGACTCGGGCGCCGCCCTGGTGCGCACCGGCGCCCGGGCCGCGACCGTCCTCGCGGAGATCCTGGAGCTCGCCCCCTTCGGCAAGATCCTCTTCTCCAGCGGCGCCCAGGGCCTGCCCGAACTGCATGTCGTGGGGGCGCGACTGTTCCGTGAGGCCCTGTCCAGGGTGCTCGAGACATGGGTGGCGGAGGGCGCGTGGTCCCTGGCGGACGCGCGACGGGTGGCCGGGCTGATCGCGTCGGGGAACGCCCGGCGGGTGTACGGGCTGGTGTGACCTACGGCCGGGGGCCCTGGGGGCTCACGCCCGGGTCAGCGTCGCCTCGCTGGACGGGCCCGGGACGTCGGCCTCCGGCTCCGGCCGCTCCCGCAGGGCCAGCAGCACCCGCAGGACCGCGATCCAGACCAGGGCCGAGCCGAGCATGTGCAGACCGACCAGGATCTCGGGGAGGTCCGTGAAGTACTGGACGTAGCCGATGACGCCCTGGGCGAGCAGGATCAGGAAGAGGTCGCGGGTGCGGTCGAGCGGGGCCTTGGGGGAGTCGACCGCCTTGAGGACGAACCACAGGGCGAACGTCAGGGACACCACGATCCAGGCCAGCACCGCGTGTGCCTTCGCCACGGTCTCCCAGTCGATCGGCATCCGCTCGACCTCGCTGGAGTCGCCCGCGTGCGGACCCGCGCCGGTCACCACCGTGCCCACCAGGATCAGCAGCCCGGACGCCGCGAGCAGGCACCACACCAGTTGCTGCACGGCCTTGCCGACCAGCGGACGGGACGGTCCGTCGCCCTCCCGGGTGCGCTGCCACATCACCGTGGCGATCGAGATCAGGGCCGTCGTCGCCACGAAGTGGGCCGCGACCGTGTACGGGTTGAGGCCGACCAGGACCACGATGCCGCCGAGGATCGCGTTGCTCATCACCACCCAGAACTGGGCCCAGCCCAGCCGGGTCAGGCTGCGCCGGTACGGCTTCTGGGAACGCGCGGCGATGATCGCCCAGCCGACGGCGGCGCACAGCACGTACGTGAGCATGCGGTTGCCGAACTCGATGGCACCGTGGAAGCCCATCGCGCTGGTGGCGGTCAGCGAGTTGTCGGTGCACTTGGGCCAGGTCGGGCAGCCCAGCCCGGATCCGGTGAGCCGGACCGCACCGCCGGTGACCACGATGACCACCGCCATCACGAGCGCGGCGAGGGCCGCCCGCTGAACCGTCCGAGGAGTCGGGGTCCAGCGTTCGGCGATGAAGGCGAGGGGGTTGCGGACGGCCGCTACGGCGTCGGCGCGGGTCACGTTTGGCACGCGTTCCATCGTAGGGGTCCCGCTTGTGCACGCTTTCACGAGGGTCCGCCGACGGCCCGCACCGGCGGATGAGTGCCTACTCCCAGCGGAAGAACCGGCCGGCGACCGCCAGTCCCACGACCGCCCAGACGGCGAGGATTCCCAGGTCGCCCCAGGGCATGCTGGCACCGTGCTGGAGTAGGTCGCGCAGTCCGTCCGACAGGGCGGTGATCGGCAGCAGGGCGAGGACGTCCTGGGCGCCGGACGGGAACTTGTCCAGCGGAACGATCACACCGCCGCCCACGAGCAGCAGCAGGAACACCAGGTTGGCGGCGGCCAGGGTCGCCTCCGCCTTCAGGGTGCCCGCCATCAGCAGGCCGAGCCCGGAGAACGCGGCCGTGCCCAGCACCAGCAGGAGCAGGACGGCGAGCGGGTTGCCGTGCGGGGACCAGCCCAGGGCGAAGGCGATCGCCGTCAGCAGGATCACCTGCAGGACCTCGGTGACCAGCACGGAGAGCGTCTTCGCGGTCATCAGACCCCAGCGGGGCAGCGGGGAGGAGGCGAGCCGCTTCAGCACGCCGTAGCGGCGCTCGAAGCCGGTCGCGATGGCCTGCCCCGTGAACGCCGTGGACATCACGGCGAGCGCCAGGATGCCGGGGGCGAGGAAGTCCACCGCCTCACCGGCGCCCGTGTCCACGATGTCCACCGAGCTGAACAGGAGCAGCAGCAGTGTCGGGATCACGACCGTCAGCAGCAGCTGCTCGCCGTTGCGCAGCAGCATCTTCGTCTCCAGCGCCGCCTGGGCCCCGATCATGCGGGCCAGGGGCGCCGCACCGGGCTTCGGGGCGTAGGTACCCGTGACGGCGGTGGTCATGAGCGCAACTCCTTGCCCGTGAGTTCCAAGCTGTGCTTTCCCCGGGGGTGATCCCCGGGCCCCCAGCAGTACCCCGTGCCGGCCGGTGTCATGAGCGCAACTCCTTGCCCGTGAGCTCCAAAAAGACGTCTTCCAGGGTGTGCCGTTCCACCGAGATCTTCTCCGGCATCACCCCGTGCTGCGCGCACCAGGAGGTGACCGTGGCGAGCAGTTGCGGGTCGACCTTGCCGCCGACCCGGTAGGAGCCTGGCGTCAGTTCCGCGGCCGTGCAGTCGGCGGGCAGCGCCTTGAGCAGGGAGCCCACGTCCAGTCCCGGGCGGCCGGAGAAGCGGAGCGTGTTCTCGGCGCCGCCGCGGCACAGCTCTTCGGGGGAGCCGTGGGCGATGACCCGGCCCGCGTCGATGATCGCGACGTCGTCGGCGAGTTGCTCGGCCTCGTCCATGGAGTGCGTGGTGAGGATCGCGGAGACGCCGTCGGCGCGCAGGTCGCGGATGAGGTCCCAGGTGGCGCGACGGGCCTGCGGGTCCAGGCCCGCGGTCGGCTCGTCCAGGAACACCAGTTCCGGACGGCCGACGACCGCCATGGCCAGCGCGAGCCGCTGCTGCTGCCCGCCGGACAGCCGCCGGTACGTGGTCCGGCCGCAACTGCCCAGTCCGAGCCGCTCGATGAGCGCGTCCACGTCCAGGGGATGGGCGTGCAGCCTGGCCACGTGGCGGAGCATCTCGTCGGCCCGCGCCCCCGAGTAGACGCCCCCGGACTGCAGCATCACGCCGATTCTGGGGTGCAGTCGGCGGGCCTCGCGCACCGGGTCGAGGCCCAGGACGCGGACCGTGCCCGAGTCGGGTGTGCGGTACCCCTCGCAGGTCTCGACCGTGGTCGTCTTGCCCGCCCCGTTGGGGCCGAGGACGGCGGTCACACCCGCGCGGGCCACCAGGTCGAGGCCGTCCACCGCGGTCTTTCGGCCGTACCGCTTCACCAGGGCCTGGATCTGGACCACGGGCTCACTTCGCATGGGTCCAGAGTCTAGGTTCGCGGACGGCGTCCCAGACCGGCGGGTACGGGATCTCCACCCCCGCCGCCCTCACCGGGCGAGGTCGGGCCTCAGATCTCGTCCTCACGGGACCGGTGCAGCGCCAGCCACCGCCGCGCGTACGCCACCGCGTCCGCCACCGGGAACAGCCGTACGTCGGCCCCGCCCACCCTGCTCCGTACGACGACGGGGACGTCCCGCTCGAAGTCGTGGCCCAGCTCGTCGAACCGGTCCGAGCTGATCGACACCTCGGTGACCACTTCCCAGCCCGCCGGACCCGGCCGGCCGACCTTCACCAGCGGCGACGGTATGCGGTATTCGGCGAGGTGGAAGGAGGTGCAGGTGTCGTAGCCGGCGCCGAGCAGCAGCACCCGGGCGCCGAGTTCCTCCAGCCGGGCCAGCGGGCTGCGCTCGCCCAGCCGGCAGTCCGGCGCGTGCCCCTCGACGATCTGAGCGGCGCGCGGGCCGACGGCCGCGAACGAGGTCTGCGGATGCGCGCTGCGCAGGGCACCCGGCCAGGTCCGTACGATCTCCGGGACCACGCCCACCCCGAGAGAGGGCGAGACGTGCGGGTCGTACGCGGGCATCGTGGCCCGGAGCGTCTCCCACCACTCCTCGGGCACCGGAGGGTTTCTCCACACGGCCGGGTCGGAGAGGTCGCCGGTCTGGGTGGGGACCACCAGCGTGCCCGCCGGGCCGAGGGCGTCGAGCAGGCCCTGGACCACCGCGACGGCTCCTCCGCTCACCCATCCGAGGGAGCTCAGTGACGTGTGCACCAGGAGGATGTCGCCGGGCCGGACGCCGAGCTCGTGCAGCTGGTCGGCGAGTGTGGCCCGAGTGACAAGGGGGCCGGTCGGAGGGGGTGTGGGCATGGTTCGGGAGTGTCCCCGACGAGGCCCGGCCGCGCCACCGGTTTGTTCGCCTCTGATCATTTCCGCAGGTCGGATTAGGTTTACCTAAGTGACGCAGGGCACCGTCCGCCGGTCGGGACGCGGCTTGCCTGCCTCAGAGGAATTACGCAACAATGGCGTTGTGAAAAACGTCGACGAGGCTCGGGAGACCCTCACGGGGGCCCCTCAGGAGGAACTCGCGACCGGTGAGCGCTCGACGCGCAACCGGGTCGCGCGGTCCATCCTGGACCACGGGCCGTCGACCGTGACCGAGCTGGCCGGACGCCTGGGGCTCACCCCGGCGGCCGTGCGCCGGCATCTGGACGCGCTGGTCGCCGACGACGTCGTGGAGGCACGCGAGCAGCGGGTCTACGGCGCGCGCGGCCGCGGCCGCCCCGCGAAGGTCTTCGCCCTGACCGACTGCGGCCGGGACGCCTTCGACCAGTCCTACGACAAGCTCGCCGCGGACGCCCTGAGCTGGATCCAGGAGCGCTTCGGCGGGGACGAGGCGGTCGTCGCCTTCGCCCGCGCCAGGATCGCCGAGCAGGCCGCCGCCTACCGCAGGGCGATCGAGGCCGCGGCCCCCGAGGACCGCACCGAAGCCCTGGCCAGGGCCCTGAGCGCCGACGGCTACGCTGCCACGGCGCGCAGCGCACCGGTCGGCGAGCAGCTGTGCCAGCACCACTGCCCGGTGGCCCACGTAGCGGAGAAGTTCCCGCAGCTCTGCGACGCGGAGACCGAGATCTTCTCCCAGCTGCTCGGCACGCACGTCCAGCGACTGGCGACCATCGCGCACGGCGACGGTGTCTGCACGACGTTCATCCCAAAGATTTCCAAGACCACACCTGACGCATCTGCAAGCACGGCCGGGAGGAACCCCGCATGACTCTCCCCACGGAGACTGCCCACCCCGAGCTCGAGGGCCTGGGCAAGTACGAGTACGGCTGGGCCGACTCCGACACGGCCGGCGCCTCTGCCAAGCGCGGCATCAACGAGGACGTCGTCCGCGACATCTCGGCGAAGAAGAACGAGCCGGAGTGGATGACCAAGCTCCGCCTCAAGGGCCTGCGCCTGTTCGAGAAGAAGCCCATGCCGAACTGGGGCTCGGACCTGTCGGGCATCGACTTCGACAACATCAAGTACTTCGTGCGCTCCACGGAGAAGCAGGCGGAGTCCTGGGAGGACCTGCCCGAGGACATCAAGAACACGTACGACAAGCTCGGCATCCCCGAGGCGGAGAAGCAGCGCCTCGTCGCCGGTGTCGCGGCCCAGTACGAGTCCGAGGTCGTCTACCACCAGATCCGTGAGGACCTGGAGGAGCAGGGCGTCATCTTCCTCGACACCGACACCGCGCTGAAGGAGCACCCGGAGCTCTTCAAGGAGTACTTCGGGACCGTCATCCCCGTCGGTGACAACAAGTTCGCCTCGCTGAACACCGCCGTGTGGTCCGGCGGCTCCTTCATCTACGTGCCGAAGGGCGTGCACGTGGAGATCCCGCTCCAGGCCTACTTCCGTATCAACACGGAGAACATGGGCCAGTTCGAGCGGACCCTGATCATCGTCGACGAGGGCGCCTACGTGCACTACGTCGAGGGTTGTACGGCCCCGATCTACAAGTCGGACTCGCTGCACAGCGCCGTGGTCGAGATCATCGTCAAGAAGAACGCCCGCTGCCGTTACACGACCATCCAGAACTGGTCGAACAACGTCTACAACCTGGTCACCAAGCGCGCCGTGGCGTACGAGGGCGCGACCATGGAGTGGATCGACGGCAACATCGGCTCCAAGGTGACGATGAAGTACCCGGCCGTCTACCTGATGGGCGAGCACGCCAAGGGCGAGACCCTCTCCATCGCCTTCGCGGGCGAGGGACAGCACCAGGACGCCGGCTCCAAGATGGTCCACATGGCGCCGAACACCTCCTCCAACATCGTCTCCAAGTCGGTGGCGCGTGGGGGCGGCCGTACGTCCTACCGCGGTCTCGTCGAGATCGGCGAGGGCGCGCACGGCTCGAAGTCCAACGTGCTGTGCGACGCGCTGCTCGTCGACACCATCTCCCGCTCCGACACGTACCCCTACGTGGACGTCCGCGAGGACGACGTGTCCATGGGCCACGAGGCGACCGTCTCCAAGGTCTCCGAGGACCAGCTCTTCTACCTGATGAGCCGTGGTCTGAGCGAGTTCGAGGCGATGGCGATGATCGTGCGCGGCTTCGTCGAGCCGATCGCGAAGGAGCTCCCCATGGAGTACGCGCTGGAACTCAACCGGCTGATCGAGCTGCAGATGGAAGGCGCGGTCGGTTAGGACCCGCCCCACCACGACCAGCTAGCGAATTCCGACGCAGGAAAGAGAGCAGACCGACAGCCATGGCTGAGGCTCAGAACATCCCCGTGGGCTCCACCACCGCGGGCCAGATCGCGGTGGCCGCCGAGTCGACCGTCGCCACGCGCATGAGCGCGCCCCCGTCCTTTGACGTGGCGGACTTCCCGGTCCCCCACGGCCGCGAGGAGGAGTGGCGGTTCACGCCGCTGGAGCGGCTGCGCGGGCTGCACGACGGCACCGCGGTCGCCACCGGCGACGGCGTGAAGGTCGACATCGACGCCCCCGAGGGGGTCGTGATCGAGACCGTCGGCCGTGACGACGCCCGGATCGGCAGGGCCGGCACCCCGGTGGACCGCGTCGCCGCCCAGGCGTACTCGGCGTTCGAGAAGGCCGGCGTGGTCACCGTCCCCAAGGAGACGGTGCTCACCGAGCCGATCCGGATCGCCGTGCACGGCGAGGGCGGCACCGCCTACGCCCACCAGGTGATCGAGCTGGGAGCCTTCGCCGAGGCCGTCGTCGTCATCGACCACACCGGTGACGCCGTGCTCGCCGCCAACGTCGACTACGTCCTCGGGGACGGCGCGAAGCTGACCGTCGTCTCCGTCCAGGACTGGGACGACAAGGCCGTGCACGTGGGCCAGCACAACGCGCTGATCGGCCGGGACGCCACCTTCAAGTCGTTCGTGGTCACCTTCGGCGGCGACCTCGTACGCCTGCACCCGCGCGTCGCCTACGCCGGCACCGGCGGCGAGGCCGAGCTGTTCGGCCTCTACTTCACGGACGCCGGCCAGCACCAGGAGCACCGCCTCCTGGTCGACCACAACACCCCGCACTGCAAGTCGAACGTGGCCTACAAGGGCGCGCTCCAGGGTGACGGTGCCCACGCGGTGTGGATCGGCGACGTCCTGATCGAGGCCAAGGCCGAGGGCACGGACACGTACGAGATGAACCGCAACCTGGTTCTGACCGACGGCGCCCGGGTCGACTCCGTGCCGAACCTGGAGATCGAGACCGGCGAGATCGTCGGCGCCGGTCACGCGAGTGCCACCGGCCGCTTCGACGACGAGCAGCTCTTCTACCTGATGGCCCGCGGCATCCCGGCCGACGAGGCACGCCGTCTGGTGGTGCGCGGCTTCTTCGCCGAACTGGTCCAGCAGATCGGCGTCGACGACATCGAGGAACGGCTTCTCGTGAAGATCGACGAGGAGCTGGAGGCGTCGGTCTGATGACTGTCCCGTCGACTTTCGTGCGCGCCTGCGGGCTGAGCGAGCTGGAGGAGGACACCCCGAAACGGGTGGAACTCGACGGCACGCCGGTCTCGGTCGTCCGGACCGAGGGGGAGGTGTTCGCCATTTACGACATCTGCTCCCACGCGAACGTCTCGCTCTCCGAGGGCGAGGTGGAGGACTGTCAGATCGAGTGCTGGCTGCACGGCTCCAGCTTCGACCTCCGCACCGGAAAGCCCTCCGGCCTGCCCGCGACGCGCCCCGTCCCCGTATACCCCGTAAAGATCGAAGGGGACGACGTTCTCGTCTCCGTCACCCAGGAGTCCTGAGACACCCATGGCAACGCTTGAAATCCGAGACCTGCACGTCACCGTCGAGGCCGACAACGCCACGAAGGAGATCCTCAAGGGCGTCGACCTCACCGTGAAGCAGGGCGAGACGCACGCCATCATGGGCCCCAACGGCTCCGGCAAGTCGACCCTCGCCTACTCGCTCGCGGGGCACCCGAAGTACACGATCACCGGCGGCACCGTCACCCTCGACGGCGAGGACGTCCTGGAGATGTCCGTCGACGAGCGCGCCCGCGCGGGCCTGTTCCTGGCGATGCAGTACCCGGTCGAGGTCCCCGGCGTCTCGGTCTCCAACTTCCTCCGCACGTCCGCCACGGCCATCCGCGGCGAGGCCCCCAAGCTGCGCACCTGGGTGAAGGAGGTCAAGGAGACCATGGAGCGTCTCCACATGGACCCGTCCTTCGCCGAGCGCAACGTCAACGAGGGCTTCTCCGGTGGTGAGAAGAAGCGCCACGAGATCCTCCAGCTGGAGCTGCTCAAGCCGAAGGTCGCGATCCTCGACGAGACGGACTCCGGGCTGGACGTCGACGCCCTGCGGGTGGTCTCCGAGGGCGTCAACCGCGTCCGCGAGACGGGCGAGGTCGGCACCCTGCTGATCACGCACTACACGCGCATTCTGCGCTACATCAAGCCCGACTTCGTCCACGTCTTCTCCGGCGGCCGGATCGTCGAGTCCGGCGGCGCCGAACTCGCCGACAAGCTGGAGAACGAGGGCTACGAGGCATACACGAAGGGTGGCGTATCCGCGTGACACAGCTGCCGGGACTCCTCGACACCGAGGCGCTCCGCAAGGACTTCCCCATCCTGGACCGTCAGGTCCACGACGGCCGGAAGCTCGTGTACCTGGACAACGCGGCGACCTCGCAGAAGCCGCGCCAGGTGCTGGACGCCCTGAACGAGTACTACGAGCGCTACAACGCCAACGTCCACCGCGGTGTGCATGTGCTCGCCGAGGAGGCCACGGCGCTGTACGAGGGCGCGCGCGACAAGGTCGCCGCCTTCATCAACGCGCCGAGCCGCGACGAGGTGATCTTCACCAAGAACGCCTCCGAGTCGCTCAACCTCGTGGCGAACATGCTCGGCTGGGCCGACGAGCCCTACCGGGTGGACCACGAGACCGAGATCGTCATCACGGAGATGGAACACCACTCCAACATCGTGCCGTGGCAGCTGCTCGCGCAGCGCACGGGCGCGAAGCTGAAGTGGTTCGGTCTCACGGACGACGGCCGGCTCGACCTGTCCAACATCGACGAGATCATCACGGAGAAGACGAAGATCGTCTCCTTCGTGCTGGTGTCCAACATCCTGGGCACGGTCAACCCGGTCGAGGCGATAGTGCGCCGCGCGCAGGAGGTCGGCGCGCTGGTCTGCATCGACGCCTCGCAGGCCGCGCCGCACATGCCGCTGGACGTCCAGGCCCTGCAGGCCGACTTCGTGGCTTTCACCGGCCACAAGATGTGCGGCCCGACCGGCATCGGCGTCCTCTGGGGCCGCCAGGAGCTGCTGGAGGACCTGCCCCCGTTCCTCGGCGGCGGCGAGATGATCGAGACCGTGTCGATGCACTCGTCGACGTACGCGCCCGCCCCGCACAAGTTCGAGGCGGGCACCCCGCCGATCGCGCAGGCGGTCGGACTGGGGGCGGCGATCGACTATCTCTCGGCGATCGGCATGGACAAGATCCTCGCCCACGAGCACGCGCTCACCGAGTACGCGGTGAAGAAGCTCGGCGAGGTCCCCGACCTGCGGATCATCGGCCCGACCACGGCCGAGGACCGGGGAGCGGCGATCTCCTTCACCCTCGGTGACATCCACCCGCACGACGTGGGCCAGGTCCTCGACGAGGAGGGCATCGCGGTGCGGGTGGGCCACCACTGCGCACGGCCGGTCTGCCTGCGGTACGGAATTCCTGCGACCACGCGAGCGTCGTTCTATCTGTACTCCACGCCGGCCGAGATCGACGCTCTGGTCGACGGCCTGGAGCACGTACGGAACTTCTTCGGCTGAGGGGTTGGCGAGCGATCGGATGAAGCTGGATTCGATGTACCAGGAAGTCATCCTGGACCACTACAAGCACCCGCACGGGCGTGGTCTCAGGGATGGCGACGCCGAGGTGCACCACGTCAACCCGACGTGCGGTGATGAGATCACGCTGCGCGTGAAGTACGACGGCACGACGATCAGCGACGTCTCCTACGAGGGGCAGGGCTGCTCGATCAGCCAGGCCTCGGCCTCCGTGCTGAACGACCGCCTCGTCGGCAAGGACCTGGCGGACGCGCAGAAGATCCAGGAGACCTTCCTGGAGCTGATGCAGTCCAAGGGCCGGATCGAGCCGGACGACACGATGGAGGAGGTGCTGGAGGACGCGGTCGCGTTCGCCGGCGTCTCCAAGTACCCGGCACGGGTGAAGTGCGCTCTCCTGAGCTGGATGGCGTGGAAGGACGCGACGGCCCAGGCCCTGGGCGGAGCCGACGCCGAAAGGAAGACCGCATGAGCGAGACAGTTGAGATGAAGCCCGCGTCGGAGGAAGAGCTCCGCGAGGCCCTGTACGACGTCGTGGACCCCGAGCTGGGCATCGACGTCGTCAACCTCGGCCTGATCTACGGCATCCACGTCGACGACGCGAACATCGCGACGATCGACATGACCCTGACCTCGGCGGCCTGTCCGCTGACGGACGTCATCGAGGACCAGGCCAAGTCCGCCACGGACGGCCTCGTCAACGAGCTGCGCATCAACTGGGTCTGGATGCCGCCGTGGGGCCCCGACAAGATCACCGACGATGGGCGCGAGCAGCTTCGGGCGCTCGGGTTCAACGTCTGAGATCCACTGATCCGAACGAACGGCGACGCCCGCGGGGCGTCGCCGTTCGTCGTGTCCGGGGTGTTCCACCGGCTCGGGCCCGTCAGCTCAGGCCGGCCGGCTCACGCCAGCCCGCCCACCAGCCGGAACGCCGAGTCCGCCTGGTACGGGCCGCCGTACTGGTAGGGATCGAGGCGCAGCGTGAAGTCCTTGTGGCGCAGGAAGCGGCCCGGGTAGTTGACGGACTCCAGCATGATCGCGCCGGACACCGACGAGGCGCGCGAGCAGAACGTGGCGTCCTGCTTGAAGAGGGGCGAGCCGTCGTTCCGGTCGGCACGCAGGACGAAGTCGCGGTGGCGGAGGTAGCGGCCGTCGCTCGTGGCGAAGGAGGAGCAGGAGCCGTCGGCGAGACCCCGGACCACTTCGAAGGTGGAGTCCTCGCGGGATTCCGAGCCGCGCACCGGGTCGAGCCTCACCATGCCGCTGCTGAGATGCCAGTAGCGGTCCGGGTAGTTGGCCGAGCGGACCGAACGCCAGGTGGACGACGGTGGGGAAGCCGGCGAACTGGCGGGTGGCGCGGGTGACTTGGTGGCAGGAGCCGGGGGAGCGGAGGCCGAGCCGTGTGGGACCGGGGCAGTCGTGACGGTGGGGCGGGTCGAGGGCGTACCGCTCTTCTCGCCCGGGCCCGGGCTGCCCGGTGTCGCCGCGCCGCTGGTCGAGGCGCTGGCGTAGGAGATCAGACCGGGGCCCGTCGCGTCCGCGCTCAGTGCCCCCTTCTTGACGGTTGACGTGGTGTCAGTCCGCTGGTCCGTCAGGGCGATCACCGTCACACAGGTGACGACGGTGGCGACGGCCAGCGCACCGGCCAGCCACAGCCGACGGGTTCCCGGTACCCGGGTGCTGTCCGGATCCCAACCGCTCTCCCATGGCTCGTTCTGCGGGGACCGGGACTTTCTTACTGGCATGCGCGGGTTCCTCCAGCGGCGCCCGAGGCGACGACTGCGGCCGTGATGGGGAAGTTGATGAACGGTGAAACACTAGTGGAGCCGGTGAGTTCACGGCAGCCGTTTGAAGCGAGCGGTTTCCGGATCCTCGTGTGGCCGGTTTCCGCCCCTGGGGATGCGGGGGAGCGGTGCGGCGACTGTTATGTACGCTCGTACACATGGGATACCTCCTGCTTGCCGCCGCCATCTCCGCGGAGGTCGCCGGGACGACGGCCATGAAGTACAGCGACGGGTTCAGCAGGCCGGTGCCGTCGCTGCTGACCGTCCTCGGCTACCTCGTCTCCTTCGCGCTGCTCGCGCAGACGCTCAAGACCGTGTCCGTCGGCACCGCGTACGCGATCTGGTCCGGTTTCGGCACGGCGGCCATCGCCGCCATCGGCATGGTGTTCCTGGGAGAGGGGATGACGCTCGCCAAGGCCGCCGGTATCGCGCTGATCATCGTCGGTGTGGTGGTGCTCAGCCTGGGCGGCGCGCACTGATGGCCCGGCGGTACGACCCCGAGCGGCGGCAGCGGATCATCGACGCGGCGATCCGGGTCGTCGGACGCGCGGGCCTCGCCGGGCTGAGCCACCGCACCGCCGCCGCCGAGGCCGATGTGCCGCTCGGCTCCACGACGTACCACTTCGGGACGCTCGACGAGCTGATGGTGGCCGCCCTGCGACAGGCGAACGAGGGCTTCGCCAAGGTGGTCGCCGCGCGCGGCGGTCCGGCCGGACCGGGCAACGACCTGGCCGCCGGACTCGCCGCGCTGCTGGGCGAGTGGCTGGCCGGCGACCGCACCGGCGTGGAGCTGGAGTACGAGCTCTACCTCGCGGCCCTGCGCCGCCCCGCCCTGCGCCCGGTCGCCGCCGAATGGGCCGACGACCTCGCCGACCGGCTCGCCCGCCACACCGACCCGGTCACCGCACGGGCGCTCGTCGCGCTGATGGACGGCATCTGCCTCCAGGTCCTGCTGACGGACACGCCGTACGACGAGGAGTACGCGCGGGAGGTGCTGGCGCGGGTGATCCCCCGGGACACGGGGCCGTCCTGAGCCGGTCCGGCACGCGACCCGAACCTTCCCGCCTCCGCCTGGGCCCTGCTGTACGCGGGCCTCCGGCCCGGCACCTGAGACGCTCCCTTCCCTGGTTGGCCTCCGTGACCGCCCGCCGGTTAGGTTGCCCTCATGACCGACACGACTGCTCCTCGTTCCACCGGCGCTGTTGCCGCCGGGCTTGCCACCCTCGCCGCCGACGGCACCGTTCTCGACACCTGGTTCCCCGCTCCCGAGCTGGTCGCGGAGTCCGGCCCCTCCGGTACGGAACGGCTGACCGCCGAGCAGGCCGCGCAGCTGCTCGGCGGCGGCGCGACCGCGGCGGTCGGGCCGGACGCCCGTCGGGGTGTCGAGGTGGTCGCGGTCCGTACGGTCGTCTCCTCGCTGGACGAGAAGCCCATCGACGCGCACGACGTGTACCTGCGGCTGCATCTTCTGTCGCACCGGCTGGTCAAGCCACACGGGCAGAGCCTGGACGGCATGTTCGGCTTCCTCGCCAACGTCGCCTGGACCTCGCTCGGCCCGGTCGCCGTCGACGACCTCGAGAAGGTGCGGCTGAACGCCCGTGCCGAGGGGCTGCACCTCCAGGTGACGAGCATCGACAAGTTCCCCAGGATGACGGACTACGTGGCCCCGAAGGGCGTACGGATCGCCGACGCCGACCGGGTGCGGCTCGGCGCCCACCTCTCCGAGGGCACCACCGTCATGCACGAGGGCTTCGTCAACTTCAACGCGGGCACCCTCGGGACCTCCATGGTCGAGGGCCGGATCTCCGCGGGTGTGGTGGTCGGCGACGGATCCGACATCGGCGGCGGTGCCTCGACCATGGGCACACTGTCCGGCGGCGGCAACGTGATCATCTCCGTCGGCGAGCGCTGCCTGATCGGCGCCGAGGCGGGCGTCGGCATCGCGCTGGGCGACGAGTGCGTGGTCGAGGCCGGGCTGTACATCACCGCCGGGACCCGCGTGACCATGCCCGACGGGCAGATCGTCAAGGCCCGTGACCTGTCCGGCGCCTCCAACATCCTCTTCCGCCGCAACTCGGTCACCGGAACGGTCGAGGCCCGCCCGAACAACGCGGTCTGGGGCGGCCTGAACGAGATCCTGCACAGCCACAACTGAGGACCTCACCGCAGGCCGGCCGACGTCGCCGGGGCCCGTACCGCACACCAGTGCGGTACGGGCCCCGATGCGTTCCGCCGGAGAACTTTCCGGAGGGTGGCATAGCGAGGGGCCTCCGCACGCGTCACAAGGGGCACAGGGGCGGGGCACAGATGCCGCCGGGGAAGAGAAGGTGACGATGGACGCCGCGGAGCTGGAGAGTTTCCGGGAGTTCGTGGACAACAGATCGTCGGCGCTGCTGAAGACGGCGGTGCTGCTGTGCGGGGGAGACCGGCACGCCGGTGAGGACCTGCTGCAGAACGCGCTGGCCAAGGCGGCCGGCAAGTGGCAGCGGATCGACGAGCCGGAGGCCTACGTACGACGGATCCTCTACCGCCAGCAGGTCAGCCGCTGGCGGCTGAAGTGGCGCCGACGGGAGGTCACCGTCGCCGAGCCGCCCGAGTCGCCCCAAGAGCGTGCGGGTCGCTCCGACGCGGCCGCCGCGGCCGAACTGCGGGTCGTGATGCGAGAGGCGCTGTCCCGGCTCACCTCCCGCCAGCGCACTGTGCTGGTGCTGCGCTACTTCGAGGACCTGCCCGAGGCCGACGTGGCCCGGCTGCTGGGCTGCTCCGTCGGCACCGTACGGTCCACCACCCATCGCTCCCTCGCCCGGCTCCGCTCGATCGCGCCCGAACTGGCCGCCCTTCGCCCGGCGGACGCCGAGGCGCAGCCGTCCCGCGACTTCTCGCCTGTGGAGGTGCGTCGATGAATGTCGAGGAACTCGTGCGCGAGGCCCTGCGGGAGCAGGCCGCCGACCAGAGGCCGACGGGGCCGGGGTTCGCCGACCGGGTGCTGTCGGCGCGCCGGCGCCGCCGCACCCGCACGTTCGCGACCGTCGCCGCGGCCGCGGCCGCCGTGGTCGCCGTCGCCGTGGGAGTACCGCTGCTGGACTCCGGCAAGGACGACGTGCGACCCGCCGGAGTTGTCCAGCAGGGCGGGATCCACGCCCATCCGGACCAGTCGCCGCCGCGCGACCTGATCGCGGCCGGGGACGCGGTGCTGGCCGCGTACTACACGGCGGACAACGTCGTGAAGAGCGACACCCGGGCCGTCTTCGAGCGCACGTACTCGCTCCTCGACCCGGACACCGGACGGTACGAGAAGGACACCCGCTGGTCCTACGTCGCCGTGGCCCCCGGGCTGAAGACGGCCGCCGTCCTGGAGCGGGAACTGCCCGCCCGCCGGATCGGCCTGCTCGACCTCGCGACGGGGGAGGTCGAGCGGTGGATCCCGGTCGCGCACGCAGTGGGCGGGCTCGCGTTCTCGTACGACGGTGGCAGGCTCGTCGCGACGACGTACGACGAGGATCCCGACCTGCGGCACAAGGAGACGGCCTCCGCCGTCGAGAACGGGAAGACCGTCGAACGCCAGATGTGGGCCTCCTCGATGGGTTCGAGCCGGACCGGGTTCTCCGTCATCGACCTGGCCTCCACGCAGACCTCCTGGACGCCGGTCAAGGCCGAGCGTGACATCAGCGCACGCCAGGATTTCGCCTTCGGCCGCACCGGCGACACGGTGTACTCGCAGGTCATCGGCGGCAGGGACGGTCTCCAGCAGTTCTACGACCTCACGGGCGGGAAGATCAACGCGCCCGCGGACGAGCGGTATCTGCGCTCCGACGTCGCCGCGCGGCTGTCCCCGAACGGCAGGCTTGCCGCGCTCGGGCTGACGAAGGAGGTCGCCGGCTCCCCCGGCAGGTCGTACTCCTCGATCCGTGATCCCCGCACCGGCGAGGAGATCACCAAGGTGCGCGGAGGGCACCTGCTCGCCTGGGTCGACGACAAGCGGCTCATCGCCTGGGAGCGGGTCACGAGCCTGGAGGAGGAGTACCGGCCCCAACTGGTGCTGGTCACGATCGGCAGCGACAAGGTCGTACCGCTGAGCGGCTCCCGGGAGGAGAGCCTCGAACGGCAGGCGTGGGAGCCCGTCTTCGCGCGCCGCTGATCAGCCCGTGCCGAGCGTCTCGTACGCCGCCATCAGCCCGTCGACCGTGTCACGGCCGGCGGGCCGCAGCGGGGCGCGGACCGGGCCCGCGGGCCGGTGCAGGGCGTTGAGGAGTCCCTTGACGGTGACCGTGCCGGGCAGGCCGGACGCCATCGTCAACTCGATGAGCGCAGTGGCGCGTTGCTGGAGGAGGGCGGCCCGGGCCGTGTCGCCCGCGTCGAACGCGTCCAGGACGGCGCGGAGGGGGCCCGGGGCCACGTTGGCGACCGTGCTGACGTAGCCCGCGCCGCCCACCGCGTACAGGGCGAGGTTGTGCTCGTCGCAGCCCGCGTAGTACGCCAACCCGGTGCGCGCGAGCACCTTCTGGGCGCCGAGGAAGTCGTAGGAGCAGTCCTTCACCGCGACGATCCTCGGGTGTTCGGCGAGGCGGATCAGGGTGTCGGGCTCGATGCGGGTGCCGGTGCGGGCGGGGATGTCGTAGAGGACGAGGGGCAGCCCGGACGCGTCGGCGATCTCCCGGAAATGAGCCTCCAACGCGTCCTGCGGGGGCCTGCTGTAGTACGGGCTGACCACCAACAGGCCGTCCGCGCCCGCCTTTTCGGCCGCCAGGGCCAGCTCGACGGTGTGCCGGGTGTCGAAGGTGCCCACGCCCGCGACGACGGCGGCCCGCCCGTCCACCGCCTCGCGCACGGCCGTGATCAACGCGGCCTTCTCGGCGCCCGTCGTGGTCGGCGACTCGCCCGTCGTGCCGGAGAGGACCAGTCCGTCACAGCCGTCCGTCACCAGCCGGTCGGCCAGCGCCTGAGCGCCGTCGAGGTCGAGCGCACCGGCGTCGGTGAAGGGCGTGATCATGGCGCAGAGGGCGCGGCCGAAGGGGCGAGGTGTCGTCATGGGGGTAGTGTCGGCACATCATCAGTGAAGCTCCACTTAATTCTCCTACGAGATATCCTTAAGCAATACTGACGAGATCGTGGTCATGCCGGGGCCGCAGGCCCTATGTGCAAGTCAGCCCCTCATGGGTCACCATGGCCAGGACGGTCATCGACCCCTGGTCATGGGAGGCGTCATGAAGCTCGGCAAGGCACTCGCCACCGGAGTCGCGGAAGAGCGACCGCAGGCCACCGTGGAAGAACCCGAACTCGAACTTCCCGAGGAGACCGAGGAGCTGAAGGCGCCCGAAGAGGTCCCGGCCGCCCGATGAGACTGCGGCTCCCCGAGGAACGCCCGACGGAGCCGCCGACCGGATACAAGATCGCCCACCCGGTGCTGTCCCAGGACGGCGCCCGGGCCGGGTTCACCGGTGTGTCGCTGGGCGGCGCGCTGCCGTACGGAGTCCTGGCCGACGCGTCCTGTGTGTACGGCCTGCGGCACCGGGCACCGCACCGCCGCTGCGACTGCGGCTTCCACTGCGTGCACGACCGCACCGTGGCCGAGGCGCTGCTGTGCACGGCCGAGCACCGTACGGCGGTCCTGCTGGAGGTGTCCGTGCTGGGCCGCTACCTCCGCTTCGAGCGCGGCTTCCGGTACGCCCGCCAGCGCGTCCGCACGGCGACCGTGGGCCCCTGCGTCTGCGGCACGGTCGCCGCCGCCCTGGCCGACGCCGGCTGGGGCCGCCCGGGCTGGCGGGCGCTGGTCCCCTCCTGCGCGGGCTGCCTGCGCGGCCGTACGTCCCTCTCGCTCGCCGGGTTCGCCCGGCTGGCCGGAGAGGGCCTGCGGGTGGTGGCCGGGAGCGGGGCGCTGCTGCCGGCGGGCGACCTCGGCCCGCACACGGGCCCCGGTGGCCTCGGCGTGCCCGAACTCACCGCCGAGGCGGCTCTGTTGCAGGCACGGCTGGACTGGTTCCAGGCTCAGCTGGCCCGGCTCGGCGGATACGGCGGCGGCGCGGGACCGCAGGTGTAGGGCAGCGGCAGGGAGGGTCCTGGCGCACGGGTACGGAGGGCAGGCCAGGGTACCCGGGGGGTCCGATACCGAGAGGAGGCGGAACCGTGACCGGGACCACGGCCCAAAGGCCGGCACACGACGAACACCATTCGGTGGGCGAGCTCGTCGGACAGGCCACCGAACAGCTCTCCCGGCTCGTACGACAGGAAGTCGCGCTCGCCAAGGAGGAACTGGCCGAGAAGGGCCGCCGGGCGGGCCGCGGGGGCGGGCTGCTGGGCGCGGCGGGCGCCGTCGGGTACGCCGGGCTGCTCGCGCTGGCCGCCACGGCCATCGCCGCGCTCTCGCTGGTGCTGCCCCTGTGGGCGGCGGCACTGATCGTGACGGGCGTGCTGTTCGCACTCGCGGGCCTGCTCGCGGTGACCGGCCGCGCCCAGCTGCGCCGGGTCGGCTCGCCGACCCCCGAGGAGGCCCTGGGCAGCGTGAAGGTCGACGTGGAGGAGATCAGGGAGAGGGCGCACCGATGACGGACATGGACGGGACGGCACACGAGCACGAGCCGGGCGGCGAGGCCCCGCGGGAGGTCGGCGCCAAGGGGCCCGACGAACTGCGCCGCCAGATCGAGCGGACCCGGGGCGAACTCGGCGACACCGTCGAGGAACTGGCCGGAAAGGTCGACGTCAAGGGCCGCGCCCGGGCCCGGGCGGCGGACCTCCGCGACAAGGCCGGCGCGATGACGATCCAGCTCCGCAGCACCGCGGCGCAGGCCGGCCACACGGTCCAGGACAAGGCCCACGCCGTGGAGCACACCTTCCAGCACCGGGCCCACACCGTGGAACACAACCTCCCCGACCCGGTCCGCAACGCGGTCGAGGCGGGCCGACGGCATCCGCGGCCGGTGCTCGTCGCCGGGGTGGCCGCGGGAGTGGGCGCGGTCGTGGCGGTGGAGGTGTGGCGGCGTCGTCACGGGCGGTGAACGCGAAGTAGGTACGGACAAGGCGAGCGGCGCCGGAGTCGACCCTCAGGGCGACTCCGGCGCCGCTCGCCTTGCCCTGGGTGTGGGGCGGTGTGGGGCGCACCGGCTGGGCTCAGGCTGGGCTCAGGACACCCTCGCCTGCTTCCCCCGCGCCGCCCGCAGCCGGGCCGGCCACTTGCGGGTGTCCCTGGGTTCCACGTACGGCTCCTCGGTCGGGGGCAGGCCGTCGCGGATGATCGCGCGCTCGCGGGCCAGTTCGGCGTCGAACTCCAGGCCCAGCAGGATCGCCAGATTGCTCAGCCAGAGCCAGACGAGGAAGACGATGGCGCCGGCGAGGGTGCCGTAGGTCTTGTTGTACGAGCCGAAGTTGGCGGCATAGAGGGCGAAGCCGGCCGACGCGGCGAGCCAGATGAGGGTGGCCAGGACACTGCCCGGGCTGATCCAGCTAAAGCCTCGGCCACGGACGTTGGGGGCCGCCCAGTACAGCAGGCCGATCATGATGATCACCAACAGCAGCAGCACCGGCCACTTCGCGACGCCCCACACCGCGATCGCCGCGTCGCCGAGCCCGATCGTCTTGCCCGCCCGCTCCGCCAACGGCCCGGTGAACACCACGATCACCGCGCTCGCCGCCAGCATCAGCATCAGCGCCAGGGTCAACGCCAGCCTCAGCGGGGTCAGTTTCCACACCGGCCGGCCCTCCGGGAGGTCGTACACCGCGTTGGACGTACGGATGAACGCGGCGACGTACCCGGAGGCCGACCACAGTGCGAAGAGCAGACCGAGGACGGCCAGCACACTGCCCGTGCCGCCGCTGTCGCCGAGTTGGACCACCGCGTCCCGCAGGATGTCCCGGGCGGGCCCCGGCGCGAGGTCGCCGATGTTGTCGAGGATCTTGTCCGTCGCGTGCTGTCCCACCACTCCCAGCAGGGACACCAGCACCAGCAGCGCCGGGAACAGGGACAGGACGCCGTAGTACGTCAACGCGGCGGCCCGGTCGGAGAGTTCGTCGTCCAACAACTCCTTCGACGTGCGCCACAGCACCGCCCTCCACGATCGGGCGGGCAACGCGGAGGGGCTGTCCTTCTCGTCCCTCACCGTCTTGTCGGCCTTCGTGGCCTTCTCCTCCATGACCTGGCGGGTCTCCCGAATTCACCGCTCGAATCGGGGACTTGACCTGAATCTTGGTCGAGGTTGGAGGGTGGTCGGTGCGCACACCGTGCGCCCCTTGCCCCTTCCCCGCACCGATCGACGGAGGTTGCCATGACCCGCCGTACCGACGCCCATCCCGGTCTCACGCGGCCCGACGTCGGCGCCCCTTTCTTCAGCACCTGGCGGGTCGGCACGCCCGAGCGGCAGCGGCGGACCGTGGAGGCCATCGCCCGCACCTGGGAACGCCGGCCCTGGCCCGCCGCCGGCCTGCTCGGCTACCACCTCTACACCGGGCATGACGGCAGCACTTTGCTGCACCACGTCCAGTGGGCGAGCGAGCAGGAGTACGAGGCCTTCACCAAGGTCCACCGGCAGGAACGGGTGGACAAGATCGACACGGCCGTGCCGGGCATAGAGCGGGTGGGGCCGGGTCGCTACCGGCGCTACCGCAGCAGCGTCCGTGAGGGCGGGCCCGTCCGGGTGCCGGGATGCGTGGTGATCGTCGAGGTCGAGTTCGACGGGCCCGACCCGGAACGGCAGCGCGCCTGGGTCGACGCCGTCTTCGAGGCGCTGGAGAGCGAGCCGAACCAGCATCCCGGCGGTATCTCCGGGCACTTCCACCTCAGCACCGACGGCACCAGGGTCCTCAACTACGCCGAGTGGGAGAGCGCCCAGGCGCACATCGACGCCCTCGCCGCACCCGGTGACGGGATCGGCTCGGCCACGGCCCTGTGGCAGCGCGTACAGAGCTGGCCTGGGCTGAAGAGCAGCACGGTCAGCCGGTACGACCACGCCCTCGGGCTCGTGCCGGACTGATCACCGCCGTCGTCCACGTGACGCTTCGGCGCGTCGGCGCGCCACCACGCCGACAACTTGAACGGTCTGGACAAAAAAAGTTTTCGGTGAGACGGTGGACCCATGCTGGACGTGACCGTGATCGAGGACCCCGAGGCCGCAGCCGCCTCCCTGGACCCCATAAGGGGGCGGCTGCTCGCCGAACTGGCGGCCGGACCCGCGTCGGCCGCCATGCTGGCCGGCAAGGTCGGACTGCCCCGGCAGAAGGTGAACTACCACCTCAAGTCGCTGGAGCGGCACGGCCTGGTCGAGCTGGCCGGGGAGCGCCGCAAGGGCAACGTCACCGAGCGGCTGATGCGCGCGACCGCCGCGTCGTACGTCATCTCGCCGCTCGCCCTCGCCTCCGTGCAGCCGGACCCCGACCGCTTCCGGGACCAGCTGTCCGCGCGCTGGATGCTCGCGCTCGGCGCCCGTCTGGTGCGGGACGTCGGCTCGCTGATCACCGGCGCCACCAAGGCCCGCAAGCGACTGGCGACGTTCGCGCTCGACGGCGAGGTGCGGTTCGCCTCGGCCGCCGACCGGGCCGCGTTCGTCCAGGAGCTGACGGCCGGCGTGAGCGCGCTGATCCGCAAGTACGACGCCCCGGACAGCGAGGGCGGCCGCGACCACCGGATCGTCGTGGCCGTCCATCCCACCGTCAAGGACCAGCAGCCCACCCGGGAAATCGACGCACAGTAAGCACTCACGGCAAGCAGGAGACCGCCATGTCCAAGGAATTCGAGATCGTCCGCGAGTTTGAGGTCGACGCCCCTCCGGAGGAGGTCTGGGAGGCGGTCACGAACGGCACCGGTGGTTACCTGTGGCCGATGGAGGCCCCCGAACCCCGCGTGGGCGGCACGGCGGCCTTCGGGTCCACGGTCACCGCCTGGGACCCGCCGCACCACCTGATCACCCGCAGCGAGAACGTCGGCTTCTCCGTCCAGAGCCTCAACCAGCTCGAGCACACCATCGAGCCCCGCGACGGCGGCCGGCGTGCCTGGGTGCGCTATGTGCACAGCGGGATCTTCACCGACGACTGGGACAACCAGTACGACGGCGCGAGCAAGCACACCGACTTCTACCTGCACACCCTGCGCGAGTACCTGACCCACTTCGCGCCCCGGCCCGTGACGTTCGCGTCGCTGGACGGCCCCGGGAAGTCCACCGCCGGCGACGCCTTCGCCGCCGTCGGCAGGGCGCTGGGCCTGGCCGACGGCACCGCCCCGGGGGAGCGGGTGCGCGCCCAGGGGCCCGGCGGACGGGCGCTGGACGCCGTACTCGACTACCGGGACCCGTACTTCATCGGGCTGCGCACCGACCACGCGCTCATCCGGTTCTTCGGACGCAACCACTGGGGCGCCCCGGTCGGCATCAGCGTGCACGACTTCGCGCCGGACGCCGACGCCAAGGCGAACGAACTCGCCTGGCAGGGCTGGCTGGACGGGGTGTTCAGCCAGCCCTGAGGCGCCTTGCCGCCTCGCCGGGAAGCGTTACGGCTGGAACCGCAGCACCTGCGGGTCGTGGTCGCTGATCTGGTCGTGGAACTCCGAGTTGATGTGCACGCTGTCGTACTCGAAGTCGCAGCCGCGCCGGATCGACGGGCTCACCAGGATCTGGTCCAGGACCTGGCTGTTGCCCTGGTAGTCATAGGTGTACCGCTCGCTCTTCGGCAGCGACTTGATCGCCGACCACAGCTCACCGTCACCCTCGAGGATCTCGGCGGTGTCGGAGAACTCGAAGTCGTTGATGTCGCCGAGGGCGATGACGTCCGCGTTCTTCTGGGTGTCGAGGATGTCCTTGACGAATCCGTTCACCAGCGCCGCCTGCTGGTGGCGCTGCGTCTCGGAGCTGCGCACCGGCGGCTGGTACTGCGCGGTCAGCCCCTGGTCGCCGCCCTTGGAGTTGAAGTGGTTGGCGATCACGAAGACCGTCCGGCCACGGAAGACGAACTCGCCGGCCAGCGGCTTGCGGCTGCTGGTCCAGGCGGCGTTCGCCGGGTCGATCCGGCCGGGGGAGAGGGTCAGCGCGGCCTTGCCGTGGTCCCTGGTGACGCCGACGGCGGTCGTGGCGTCGCCGCCCGCGCGGTCCGTGAAGGACACCCGCTCCGGGTTGAACAGGAACACCTGGCGGATGTTGCCGCCCGGCTCGCCGCCGTCCGCGTTGTTCACCGGGTCGATGGACCGGTACGCGTACTTCGGGCCGCCCGCCGCGACGATCGCGTCGATCAGCTTGGTCACCGTCCGGTCGGCGGCCACCGTCCCGTCGTTCGTCGCGCCGTTGTCGTCCTGGATCTCCTCCAGCGACACGATGTCGGGCGACTGGAGGTTGTGCACGATCGCGGCGGCGTGCTCCTCGAAGGTGGCGTCCGCCGGGTCGAGGTTCTCGACGTTGTACGTCGCGACCGCCAGCTCGCCCCTCTTCTGCTTCTCGGTGGTCTCGCGCTCCAGACCGGCGCTCTTCAGCGTGCCGATCTGGTTCGCGACCAGGGTGTAGCCGCCGAACTGGTTGTAGTCCAGCGGGCCCGTGGTGGTGCCGGCCAGGGTGTCACCGACGTTCGCGACCGGGAAGGCGGCCGTCGAGCCCAGTGACTGGATCTGCAGCCGGCCCGTGTTCTGGGAGTCGTACGAGCCGTAGACCGTGCCGCCGCGGCGGTCTCGGTTCTCGTAGGGCTTCACCGTGACCCACAGCTCGGTGTACGGGTCGGTGGCGGTGACCACGCGGGCGTCGGCGACCTGGACGTTCATGCCCTCCAGGGACTCGTAGTAGTCCAGGGCGTATCTTGAGGGCCGCAGCGGCAGGGCGTTGACCGAGCCGTTCGCGGCCGCGTCGCCGGCCGGAGCGTAGGCGCCCGGCACCGACCTCGCGGAGACGACGGTGGCGGCCGGGACCGTGTTGCCGCCGGAGACGACGGTGACCGTCGGCTTGGTGATCTCGGTCACCGTCTGGTTGCCGGAGGAGGTGCCGCCGGGGACGTACTCCGACACCGTGCCGGAGACGGTCACCGCGTCACCGGCGGCGACCTTCGGCGTGGAGCTGGTGAAGACGAAGACGCCCTCGCTGGTGGCCGGGTCGGCGTCCGGGTTCGGGTCCTGCATCCAGAAGCCCTTGGACGAGCCGTACGTGCGCACACCGGTGACGATGCCGGTCACGTCCGTGACCTGCTGGCCGGCGTACGGCGATATCCGGGTGGTGCCCTGGATGTCATGGATGCGCACGGAGTCGGCGTGCGCGGGCGAGGTGAGGACGACGGTCGAGGCCGCGGAACAGACGGCGGCGACGGTGAGCGCGGCGAGACGCGCGGAAGACTTGCTCGGCAACGGGATCCCTCCGGGGACGTACATGGGCGCCGGGACGAGGGTGGTGCGTGGAACGACGGAGCGCTACCGGTGGGGCGGTGGCGACGCGCGTAGAAAATACAGTGAACAGGTGTCCAGCAGGTTTCTACGCGCGTCAATCTCCTGCCGTGCCAGGCCACTTGTCAAGGTTTCAGCCATGTCCGGGCCATGACCGGCAGATGGACCGGGCGACATGGGTGGAAATCCGTCTAGGCTGAGCGGCTGAGTGGTAGGACGCGTCCCTAGGAGAATCAGCCGATGTCAGACAGCTCCCCCTTGCCGCCGGTACTGCTGCGCCCCGAAGCGGAGCTGGCGCGGGACGCGCTGTCCACGCCACTGCTGTCCCGGGCCGCGCGGCTCGCCCGCTGGGCCGGCCCGGACACCCGCGTCGACGCCGGGGGCGAGCTCGTCGACGAGCAACTGCCCGCCGCGGCCGAGGTCCTCGGGCTGAGCGGGGACGAGGCTGCGGCGTACGCGAGCGAGGCCTGGCGGGTCGCCTTCGACACCGGGCTCGTCGAGGTCGTCGACGAGGAGGCCGGCACCGTCACGACCGGCGAGGACCTGGACCTGCTCACCGCGGGCTCCCCGCACGACGTGCTCAGCGTGTGGCTCGGGGCGCTGGAGACCGTCCTGGCCGACGCGAGCGTGCCGGACCTGGACGACCTGGTCGACGCGATGAACTCCGAACGAGGGGACGGCGAGATCGACTTCTCCGCCCTGGACTGGGACCCCGAGGCCGAGGCGGAGTTCCTGGACGGCGTGCTCGGCAACCTGTACCTGCTCACCGTCTCGGGCGACGGGACCGGCGACAGTCCCGTGCCGCTGCCCGCGCTGGCCGCCTCGGTGATCGTGCCCAGCGACATGGGGGAGCCCACCAACGCCGTGCTGGAACAGGTCTCCGACGCGATGATGCGGCTGGACGACCAGTTCCGCCTCCTCGAACCGGCCGGACTCGTGGAGTACCAGCCCGTCGACGAGGCGCTGATGGCGGACACCGAGGAGGAGCCCCCGGCCCCCCTCGACGAGACCGACGTCGCGCGCTACGGCATGGTCCGGCTGACCCCGCTCGGCCTGTACGGACTGCGGGCCCGGCTGCTGGAGGCCGGCGTGGAGGTGCCCGCGGTCGGCGACCTCGCGGACAAGGGCGCCGACGCCCTGCTCGACGGCACGGCGACCTTCCCCCCGACGGCGGCCCGGGCCGAGACGGAACAGTGGCTGGCCCGCCGCGAACCCCTCGCCGCGGCACGGGAGTTGCTGGCGGCGGCGCGCGGCCTGGACGCGGGCGGCCCGCTGCGGCGCCTGCTGTGCCAGCAGGCGCTGTCCCTGGTGGGCACCGAGGCCGAACCGGCCCTGCGGGAGGTCCTCGACGACCCCGAACTGGGCGGGCTGGCCCGCGTCTGGCTCACCGAGCGCGGCGCCCCGGACGTCCCCGCGCCCTCCGAGGACCTGGTCTTCTGGCTGACCGTCGACACGGTCGCCGCCCAGCTGGCCGCCGAGGGCAACTCCGACGAGCTGAGGGACCTCGTCGCGGGCCTCGCCCAGCAGCACGGCGGCTTCTTCGCGGCGGCCTGGCGGGTCGACCACCCGGCCACGGCGGACGTGCTGGAGGCGATGGGACGGCTGCATCCGGACAAGCGGATCGCCAAGGAGGCCCGCAAGGCCGCGTTCAAGGCGCGGTCACAGCAAGGGGGTTGAGGCGCAGCGGGCTCGGTCGAGGCGGGGAGGGCTCGCGCGCGGTGCGTGCGGCCCCGGCCCCTGCCGCCGGGTGCGCTTTGTCCTGCCGAGGCAAGCCCGTTTGGTTCTCTTGGGGCTGTGCGTACGGATTCATGGAAGCGCATCCCCTGACGTCGCCCGGTGTTCAACCGGCGTTCAGGCGTGGGCGGGACGGTGGCGCGGACCGAGGTCCGCCACCCTCCACGGCACATCCACCGTCACAGGAGACACCATGTCGCTCACCCGCAGGGACTTCGCCAGAAACTCCGCGATCACCGGTGCCGGTGTCGCGCTGGCGGGCAGCGTCGGCGCCCTCGCCACCGCACCCAACGCCCTCGCGTCCACGGACACCGCCCCGCAGGCCGGGTCCGCCGCAGAGGAATCGGCCGCGCACGGAGGTGTCGGGTACGGACCCCTGCTCCCCGACCCCAAGGGCCTGCTCGCGCTGCCCGCCGGGTTCACGTACCGCGTCATCACCTACAGCGGCAGGACCAAGCTGGAGTCGGGTGAGTTCACCCCCTCCAACCACGACGGCACGGCCACCTTCGACGGCCCGCGCGGCACCACCCTCCTCGTCAACAACCACGAGCTCAAGGGTCCGCGCGCCAACTGGCCCCACCCCGTGCCGCTCACCGAGGGCCTCGTCTACGACCCGGCCGCCTCCGGCGGCTGCACGGTCGTCGAGGTCCGCCCCGGCGGACGCGTCGCGGAGTGGGTCGGCATCGCCGGCACCTCCACCAACTGCGCGGGCGGCAGCACTCCTTGGGGCACCTGGCTCACCGGCGAGGAGACCGAGGACAAGGCCGGTCAGAACGGCATGACCAAGGACCACGGCTACATCTTCGAGGTCGACCCGGAGGACCGCCGCGCCAACCGCGACCCCAAGCCCGTCAAGGCGTTCGGCCGGTACGCCCACGAGGCGGTCGTCATCGACCCCAGGCGCGGCCACGCCTACCTCACCGAGGACGCCTCCGGCCCCAACGGCCTGCTCTTCCGCTGGACCCCGCCGGCGGGCTTCCACCACGGCCGCGGCAAGCTGCGCGCCCTCGCCGACAACGCGGGGGTCCTGCAGGCCTTCAAGTGCTTCGACTCCGGCGGCAAGTTCGTCGACGACCTCTCCCGCGCCACCAGGATCGGCACGGTGTACGGCGTCGACTGGGTCGACGTCCCCGACCGCGACGCCAAGACGGTCTCCGTCCGCAAGCAGTTCACCGACGGCCAGGTCACCCGCGCCCGCAAGCTCGAGGGCATGTGGTGGGGCGACGGCGGCGCGTACGTCGTCTCCTCGTACGCCCGCGAGGAGAGCCCCGTCCAGCACGACGGCCAGGTCTGGTTCTACGACCCCAGGCGCCGCACCCTGACCCTGAAGGTCCTGCTCGGCGTCAACCCGGACCCGTCCGTCGACGGCGCCTTCGACGGCCCCGACAACATCACCGTCTCCCCCTACGGCGGCCTCGTCATCGCCGAGGACGGCGAGGGCGTCCAGCACCTGTTCGGCGCCACCGACAGCGGCCGCACCTACCCCATCGCCCGGAACGAACTCAACATCGGTACCGAAGAAGAGCCGGAATACAGCGAGTTCACCGGCGTCACCTTCTCGCCCGACGGCCGCACCCTGTACGCCAACATCCAGACGCCGGGCATCATGCTGGCCATTACCGGCCCCTGGAAGCGGCAGAAGCGCGGCTGACACTCTCCCTGAATAAATTCGCTCGCCCGACCCGAGGCCGTTCTCCTAAGGTTATGCACGTCCAGGTGCGAAGGCAGGACCTACTTCCACTGATAATGGGGCGGCCGCGGGTTCGAGTCCCGCCACCGGTACAACAGGCCGGTGTAGCTCAGGGGTCAGAGCACCTACGTCGGTTCCGCCGACTTCGATCTCTGGACACCACAACTTCATCGCACCTCCCGGTGCGCAGGCTGCGGCTACTTCCCTTGCACAGTGAATCAGTGCCGCAGCCGATCCGATCTCGGGAGGCGCGGCAGATGGTGGGTGCCCGGTGCGCAGGCAGCGGATACTTCAGGGGCCTGGTCAAGAAATTGGTGCGGGTTCGAATCCCGTCATCGGCCCGGGGCCGATGTGGCGAAAAACGGAAGACGCGCCAGGTGTAAGCCCGTCGCCGACCCCTGACCTCGGACACCCTCCATTTGTCGCGCCTCCCTCCGAAACAGCAAAGAATTCGGGGGAATTCATCATGGCGCGGTTCAACTCCAAGGCGGCCCGGGCTCAGCCCACTTCGCGTGTCACCTCCACGGGGCGTGTGCTCCGTACCTACGAGGGCGGCCGCGGCCGCGAGCGCGACACACGTTCCGAGCTCTTCCTTCTGGCGGTCGCCAACTTCGTCTCGCAGCAGACCTTCTACGAGAGCGGCGCGGACCGCGACGACCGGTTCGCGAAGCTCGTACGCCGGCTCGCCGTCGAGGACCCGGCCTGGACCGCCGGCCTGCTCGGCTGGCTGCGCGGCGAGGGAAACCTCCGTACGGCCTCCCTCGTGGGCGCCGCCGAGTACGTGAAGGCACGCCTCGACGCGGGCGCCACCGACGGCCCGGCCAACCGGCAGGTCGTGGCGTCCGTTCTGCAGCGCCCCGACGAGCCGGGAGAGCTGCTCGCGTACTGGACGGCGACGTACGGTCGCAGCGTTCCCAAGCCCGTCAAGCGCGGGATCGCCGACGCCGTACGCCGCCTGTACCACGGCAAGTCGCTGCTGAAGTACGACACCGCGTCCAAGGGCTACCGCTTCGGCGACATCCTCAACCTGGTGCACGCGGCCCCGGACCCGGACAAGCCGTGGCAGGGCGAGCTGTTCCAGTACGCCCTCGACCGCCGGCACCACCCGGACACGGCGGTGCCGCCCGCGTCGAACCGCGTGCTCACCGCGCACCGCGAGCTCATGGCGCTGCCGGTGGCGGAGCGGCGCGCGGTCGTCACCTCGGAGGCAGGCGCCGAGCGGCTCGCGGCGGCGGGGATGACGTGGGAGGCGCTGGCGGGCTGGCTCCAGGGGCCGATGGACAAGGAGGCCTGGGAGGCCGTGATTCCGTCCATGGGACCGATGGCGCTCGTCCGCAACCTGCGCAACTTCGACGAGGCCGGGGTCTGCGACGAGGTCGCGGCGCGGGTGGCGGCCCGGATCAGCGACCCGGCGGAGGTCGCGCGCTCGCGGCAGTTCCCGTTCCGCTACCTCGCCGCGTACCAGCACGCCCCGTCGCTGCGCTGGTCGTACCCGCTGGAGCAGGCGCTCGGCCACTCGCTGGCCAACGTGCCCGCACTGCCCGGCCGGACGCTGGTACTGGTCGACCGGTCGGGCTCGATGTGGGCGCCGCTGTCCGACCGCTCGGAGCTGAAGCGGGCCGACGCGGCGGCGATCTTCGGCACGGCGCTCGCGCTGCGGGCTGCGGACGCGGACCTCGTCGAGTTCGGCACCGGCAGCAACAAGATCAAGTACCGCCGGGGGGAGTCCGTGCTGAAGATCCTCGGCCGCTTCGGCGACCTGGGCGGCACCGACACCACCAAGGCCGTGCGCCGCCACTACAAGAAGCACGACCGGGTGCTGATCGTCACCGACGAGCAGTACGCCTTCAGCCACCACGGTGACCCGACCGAACAGGTCCCGGCGAACGTGCCGGTCTACACCTGGAACCTCGCCGGATACCGGGCGGGCCACGGCCCGTCGGGCAAGGCGAACCGGCACACCTTCGGGGGGCTTTCGGACGCGGCCTTCCGGATGGTCCCGCTGCTCGAAGCGGCACGGGACGCCGACTGGCCCTGGGCTGCCTGAACCGGCTGTGGCCCGCACTTCGGTGCGGGCCACATGCGCGGAGGCTCCAGGGTGCCGTGAACCCCGGTCGGCACATCCCGAAGCGTGGGGGCGGTCCGCGCCCGACCGCACGCCGTCGCCCGGGCTCGTGGAGCTGGAGAAGGTCCTGGAGCGCTTCGGTGACCTGGGCGGCACCGACACGAGCGGGGCCGTGCGCCGGCGCTACCGCGGGTGCGGCCGTGTGCTGATCGTCACCGACGAGCAGTGCGCCGCCGGCCGTCACGGCGGGCCGACCGGGCAGGTTCCGGCCGGCGTGCCGGTCTGCACCTGGAACCTGGCCGGTCACCGGGCGGGCCACGGCTCGTCGGGCCAGGGCAACCGGCGCACCTTCGGAGGTCTGTCGGACGCGGCGTTCCGGACGGTCCCGCCCCTCGAGGCCGCTCGGGACGCCGGCTGGCCGTGGGCTGCCTGACCGGCTGCCATGATCGGGGGCCCGCACTTCAGTGTGGGCCCCTCTTCTCTTTCCGAAGATTGACATCTAACATTTCAGTTCATGGAACCCGTTCCGCGCACCCTGCTCAGGGACCGCGCCTACACAGCGATCAGGGACGCCATCGTGACCGGGGAGATCGACCCCGGTGCCGTGGTGCGGGACGCCGATCTCGCCGAGCGGCTCGGGTTGTCCCGGGCGCCGGTGCGCGAGGCGTTCGCGCGGCTGGTCGACGAGGGGCTGCTGGAGAGCAAGCCGCAGAGCTACACCCGGGTGACTCCCGTCGTGGCCGCCGATGTGCGGGACGCGGCGGCCGTGGTCGGGGCCATGCACGAACTGGTCACCCGGGTCGCGGTGCCCCGGCTGTTCGCCGCCGACGTCGAAGCGATGCGCGCGGCCAACGAGCGGTTCACGGCGGCCGTCCGGGCGGGGGACGTGGACAGCGCCCTGCATGCCGACGACCAGCTCCATGACGTCCTGGTCCGCGTCAGCGGCAACCGCGCGGCCGCCGCCACCGCCGCCCGCTACACCCCCCTCATCCGCCGGCTGGAGCGCCGGCGCTTCGGCGAGGGCGGCAGCTGCCGCTCGGCCGGGATGCACGAACGCCTCATCGAGGCCTGCGCGGCCGGTGACGTGGCCGAGGCCGTCCGCGTCACCGCGGAGATCTGGCGGGGCCTGGCCGAACTCGCCGACGACGACTGACACCAGGAGGACCCATGTCCCTTTCCTCGTACGAGCGTTACCCGCTGCTCTTCGGCCCCTCGCCGGTGCACCCGCTCCAGCGGTTGACCGAACATCTCGGCGGCGCCGCCCTGTGGGCCAAGCGGGAGGACTGCAACTCCGGTGTCGCGTACGGCGGCAACAAGACCCGCAAGCTGGAGTACCTGGTCGCCGACGCCCTCGCCCAGGGCTGCGACACCCTCGTCTCCATCGGCGGCGTGCAGTCGAACCACACCCGCCAGGTCGCCGCCTGCGCAGCCCGCGCCGGGCTCAAGTGTGTGCTGGTGCAGGAGAGTTGGGTCGAGTGGCCGGACTCCGTGTACGACAAGGTCGGCAACATCCTGATCAGCCGGCTCGCCGGCGCCGACGTGCGGCTGGTGCGGGCCGGCTTCGGCATCGGGTTCAAGGAGAGCTGGGAACAGGCGCTCCGGGAGGTCGAGGAGGGCGGCGGGAAGCCGTACGCCATTCCCGCCGGGGCCTCGGACCATCCGCTCGGCGGCCTCGGGTTCGCCGGATGGGCGTACGAAGTGGCCGAGCAGGAGCGGGAGTCGGGGGTCTTCTTCGACACCGTCGTGGTGTGCTCGGTCACCGGGTCCACCCAGGCCGGGATGGTCGCCGGGTTCCGCGCGCTGGAGGAGGCCGGAGGACGGCCACGGCGGGTGCTCGGCATCGACGCGTCGGCCGCGCCCGCCCGCACCCGGGAGCAGATCGCGCGGATCGCCCAGCGCACCGGTCAACTCATCGGTGTGGAGAAAGAGTTGACGGAGTCGGACGTCGAGCTCGACGAGCGGTACCACGCGGGGACGTACGGCATCCCGGACGAGGCCACCCTGGAGGCGATGCGGCTCGCCGCGCGGACCGAGGGCATGGTCACCGACCCCGTCTACGAGGGCAAGTCGATGGCCGGGATGATCGACCTGGTCCGGCGCGGGGAGATCGACCGGGACTCCACCGTCCTCTACGCCCACCTGGGCGGCCAGCCCGCGCTGAACGGATACAGCGCGCTGTTCCCGGCCTAGGGACCTTCTGGCGGATCTCCGCGGCCCTGGCCGAGCAGGGCTGTCACCGCGGGGAGCCGGCCCATGGCGTGGGCCACTGCCAAGCCGTCCATGTAGTCGCGTACGTGCACGATCTCTCCGTCGCGGACCCGCATCACGAGCAGGCCCGGGAGCCGGAAGGGCGCACCGGTGGTGGTCACGGTTCCGGTGACCACCTGCTCGACGGTGATCACCTCGGGGTCGGTGGACTCGTGGACCGCGATCTCGTCGATGCGTCCCGGCCGCGCGGGGCTCGTCCGCCAGGCTGCCCGGTATCCCGCGCGGATCTCCTCCCGCCCCTGATGGCGTGCGGGCATGCCCGGGAAGAGGAACGGGAACTCGTGGACCGCGTCGATCGCGTACAGGTCGGCCAGCTCGTCCGCGGATTTGTGGAGCATCGCCTGGCGGTAGTGGTCCAGTATGGCGCGAGGACCGAGAGCGGCCGAGGGAATGACGGAGGGCATGCGGCCGGAGTCCCTTCGGTCGGGGTTCGGGCGGACGGCTCACCGGATGACCGAGCCCGACGGGCAACCGGGGGTAGTCCCCGGTAAGCCTGCCGCCCAAAATACGGGGACGGTCCCCGGTTCGCAAGGAGTGACTGGATGACGCAGGTCAGGCCCATGCGCGCGGACGCTCGGCGCAACTACGAGCGGTTGCTGAAGGCGGCGGTGGAGGCTTTCGCGGAGCATGGGGAAGGGGCGTCCCTCGACGACATCGCCAAGCGCGCGGGGGTCGGCTCCGGCACGCTCTACCGGCACTTCCCGACACGTCAGGCACTGCTGGAGGCCGCGTACGTCGACCGGATCGAGGCACTCGCGGCGCGGGCCGACGAGATCACCGAGAGGCTGCCGCCGGGCGAGGCGCTGTCGGAGTGGCTGAACGAGCTGAGCACGGGGATGATCCAGGTCCGCGGGCTCAAGGCGCTCCTGGGCCCGGCCGTCACGGAGGGAAGCCCGGCCGTGGTCACGGCCTGCGGCGACGGTCTGAAGGGCGCGGCCGCTCGGCTGGTCCGTGCGGCACAGCGGGAGGGGACGCTACGGCGGGACGTCGAGCCGGTCGACATCCTGCGCCTGGCCCACGGGGTGGCCACGGCATCCGAGCTGGCGGACGCGGAGGGGAAGCACATTCGCCGGTACCTGGCGTTGCTGACGGAGGGACTGCGGCCGCCTCCCGGACGGTGAGTGACCGCCGGGTGCCCCCGGACCGGGGGCACCCCGGAGTCGTCCCTACCGCTACAGCGCCTGGGCCCCCGGCTTGACCATGTTCCGGACCGTGCGGGCCTTGACGAAGTCGCCGATGGCCGTCATCTCCCACTCGCCGGAGAACTGCTTGATCATCTTGGCCATCAGCACGCCCGTCTGCGCCTCGGCGCTGGTGAGGTCGAAGCGGACGAGTTCCTCGCCGGTCGCGGCGTCCAGGAGGCGGCAGTAGGCCTTGGCGACCTCGGTGAACTTCTGGCCGGAGAACGAGTTCACCGTGAAGACCAGGCCGGTGACCTCCTGCGGGAGGCGGCCGAGGTCGACCACGATCACCTCGTCGTCACCGCCGCCCTCGCCCGTGAGGTTGTCGCCGGAGTGCTTGATCGCGCCGCCGACGATGGACAGCTTGCCGAAGTAGCAGCTGTCGATGTGGTTGCGCTGCGGACCGTAGGCGATGACCGAGGCGTCGAGGTCGATGTCCTTGCCGCGGTACGCCGGCTCCCAGCCGAGGCCCATCTTGACCTGGGACAGCAGCGGGCGGCCGCCCTTGACCAGGGACACGGTCTGGTTCTTCTGCAGGCTGACCCGGCCCTTGTCGAGGTTGATCTTCCCGGCGCCCGGGACGGGGGCGGGCAGGGCCGGGGGTGCGGCGGGCGCCGGGGGTGCGGCGACCCGCGGGTCCTGCGGCGGAGCCACGGGGGGCTGCACGGCCGGCGGGGGAGGGGCCACCGGCTGGGCGGCGGGAGCGGCGGCGGCCGGGGCCGGCTCCTCCACGCTGACCCCGAAGTCGGTGGCGATGCCCGCGAGGCCGTTGGCGTATCCCTGGCCGACCGCGCGGGCCTTCCAGGCACCGTTGCGGAGATAGATCTCCACGATCACCAGGGCCGTCTCGGTGCCGAGCTGCGGGGGCGTGAACGTGGCCAGGACGCTGTTGTCGTCCGCGTTGCGGATGGTGGCCGTCGGTTCGATGCCCTGGAAGGTCTGGCCGGCGGCGTCCGGGCTCGCGGTGACGACGATCTTCTCGATGCCCGGCGGGACGGCGCCGGTGTCGACCGTGATCGCGTCGGGGGCGGTGCCGCCGCCGGAGCGGTACGTCACGCCCGGCCCCGTGGGCTGGTTGTAGAAGATGAAGTCGTCGTCGGAGCGCACCTTGCCGTCGGCGGTGAGCAGCAGGCCCGATACGTCGAGCCGCACCGGGGCGGCGACGTCCACCGTCACGCGGGCGGCGGGGAGAGGGATGTTCGAGCCGGGGGTCATAGCTGTCATGCTCGGTTGAACGAGCGAGGGCGTTTTACCGTTCCCTTACCGAAGGCCGAACGGGTCGGTTTCCGAGAGTGAAGGATCCCATGAGTCCCAGCCCCCTCCTGGTCGTCCCCGCGGCGCTGTGGACGGTGGTCGCCGGTGCCGCGGTGATCGCGGCGATCGTGCTCGCCGGGCGCCGGGAGCCGGCGTCCGCCGGCTGGAACCCCTTCGGCAGGGACTTCCCGGTCGGCGCGTCGGCGGCGGTCGCCGGATATGTGGTCGCCGCCGCCGTCCGTGGCCAGTTCTCTCTCCGGGACGCCGCTCTCGGCTTCCTGTGGCCGGCGATGGCGGCCTCGGCCCTCGTGTACGTGGCGGGACGGCACGACCGCCCCCTGCCCCGGTGGGCCGGTCCGGTCTTCGCCGCCGCGGGTGCCGCGCTGTACGGTGCGCTGCCCATATGACCGCCTGCCCGACGACCCTACCGTCGGGCAGGCCCGGCACCGTCCGCTACGGCACCACGACGATCTTCCGGCCCACCCCGGCCGCGAACTGCTCCAGTGCCTGCGGGTACCGCTCCAGCGGGATGCGGTCGCTGATGAACACGTCCGGGTCGAGCACTCCGTTCGCGAACAGCTCGGCCGCCCGCTCGAAGCTGTGCAGTACCGCCATCGAGCCGGTGATGGTGATCTCCTGGTTGTAGATGCGGTACGGGTCGATCGTCACGCGGGTCGCGTAGTCGGCCACGCCGAACTGGAGGAACGTCCCGGCCTTCGCGACCCGCCCCAGGCCGTCCTGGATCGCCGCCGCGTTGCCCGTCGCGTCGACCACGACGTCCCAGCCCTGCGGCCGGTCCAGCTCGTCGGCGTTCGCCGCGGACCCGGAGACGCCCAGCCGCCGCGCGGTCTCCAGCCGGGCGGGGTTCAGGTCCACGACGTCCACGCTCGCCGCACCCGTCCGCTTGGCGAGCTCCAGCATCATCAGGCCCATCGTGCCGGAGCCGTAGATCAGGACGTGGGCGCCGAGGCGGGACTGGAGGACGTCGTAGCCGCGGACCGCGCAGGACAGGGGTTCCACCAGGGCCGCGTCCTGGGTGCGCACATGCTCGGGCAGCTTCACGCAGTTGGCCACCGGGGCCACGGCGAACTGCGCCGCGCCCCCGGCCGTGGTGACCCCGATCGCGGCCCACCGCTCGCAGAGGTTGTTGTGGCCGGTGCGGCAGTAGCGGCATTCGTAGCAGTACAGCGACGGGTCCACCGCGACCCGGTCGCCGACCGCGACCTCCGTGACCTGGGTGCCGACCCCGACCACCTCGCCCGCGAACTCGTGCCCGGGGACGATGGGCAGCTTGGGCGCGAACTCCCCCTGCAGGATGTGCAGGTCGGTGCCGCACAGACCGCAGGCGGCGACCTCGACGACGACCTCGCGGGGTCCCGGCGTCGGGTCCGGGACCTCGGTGACGACGGCACGGCCCACGGACTCGATGACGGCGGCCTTCATTTCACGGCTCCAAGCGACAGGCCCTGGACCAGTTTGTCCTGGGCGGCGAACCCCGCGGCGAGCACCGGCAGGGAGATGACGAGCGACGCGGCGCACACCTTCGCCAGGAACAGGCCCTGGCTGGTGATGAAGCCGGTCAGGAAGACGGGGGCCGTCTCGGCCACCACGCCGGTCAGCACACGGGCGAAGAGCAGCTCGTTCCAGCTGAAGATGAAGCAGATCAGGGCGGTGGCGGCGATGCCGGGCAGGGCGATCGGGGCGACGACGCGCGCGAGGATCGTCGGCAGGCGGGCCCCGTCCACCTTCGCCGCCTCGATCACCGCGACCGGGACCTCGGCGAGGAAGGACTGCATCATCCACACCGCGATCGGCAGGTTCATCGAGGTGTAGAGGATGACCAGCAGCCAGATGTTGTCGAGCATCCCGGTGTTCTTCGCGAACAGGTAGATCGGCAGCAGGCCCGCCACGGCCGGGAGCATCTTCGTCGACAGGAAGAAGAACAGGACGTCGGTCCACTTCTTCACCGGGCGGATCGACAGCGCGTAGGCCGCCGGGAAGGCCAGCAGCAGGACGAACAGCGTGGAGGCGACCGACGCCACCGTGGAGTTGATCAGCGCCGGCCAGGGGCTCGCGCCGCCGCCCGTGCCGAAGAACTCGCGGTAGCCGTCGAGGGTCAGGGCCGCTCCGAAGGAGGGCGGGTTGGTGGCCGCGTCCTGTTCGGAGTGGAAGGACGTCAGCGCCATCCAGGCGATGGGAAGGAAGAACAGGACGCCCAGGAGCCAGGCCACCAGGCCGAGCCCCGCGCCCTTGCGGCGGTCACTGCGCGGTCGTACGGCGACGGTGCTCATGCCCGGCCCGCCTCCTCTCGGAACAGGGACGACACCACGCGCAGGGCGAAGGTCGCGATGATGATCGAGCCGATGACCACCAGGACGCCGGCGGCCGAGGCGAGGCCGTTCTCGTGGGCCTGGTAGAAGCTCTGGTAGACGGTGTAGGGCAGGTTGGCGGTGCCCAGGCCGCCGGAGGTGATCGTGAAGACGGCGTCGAAGTTCTGGACGATGTAGATCGAGCCGAGCAGGGCGCCGAGTTCGAGATAGCGGCGCAGGTGCGGGAGCGTCAGATAGCGGAAGATCTGCCAGTCGCTCGCGCCGTCGACGCGGGCGGCCTCCATCTGCTGCTGGTCGCGGCTCTGCAGGCCGGCCAGCAGGATCAGCATCATGAACGGGGTCCACTGCCAGACCAGGGACGCCTCGACCGCGAGCAGCGGGGTGGTGGAGATCCAGTCGGGCTGTGGGCCGCCCACATAGTGCAAGAGCCCGTTGAACAGGCCGTACTCAGGGTTGTAGAGCACATGCTTCCAGAGCAGGGCGGCGGCCACCGGGACCACCAGGAAGGGGGCGATGAGGAGCGTGCGGACCACGCCCCGGCCCCGGAACCTCCGGTCGAGGAGCAGCGCCAGGACCAGCCCCAGCACCAGGCTGGCCAGCACCACCGCGACCGTCAGCAGGACCGTCGTCCACACGGAGTGGCGCAGGTCGGCGTCGCTCAGCACCTGCTGGTAGTTGTCGAGGCCGGTGAACTGGCGGGCCTTGGGATAGAGGGCGTTCCAGTCGAAGAAGGAGATCACCAGCGTGGCCACGAACGGGAGCTGGGTGACCGCGATCATGAAGATCAGGGCGGGCAGCAGGGGGGCCCTGGTGGCCCAGGCCCGCAGGCGGGCGGAGGGCTGCGGTGCGGTGCGCGGGGGAGTGGTGGCCATCGGAGCCGTTGTCGTCGCGGTCATCGTCCCTCGTACTCCTCGGAGATCCGCTCGGCGAGCTGCTGGGACTTCTTCAGGGCCGACTCGACGGACTGGCGTCCGGCGATGGCCGCGCTGATCTCCTGGGAGACCTTGGTGCCGAGATCGGTGAACTCGGGGATGCCGACGAACTGGATGCCGGGCGCGGGGCGCGGCTGCACGCCGGGGTCGCTCGGGCGGGCGCCCTCGATGGCCTGTTTGGTCATCTCCTGGAAGGCGGCGGCCTCCTTGGCGTAGGCGGGGTTCGTGTACGTCGAGGCGCGCTTGCCGGCCGGGACGTTGGACCAGCCGATCTGGTCGCCGACCAGCTGCTCGTACTCCTTGCTGGACGCCCAGGAGACGAACTTCCAGGCTTTGTCGGGGTTGCGGGAGGCGTCCTGGATGCCCCAGGCCCAGGTGTAGAGCCAGCCTGCGGACTTCGTCTTCTCCACGGGGGCGGGGGCGTAGCCGAGCTTGCCCTTGACCGGCGAGTTCGCCGCCTCCAGGGAACCGGCGGCGGAGGTGGCGTCGTACCACATGGCGACCTTGCCCTGGGTCATGTTGTTGAGGCACTCGGCGAAGCCGGACTGGGCGGCGCCGGACTCGCCGTGATCCCGGACCAGGTCGACATAGAACTTCGTCGCCTTCTCGAACCCGGGGGAGTCCAGCCGTGCCTTCCAGTCCTTGTCGAACCAGGTGCCGCCGAAGGTGTTCACGACGGTGGTCAGGGGAGCCATCACCTCGCCCCAGCCGGGCAGGCCGCGCAGACAGATGCCCTTCATGCCCGGCTCGGCCCCGTCCACCTTGGCGGCCAGGTCCGCGACCTGGGTCCAGGTCGGGTGCGCGGGCATCGTCAGGCCCTTCTTGCCGAAGACGTCCTTGCGGTACATCAGGAAGGACGACTCGCCGTAGAAGGGCTGCCCGTAGAGCTTGCCGTCGTCGCCGGTCAGGGACTGGCGCATCGGCTTGAGGACGTCCTGTTCGTCGTACGCCGGGTCCTTGGCGACGTAGGTGTTCATCTCGTGCAGCCAGCCGTTGCGGGCGTAGATCGGGATCTCGTAGTTGGACAGGGTGGCCACGTCGTACTGGCCCGCCTGGTTGGCGAAGTCCTGGCTGATCTTGTCGCGGACGTCGTTCTCGGGCAGGACGGTGAAGTTGACCTTGATGCCGGTCTCTTTGGTGAAGTGGGCGGCGGTGAGCTTCTGCAGCTCGACCATCTGGGGGTTGTTGACCATCAGGACGTTGATCGAGTTTCCGCCCGATCCTGCCCCGCCCGCTCCGACCCAGCAGCCGGAGAGCAGCGGGGCGAGCAGCGTCCCTGCGGCGGCCATGGCGAGCGTGGCTCGCGGGGGCCGCCGTCGGCTCTGGGTTCGCATGGATCGCTCCTGGACGTATGGGGAGATAAAGGGCAACACAGGGTGAGGTATGCCCGCCTGGCTGGTGCGGCGGTTGTTCAGACGCGGATGACCTGCGGTCCCAGCAGTGAGTAGCGGTGGGCCTCGGCCGTGGGCAGGAGGGTGCTCGTGACGATCGCCTCCAGGACGCCGATCTCGGCGAACCGGCAGAAGCTGACCGCTCCGAACTTGGTGTGCACGCCCGCGAACACCGTGCGGCGCGCGGCCCGGACGGCCTGTGCCTTGACCTCGCTGACCGCGGGGTCGGGGGTGGTCAGGCCGTGTTCGCGGGAGATGCCGTTGGCGCCGATGTAGGCGAGGTCGACGACGAAGCCGGACAGCATCTTGGTGGTCCAGTGGTCGACCGTGGCGAGGGTACCGGAGCGGACCCGGCCGCCCAGCAGCAGGACGGAGGTGTTCTCGGTCTCGGCGAGCGCGCCCGCGACCGGCAGGGACGCGGTGACCACGGTCAGCGGCCGGTCCCTGGGCAGTGCCTCGGCGATGAGCTGCGGGGTGAAGCCCTCGTCGACGAAGACCGTCTCGGCGTCCCCGAGCAGATCTGCCGCGGCGGCCGCGATCCGGCGCTTCTCGGGGACGTGACTGGTGGCGCGGAAGGCGAGCGTCGTCTCGAAGCCGGCGCTCTCCACCGGATAGGCCCCGCCGTGGGTGCGGCGGACCAGGCCGTGGTCCTCCAGGGCGCGCAGATCCCGCCGTACGGTCTCCTTGGCCACGCCCAGTTCGGCGGCGAGGGCGCTGACGTCGACCGAGCCGGTGGCGCGGGCGACCCGTACGATCTCCCGCTGGCGTTCCTCTGCCGACTTGATGTGCATGGCCGACACCTGCCTCCGCGCTTCCTTGCCCGTTCGGGCCCGGTGAGGCCCATGGGGGAAGTTCTACAGGGGGGAAGCGGCACTGACCAGGCTTGTTGTCCGCCCGATACTGCCCGCATGTGCCCGTTCGCGCCGGGTCATGACCGTCTCGGACCTGGGCTCCTGCGTGCCGACGCGTGAGATCGGGCAGTGCGGATGCCCGAATACGGCGGCGGGCGGGCCCGTTCGGTGCCCGCCCGCCCCAGGAGTGCGCTCGCTACGCGCGCGCACGTGTCCGTTCCGCGTGCGTGTCAGTACGGCCAGATCGGCGGGTCGCTGACGAAGTGGCCGCCCAGGTAGGCGTGCGCCACGTTCTCCGGGTCCAGCTCGCCCTGCTCCGCGATGAGCTTCTCGGCGAACTCCTCCGAGTCGTCCTGCGGCTCGTAGCCGAGGGCGCGCGCGGTGGACAGGTCCCACCACAGCCGCGTGTTGGCGGAGGAGCCGTAGACGACGGTGTGCTTGACGTCCTCGGCGGTCAGGGCCGCGTGGAAGAGACGGGCGCCGTCGGCGGGGCTCATCCACACCGAGAGCATGCGCACGCTGGTCGGCTGGGGGAAGCAGGAGCCGATGCGCACCGAGACGGTCTCCAGGCCGTACTTGTCCCAGTAGAGCTGGGCCAGGTCCTCGCCGAAGCACTTGGACAGGCCGTAGAAGGTGTCCGGGCGGCGCGGGGTGTCGATCGGGATGAGGGGGTCGTCGCCCTGGGGGCGGGGGGTGAAGCCGACCGCGTGGTTGGAGGAGGCGAAGACGATGCGCCGTACGCCCTCCTCGCGGGCGGCCTCGTACAGGTTGTACGTGCCCTCGATGTTGGCCTGGAGGATCTTCTCGAAGGGGGCTTCCAGGGAGATGCCCGCCAGGTGGATGATCGCGTCGACGCCCCGCACGGCCGACCGCAGGGCGTCCCGGTCGGCGAGGTCCGCGGTGACCGCGTCCGGGTCGCCCTCGATCGGGCGCACGTCGAGCAGGCGCAGTTCGTACCCGAAGGCCGGGAGCAGGTTCCGCATCAGGGTGCCGAGCCCGCCGGCGGCGCCGGTGAGCAGAACGGTGCGGGGAGCGGGCATCCTCGGGTCTCCTTGAGTCGGCGGCCGCATGTGTGGATCCCATTCACATGCGTGGACACGCTATGGATCGTGGGTGTTCTCCGTCAAGTGTGTCGTGAGCCGGGGAAATCCGCTCGCCCGATGGCGGTTTGTGTGCTTGACCGGCCCCGAAGGGGCTCCTTAGGGTGGTGTCGTTCATGAATATGGATGTAAGTCAGAAACATGAGCGAGTCAGAGACATGAGCGCCTGATCTAGGGAGAGCCCGTGACGTCAGCCCCCCTCGCCGCTCGACTCGGCATTCCCGGCGGGCCGCTGTTCTTCCCCGTCACCGCCTACGGCCCCGACGGCTCCGTCGACCTCGACGCCTACCGCGCCCATGTGCGCCGCGGGGTGGAGGCAGGGGCCGCCGCCGTCTTCGCCTGCTGCGGCACCGGGGAGTTCCACGCGCTCGCACCGGAGGAGTTCGAGGACTGCGTCCGGGCGGCCGTCGAGGAGACGGCGGGCCGGGTACCGGTCGTGGCCGGCGCCGGATACGGCACCGCGCTCGCCGTACGGTACGCGCGCATGGCCGAGGCGGCCGGGGCGGACGGCCTGCTCGCCATGCCGCCGTACCTCGTCGTCGCCGCGCAGGAGGGACTGCTGCGGCACTACCGGGAGGTGGCCGCGGCGACCGGGCTGCCCGTCGTCGTCTACCAGCGCGACAACGCCGTGTTCACGCCGGAGACCGTCGTGGAGCTGGCCCGCACCGACGGGATCATCGGCTTCAAGGACGGCCTCGGCGACCTCGACCTGTTGCAGCGGATCGTCAGCGCCGTCCGCACCGAGGGCCTGGACGACTTCCTCTACTTCAACGGCCTGCCGACCGCCGAACAGACCCAGCTCGCCTACCGCGGCCTCGGCGTCACCCTCTACTCCTCCGCGGTGTTCTGCTTCGCCCCCGAGATCGCCCTCGCCTTCTACGAGGCCCACAAGACCGGCGACGACACCACCGCCCACCGCCTCCTCGACGGCTTCTACCGCCCCTTCGTCGAACTGCGGGCCCAGGGCCGCGGCTACGCCGTCGCCCTCGTCAAGGCCGGCGTACGGCTGCGCGGGCTGGACGTGGGGGAGGTGCGGCCCCCGCTGCACGAGCCGAGCGAGGATCATGTCAAGCAGCTCGCGCAGATCATCGAACGCGGGTACGCGCTGCTGGACGAGGGCAAGTGAACGTCGAGCCGTGCGACGGCAAGTGAACGCAGAGAACGAACAGCACGTGAAGGCGGAGGACAAGTGAAGGCGTCGACGTTCGTCTACCCCTGGGATGTCAACGGCGACCCGGAGGCGCCGGGACGCATCGCCGCGCTCGGCGTGCGGCAGGTCACCCTCGCCTCCGCCTACCACTCCACCCGGGCCCTGACCCCCCGCCACCCCCGCCACCGCGTCGTCACCGCCGAGCACGCGGCCGTGCTGTACCCCACCGACGACCGTTGGACGGGCCGGGAGCTGCGCCCGTACGCGGCCGGCGACTGGGCCCCCGGGGACGCCTTCGGCGAGGCGGCCACCGCGCTCGCGGACGCCGGCCTCGACGTGCACACCTGGGTCGTCCTCGCGCACAACTCCCGCCTGGGCGCCGAGCACCCGGACACCTCGGTCGTCAACGCCTACGGCGACCGCTACCCGTGGGCCCCGTGCATCGCACAGCCCGCCACGCGCGCGTACCTCGTCGATCTGGCCGCCGAGGCCGCCGTCCGCCCCGGAGCGCGGGGCACCGAACTGGAGTCCCTCGGCTGGTACGGCTTCCAGCACCTGCACGCCCACGACAAGACCGGCGGGGTCGGGCTCGGTGACGCAGGGATGTACCTCATGGCGCTCTGCTTCTGTCCGGCCTGCCGGGAGGGATACGGCCGGCAGGGCCTGGACGCCGACGCGCTGGCGGCCGCCGTACGCGAGGCGCTGGAGCCGCTGTGGCGGGGCGCGCCCGACGACGGGGGCTGGGCGGGGGTCGAGAAGCTGCTCGGCGAGGCGAACGCGGCCGCCACGCGCGCGTGGCGCGACGAAACGGCCCGCACCCTCCAGGAAGCGGCCGTCGCCGCGGTCCGCGCCGCCGCTCCCGAGGGCTTCCAGGTCCTGCTGCACGCCGACCCCGTGACCTACCGCGTCGGCGCCAACCCGGGCGTCGACCCCGCGCACATCCTGTCCGTCGCGGACGGCGTCGTCGTCCCGTGCGCGGGCGGTCCCGGACCACTGACGCCGTTCGCGGAGCAGCGGCGGGCGGGCGCCGTGGTCGCCGCCAACTTCGGTGTGGTCTCCGGCATGGGCGGCAGCCCCGGCACGCTCGCGGCGGACGCGGGGCGGGCCCGGGAGCTGGGGGCCACGGAACTGCGGCTGTATCACGCCGGGTTGGCGTCGGACGCAGACCTGGAGGCGGTGCGGGAGGCGCTCGCCGCCTTCTGAGACAGCGGCAGCGCGGTCAGCAGCCACACCAGGCCCAGGACGGCCGACAGGGGCCTCTGGTCGAGGAGTTCCACCAGCACGGCGCCCGCGGCCAGCCCGGCGACGTTCGGTGCGAACAGCAGGGTGTTCGCCGTGGCGGCGGTACGGCCCAGCAGCGCGTCCGGCGTCTCCCGCTGTACGGCGGTGAGCGCGGCGATCAGCACACAGGGCAGGCCCGCGCCGGTCGCCGCGCTGCACACCACGGCCACGGCGTCCGACGGCACGGCCCGCAGGCCCGCCGCGACGGCGGTGACCGCGATGCCGTACGCGGCGAAGCGGCGCTCGCCCAGGCGCCGCAGGGCGGGGCCGGACAGGAGCCCGACCGCCACGGACCCGGCGCCCTGGACGGCGTACAGCACGCCGGCGTACGCCGGGGAGTGACCGAGGTTGTCGATGACGGCGTAGATCAGGGCCCCGTTCAGGCCCGCGAAGAGCATGGTGGTGCCGCCGGCCAGGACGAGGGGACGCAGCAGGGGGTGCGCCCGGAGGTGGCGGGCACCCTCGGCCATCCGCGCCCACGGCCCGGTCGTGGGCGGCTCGGGCTTGCTCTCGTGGACGCGGACGCCGGCGTACAGCCCGGCGGCGAGGACGAAGGTGGCCGCGTCCAGCAGGGCGACGCCCGGGCCGCCGTACGCCGCGTAGAGGCCGGCGCCCGCCAGCGGGGCCACGAGTTTCATGCCCTCGGTGGCCGTCATCCGCAGTCCGTTGAAGTCGCCGAGCAGGGACGGGTCGACGGCGGCCGCGACCAGGGCCGACTCCGCCGCGTCGTGGACGACGCCCGCGGCGCCGTACGCGAACAGGACCGTGTACAGCAGCCACAGCCCGCGCGCGGAGTCGACGGTGAAGAGGCTGAGGAGGAGGGCGGCCAGCAGCAGGTTCACGCCGATCAGCAGCGGACCTCGGCGGACCCGGTCGGCGAGGGTGCCCAGCAGCGGCCCGGCCAGGGTGGGCGCCCACAGGGCGAGCAGGCACAGCGCGGCCAGCCCGTCCGATCCGGTGAGCTCCTTGACCCAGATGCCCGAGACCAGCCACAGCGCGGAGGTGCCGAAGCCGGAGACCACGACCGAGGCGAGGTAGAGGCCGGCGTTGCGGTCGCGCAGGACGCGCCGCACTGTCCATGTCGTCATGCCTGGCCATCGTGCGGCTAAGGCACCCGCGCCGGGATCGGGCAGGTGCCTTGGAAGGTGGCGGGGAACCCGGGGGAACCCGTCGGTAATACCGCTGGGGAGCGTACGGCGGCGACCGTAGCGTCCAGACCATGAGCTACATCGCCCCGATCTTCGTCGGACTCCTCTACGTCCTGCTGATGTCCCTGCTCGCAGAGCCGCACCGGCGCCGTCTGAACGCCGTCATGGTCGCCGGAGCGGGCGCCGCCTACCTCAGCGGGGGCGGTCTCGGCGGCTGGGAGTTCGCGTTCACCGCGCTGGCCACCTACGTCGCCTACCGGGGACTGGACTCCTGGGCGTTCATCGGCGTCGGCTGGCTGCTGCACACCGCGTGGGACGCCGTCCACCACCTCAAGCGCAACCCGATCATCCCCTTCGCCCACGACTCCTCGCTGGGCTGCGCGATCTGCGACCCGGTCATCGCGGTGTGGTGCCTGGGCGGTGGGCTCTCGCCGCGGGAGATGTGGCGTGGGGCGAGGCGGGCGCGAGTGGAAGGCGGTGCCCTCCGGCCCGGGGCGCGATGAGTTCCCGGCCCGTTGCCGGTCCACCCTCCAGACCACCGTGTGGAGGAGCAACCATGACCGACCAGATCCTCGACCTCGGGCCCCAGACCCGGATCGTCGCCCGGCTCGTCGACGGCGTCGCCGACGAGCGGCTCCGGGACCCGACGCCGTGCCCGGACCTCGCGGTGCGCAACCTGCTGGGGCACCTCCTCGGCCTGGCCGTGGCCTTCCGCGACGCCGCCCGCAAGGACCTTGGTCCCACGACGGACACCAGCCCGGACTCCGCCGTGCCGGACATCGACCCCGGCTGGCGCGAGGAACTCTCCAAGGCGCTCGATGAACTCGCCGACGCCTGGCGCGACCCGGCGGCATGGACCGGCATGACCCGGGCGGGCGGCGTCGACCTGCCCGGCGCGGTCGCCGCCGCCGTCGTGATCGACGAGCTGGTCATCCACGGCTGGGACCTGGCCCGGGCCACCGGACAGCCGTACGTACCGGACCCGGCTGCGCTGCAGGCCACGTACGCGTTCCTCCTCGCCTCGGCCGACGACCCCGCCCGCGGCGACATCTTCGGCCCGATCGTCCCCGTCCCGTCCCAGGCCCCGCTGCTGGACCGGGCGGTGGGACTGAGCGGACGCGATCCGGGCCGGCCGGCGAGGCCGTAATCGGGAGGCGTGCGGTCCGGCGCGACCGTACGCTCCCCGCATGTCCGCCACCCTCACCCTCACCGTCCTCGGCACCGCCTCCCCCCACCCCCGGCCGGACCGGCCGTGCTCCGGACACCTGGTGCGCGGGCCGGGCGCCGAGGTGTGGGTGTACGCCGGCCCCGGGAGCTTCGCGGAGTTGCAGTGGCACACGGACCCGGCGAGGCTGAGCGCGGTCTGGATCTCGCACGCGCACGCCGACCACAGCGCGGATCTGCTCTCCGCCTTCTACGCGCTCGCGTACGGCGGACTCACTCCGCCCGCGCCCCTTCCCGTCTACGCCCCGGCCGACTGCGCCCAGCGCCTGGCCGGGTTCCTCGGGCGGGCCGGCACCGACTTCCTGAGCGGCGTCCTCGACTTCCGTCCCTTGTACGACGGCCACACCGCCCGGCACGGCGGCCTCGCTCTCACCGCGCGCGCGGTCGTGCACGACGTCTAGGGCCCTAGGCCTACGGGCTGCGAGCCGAGGCCGGCGGGCGGGTCCTCGCGTACTCCGGGGACAGCGGGCCCTGCGCCGCGCTCACCGCGCTCGCCGAGCGTGCCGACCTGTTCCTGTGCGAGGCCGACATCGCCACGCATCGCGAAGGCGAACGGGTCCATCTGACCCCCGAGGACGCCGGCGAGGCGGCCCGCGCGGCCGCGGTACGGCATCTGCTCGTCACACACGTGGGGCCCACGCTCACCCCCACCGCGGCCACCGCCCGGGCCGCCGCCGTCTTCGGCGGGCCGACGGCCACCGCGCGCGTGGGCGCGACCACCGTCGTCTGACCGCTCTTCGCGGAAACTCCACCTTCGTTCGTCAGAAGCATTGACGAAACACGGCGCCCCTCCTACCTTCAACCGGGTCGTACTTCGTACGTCATATATGAGACGCGATATGTGAGATCCGATCCGCGAGATCCGAGAGGCGCGCATGACCTCTGTGCCCACGCCGATCCCCTCCCGCACGCAGTACGTGCTGGAAGGGATCAAACACCGCATCCTCACCGGGCAGTTGACGCCAGGTCAGGCCCTCGTCGAGACCGAACTCGCCGCACAGTTCGGGGTGTCCAAGACCCCGGTGCGCGAGGCGCTCAAGACGCTGGCCGGTACCGGGCTCGTCGTGATGAGCCAGTACAAGGGCGTCACGGTGCGCATGGTGGACGCGGACATGGCGCGCGAGGTCTACGACGTGCGGCTGCTCCTGGAGCCCGAGGCGCTGAAGCGGGCGGTGCGGCGAGGGGCCTCCCTCGACGCCGCGCGGGAGGCGCTGACCCGGGCCGACGACGCCACGGACACCGCCGAACGCTCCCTCGCCAACCGGGAGTTCCACCGCGCCCTGTATCTCCCGTGCGGCAACCCGCTGCTCGGCCGGATGCTCGACGAGGTCCGCGACCAGGCGGCCCTGGTCTCCGCCGTCGCCTGGGCGGCCTCGCCGTCCTGGGACCGGGAGGCCGGCGAGCACCGGGAGATCCTGCGGCTCGCGCTGGCCGGTGACGCCGACGGCGCCGGACGAGCCCTGCACGCGCACATCGCGTCCTTCGTCGAACGGGCCTTCCCGCAAGCGGAGTCCAAGGCCCAGGGAGAGGACGGTCAGGCATGACAACGACGTTCGAGACCCAGCGGGCGGCCCTGGCCGACGTGGTGGCGATCCCGGTGACACCGTTCGCCGAGGACGGCTCCGTCGACCAGGACACCCATCGGGCCCTGCTGCGTCGTCTGCTCGACGGCGGGGTCAGGACCCTGACCCCGAACGGCAACACCGGCGAGTTCTACGCCCTGACGCCCCAGGAGCGGCAGCTCGTCACGGAGCTGACCGTCGACGAGGCGGGGGAACGGGCCGTCATCCTGGTCGGTGTCGGCCATGACATCCCCACCGCGATCGCCTCCGCGCGGCACGCCCGCGAACTCGGGGCGCAGATGGTCATGGTGCACCAGCCGGTCCACCCGTACGTCTCGCAGAGCGGGTGGGTCGACTACCACCGCGCCATCGCCGAGGCGGTGCCCGAGCTGGGCGTCGTCCCGTACATCCGCAACGCGCAGCTGCACGGCGTGCGGCTCGCCGAACTCGCCGACGCCTGCCCCAACGTGATCGGCGTGAAGTACGCGGTCCCGGACGCGGCCAGGTTCGCGGCGTTCGCCCGCGACGCGGGCCTCGACCGGTTCGTGTGGATCGCAGGTCTCGCCGAGCCGTATGCCCCCTCGTACTTCTCCGCGGGCGCCACCGGCTTCACCTCCGGACTGGTGAACGTCTCCCCGTCCGTATCGCTGAACATGATCGAAGCGCTTCGATCCGGTGACTACCCGGCCGCCATGAAGGTCTGGGAGCAGATCCGCCGCTTCGAGGAGCTCCGCGCGGCCAACGGCTCCGCGAACAACGTGACCGTCGTCAAGGAGGCCCTCGCCTCCCTCGGCCTGTGCCGCCGCGACGTGCGCCCGCCGAGCAGTCTGCTGTCCGAGGACGTGCGGGCCGAGGTCGCCGCCATAGCATCCGGATGGTCGGTATGAACGAGCCCGTCAAGAAGCGCCCCGAAGAGCTCAGAAGCCATCAGTGGTACGGCACCGAGGGCCTGCGCTCCTTCAGCCACCGAGCCCGCACCCGCCAGCTCGGCTACCTCCCCGAGGAGCACCTGGGCAAGCCGGTCATCGCGATCCTCAACACCTGGTCGGACATCAACCCGTGCCATGTGCACCTGCGCGACCGCGCGCAGGCCGTGAAGCGCGGGGTGTGGCAGGCGGGGGGCTTCCCGCTCGAGTTCCCGGTCTCCACGCTCAGCGAGACCTTCCAGAAGCCGACCCCGATGCTCTACCGCAACATGCTCGCGATGGAGACCGAGGAACTGCTGCGGTCGTACCCGGTCGACGGCGCCGTGCTGATGGGCGGCTGCGACAAGTCCACGCCCGCCCTGCTCATGGGGGCCGCGAGCGTCGACCTGCCGGCCGTCTTCGTGCCCGCCGGGCCCATGCTGCCGGGCCACTGGCGCAACGAGGTCCTCGGCTCCGGCACCGACATGTGGAAGTACTGGGACGACAAGCGCGCCGGCCTCATCGGTGACTGCGAGATGACCGAGCTGGAGAGCGGCCTGGCCCGTTCGCCCGGTCACTGCATGACGATGGGTACGGCGTCCACGCTGACCGCCGCCGCGGAAGCCCTCGGGGTGACCGTGCCGGGCGCGTCCAGCATCCCGGCCGTCGACTCGGGGCACGACCGGATGGCCGCCAAGGCCGGTCTGACGATCGTCGACCTCGTCCACAAGGACCGGAAGCTGTCGAGCATCCTCACCGCGGACGCCTTCGAGGACGCCGTCACCACGGTCCTCGGCCTCGGCGGCTCCACCAACGCGGTGATCCACCTGATCGCGATGGCGGGCCGGGCGGGCGTCAGGCTCACGCTCGACGACTTCGACCGCATCGCCCGTACCGTCCCGGTGCTGGCCAACGTGCGGCCCGGCGGACAGACGTACCTGATGGAGGACTTCCACTTCGCGGGCGGTCTGCCCGGGTTCCTCTCCCGGATCCCGGACCTGCTCCACCTGGAGAGGCCGACCGTCTCGTACGACACGATGCGCGAGCAGATCACCGGCGCGCAGGTGCACAACGACGACGTCATCAGGACCCGGGACAACCCCGTGGCGAGCGAGGGCGGGGTGGCCGTCCTGCGCGGCAACCTCTGCCCGGACGGCGCGGTCATCAAGCACATCGCCGCCGAGCCGCACCTGCTCAAGCACACCGGCCCCGCGGTCGTCTTCGACGACTACAGGACCATGCAGCGCACCATCAACGACCCGTCGCTGAACATCACCGCCGAGAGCGTGCTGGTGCTGCGCAACGCCGGACCCAAGGGCGGCCCGGGCATGCCCGAGTACGGGATGCTGCCGATCCCCGACCACCTGCTCAAGCAGGGCGTGCGGGACATGGTCCGCATCTCCGACGCCCGGATGAGCGGCACGAGCTACGGCGCCTGTGTGCTGCACGTGGCCCCCGAGTCGTACATCGGCGGACCGCTCGCCCTGGTCCGCACCGGGGACGCCATCACCCTCGACGTCGAGGCACGCAGCCTTCAACTCCATGTGGACGACGAGGAGTTGGAGCGGCGTCGGGCGGAGTGGACGCCGCCGCCCGTGCGGTACGAGCGTGGATACGGCGCGCTCTACAACGAGCAGATCACGCAGGCCGACACCGGCTGCGACTTCGAGTTCCTGGCCCGCCCGGGCAAGGTGCAGGACCCGTACGCCGGCTGAACCGCCGCAGCACGACCTCGCACGATCCGCACGACCGCGCACGCTGAACGACGCGCACACCCCGCACGCCCCGCACGACCTGGCACTTTGCTGCACAGAGAGAAAGCGCTTCCCGTACGACGCAAGTACCCGGTACGACGCCGTACCAGAACGGAGAACAGTCATGGCCCAAGCCGCAGCCGTGGCGAAACCGCCCGCGCCACCCCGGCGGCGCCGTGCCTCCGCCACGCCGCGCAGACTGCCGTACCTGCTGATCGCCCCTGCGGCCCTGCTCATGCTGGGCTTCATCGCCTACCCGGTGATCAGCGTCTTCTACTACAGCCTGCAGAACTACAACCCCACCAAGCCGTGGCGGAACGGCTACGCGGGCTTCGACAACTTCGTTCACGCCTTCACCGACGACCCGGTGTTCTGGGACACGCTGACCTTCAGCGCCAAGTGGGTCGTCGTCGAGGTCGGGCTGCAGCTGCTGTTCGGTCTGGCGCTGGCGCTGATCGTCAACCAGACCTTCGTCGGGCGGGGACTGGGCCGCGCGATGGTCTTCTCCCCGTGGGCCGTCTCCGGCGTGCTGACCTCCGCGATCTGGGTGCTGCTCTACAACTCCCAGACGGGCATCACCCGTTACCTCGCGGACATGGGCATCGGCAGCTACGGCACCAGCTGGCTGTCGGACACCTCGACCGTGTTCCCGGCGGCGGTCGTCGCCGACCTGTGGCGCGGTGTCCCCTTCTTCGCGATCCTCATCCTCGCCGACCTGCAGTCCGTCTCGAAGGACCTGTACGAGGCCGCCGAGGTCGACGGGGCCAGCCGCTTCAAGCAGTTCTGGCACATCACGCTGCCCCATCTGAAGGACGCGATCATCCTGTCCACGCTGCTGCGCGCCGTGTGGGAGTTCAACAACGTCGACCTGCTCTACACACTGACCGGCGGCGGCCCGGCGGGTGAGACCACCACCCTCCCGCTCTACATCGCCAACACCAGCGTCGACGCCCACAACTTCGGCTACGCCTCCGCCCTGACCACGGTGGCCTTCGTGATTCTGCTCTTCTGCTCGATGGTCTATCTGCGCCTGAGCAAGTTCGGAGGTGGGGACAAGTGATCACCAAGGAAGCCACCGAGACGGCGCCCGCTCCCGCACGGGTGATCGCCGACCCGCCACGGCCCCTCAAGGCCGGCCGCAACTGGGACGAGGTCCCGCGCTGGCAGGTCTATCTGCCGCTGTCGATCTACCTCGTCTTCACCCTGATCCCGTTCTACTGGATCCTGCTCTTCGCGCTCCGCCCGGCCGGCTCGACCTCGCTCGTGCCCTGGCCGATCACCTTCGACCACTTCGAGAAGGTCTGGACGGACCGTGCCTTCGGCACCTACTTCCAGAACAGCCTCCTCGTCGGTGTCGCCACCCTGGTGATGACGACCCTGGTGGCGCTGGCCGGCGGCTACGCGCTCGCCCGGTTCAACTTCAAGATCAAGCAGGGCTTCATGCTGGCCCTGTTGTGCTCCCAGTTCGTGCCGGGCGCGCTGCTGCTGGTCCCGCTGTTCGAGATCTTCGCCAAGCTGCAGATGATCAACTCGCTGGGCAGCGTCATCATCGCGGAGACCGTCTTCCAGCTGCCGCTGTCGATCATCCTGATCAGCAACTTCATCAAGAACGTGCCGTACTCCCTGGAAGAGGCGGCCTGGGTCGACGGCTGCAACCGGTTCACCGCGTTCCGGATCGTCGTCCTGCCGCTGCTGCGGCCCGGTCTGATCGCCGTCGGCTCCTTCGCCTTCGTGCACTCCTGGAACCACTTCCTGTTCGCCCTGATGTTCCTGAACAACCAGAGCAAGCAGACCATCCCGGTCGGCCTGAACACCCTGATGAGCGCGGACAGCGTCGACCTCGGCGCCCTCGCCGCGGGCGGCATCATCGCGGCCGTCCCCGTCGTGATCGTGTTCGCCTTCATCCAGAAGTGGCTGATCACCGGCTTCAGCGCGGGGGCGGTGAAGGGATGACGGCGAAAAGGGCTCTTCAACTCACCGCGGCCGTAAGTCTGTTGGCCGTACTGAGCACCCCCGCGGATGCCGACACCCGCGACATCAGCCGCGACACCCTGCCCGCCAACGACGGCTGGGCGTCCTTGGGCACCGGCACCACCGGCGGGGCGGCCGCCGACGACGCCCACGTGTACACGGTCACCGACCGGGCCGGCCTGGTCCGCGCCCTCGACGGGGGCAGCGACACCCCGAAGATCATCAAGATCGCCGGGACCGTCGACGCCAACACCGACGACGACGGCGACCACCTGGACTGCGCCGACTACGCCACCGGCGGGTACGGCCTGAAGAAGTACCTGGCCGCCTACGACCCCCGCACCTGGGGGTCGGCCCCGCCCAGCGGCCCGCAGGAGGAGGCCCGTCAGGCGTCGGCGGCCAGACAGGCCGAGCGGGTCGTCCTCCCCGTCGGCTCCAACACCACGATCGTCGGCCTCGGCTCCAAGGCCCTCATCAAGGGCGGCAGCCTCCAGGTCACCGACGCGGACAACGTGATCGTCCGCAACCTCGAACTGCGCGATGCCTACGACTGCTTCCCCGTCTGGCAGCCCAACAAGGGCGGCCTCGGCGACTGGAAGACGGCGTACGACACACTCTGGGTGCGCGGCTCCACCCACGTCTGGGTCGACCACGTCACGGCCTCCGACAAGGGCCACCCGGACGAGGAGGAACCCACCTACTTCGGCCGCAACTTCCTGCGCCACGACGGCCTGCTGGACATCACCGGCGGCTCCGACCTGGTCACCGTCTCCTGGAGCCGGTTCGCCGACCACGACAAGGCGATGCTGATCGGCAACAGCGACACGGCCACCGGCGACCGCGGCAAGCTCCGGGTCACCCTGCACCACAACGAGTTCGAGTCCGTCGTGCAGCGCGCCCCGCGCGTCCGCTTCGGCCAGGTGCACGTCTACAACAACCGGTACGTCGTCCCGGAGGGCGTCCACGACTACCGCTACTCCATCGGTGTGTCCACCGAGTCGGCGATCCACGCCGAGAACAACTCCTTCACCACCCCCGGGTACGTCGAGGCCGCCGACCTGGTCAAGAGCTGGAACGGCACCGCCCTGGCCACGAGCGGCAACGTGTTCAACGGCTATCCGGTGGATCTCCTGACCATCTACGACGCCTACAACTCGGCCAGTGAGCGCGACCTCACGGCGGACGTCGGCTGGACACCTACCCTGCACACGAAGATCGACAGCGCCGCCACGGCCGACCGAGAGGTGGCACGCGGCGCCGGCGCAGGGAGGATTCCGTGACGGAGATGAACGTTCCGATCGTTCTCGCGGGCGCGCGCGGCCACGGCCGCTGGCACCTCGACAACATCCGCGGGCTCCAGGACAAGGGCATCGTCCGGCTGGCGGGGATCTGCGAGCTGACCCCGCTGACCGCGGACGAGATCCCCGAGGGCCTCGGCACGCCCGAGCAGTCCGCCGACTTCGGCGCCCTGCTCGACTCCACCGGCGCCCGGATCGCGGTGATCTGCACCCCGATCCCGACCCACACCGACCTGGCGCTGACGGCCGCCGGCAAGGGCGTGCACCTGCTGCTGGAGAAGCCGCCCGCGCCGTCGTACGCCGAGTTCCGCCGGATGGCCGACGGGGTCGCCGCGGCCGGTGTCGTGTGCCAGATCGGCTTCCAGTCCCTGGGCTCGCACGCGGTGCCCGCGATCCGCACGATGATCGACGAGGGCGCCATCGGCGAGATCGCCGGGATCGGCGGCGCCGGCGCCTGGGCCCGCCCCGAGTCGTACTACCGGCGCGCCCCCTGGGCGGGGCGGCGGCGGCTGAACGGCGTCGACGTGATCGACGGGGTGCTGACCAACCCCCTCGCGCACGCCGTCGCCACCGCCCTGGCGCTGGCCGGCGCCCCGAGCGCCGGGGACGTCGCCACGATCGAGACCGAGCTGGTGCGCGCCAACGACATCGAGTCCGACGACACCTCGTGCGTCCGCGTCACCACCGCTGAGGGCCTGCCGGTGACCGTCGCCGCCACCCTGTGCGCGGAGGACCCCGACGAACCGTACGTCGTCGTCCACGGCAGCCGCGGCCGGATCACCTTCTGGTACAAGCAGGACCGCGTCCTGCTCCAGCGCGCCGACCACGGTCCCGAGGAGTACGAGTACGGCCGCACCGACCTGCTCGAAAACCTCGTCGACCACCTCACCGACGGCACCGAACTGGTGGTCACGCCGGAGGCGACCGGTTCCTTCATGAAGGTCGTCGAGGCGATCCGCGAGGCCCCCGACCCGGCCGCGCTGCCGGAAGGCGTCTGGCAGCTGCTCCCCGGCGAGCAGCGCCGGGTGGTCCCCGGCATCGACGGACTGGTCGCGGCCGCCGCCGACACCCTCGCCCTCTACTCGGAGCTGGGCGCCCCCTGGGCCCCGGCGAAAGAGGTGAGCACCTGATGACCACGAACGACTCCCCGGTCCTGCGCGTCGGGGGCCGCCCGGTCGGCCGGTACGTCACCCGGCCCGAGCTGCCCGCCCGGCTCTCCCCGCGCCCGTACCTGCACCCCGTCACCACCCTGGCCGGCACGGCGGTCACCGAACTGAGCCCCGCCGACCACACCCACCACCTCGGCGTCGGTGTCGCCGTTCCCGACGTCGAGGGGATCAACTTCTGGGGCGGCCGCACCTACGTCCGCGACCAGGGCCCCACCGAGCTCGACAACCACGGCGCCCAACGCCACACCACGTTCCAGCTGCGCGACCCCGACGGCTTCGTGGAGGAGCTGCGCTGGGTCGCCTCGGGAGCCGAGCTGCTGCGCGAGCGCCGCACCGTCGCGGTCACCGAACTCACCGACGCCGCCTGGGCGCTGGACTTCACCTTCTCCCTCACCAACGTCACCGCGAACCCGCTGTCCATCGGCAGCCCGGCGACCAACGGGCGCCCCGGCGCGGCCTACGGCGGCTTCTTCTGGCGGGCCCGCAAGGAGCAGGAGGCCCCGCAGGTCTTCACCGCCGGCACCGAGGGCGAGGCCGAGGTGCACGGCGCCCGCGCCGACTGGCTCGCCCTGGCCGGCTCCACCTGGACCCTGGTCTTCGCCGGTGCCACCGACCGGACCCGCCGCGACCCCTGGTTCGTACGCACCGCCGAGTACCCGGGCGTCGGCTCCTCGCTGGCGTACGACGAACGGCTGCCGATCCCGCCCGGCGACACCGTCGTACGGCGGATCGTCACCGTGGTCGCGGACGGCCGCCTGGACCGGGACGAGTCGGCGGCCCTGGTCAGAAAGGCGGTCAGCCAGTGACGTACCGCAATCCGGTCCTCGACGCCGACTGGTCCGACCCGGACGTCGTCCGCGTCGGCGACGACTTCTACCTCACCGCATCCAGCTTCGGCCGCGCCCCCGGCCTGCCGCTGCTGCACTCCCGCGACCTGGTGAACTGGACCCTGATCGGCCACGCCCTCGAACGGCTGGAACCGGCGGCCGAGTTCCGGACTCCGCGCCACGACTGCGGAGTCTGGGCCCCCTCCATCCGCCACCACGACGACCGCTTCTGGATCTTCTGGGGCGACCCAGACCAGGGCATCTTCCAGATCAACGCGCCTGATGCCCGCGGCCCGTGGACCCGCCCGCACCTGGTGAAGGAGGGCAAGGGTCTGATCGACCCGTGTCCCCTGTGGGACGACGAGAGCGGCGAGGCCTACCTCGTGCACGCCTGGGCCAAGTCCCGCTCCGGCATCAAGAACCGCCTCACCGGCCACCGTATGCACCCCGACGGCACGTCACTCCTCGACGAGGGCAAGGTGATCGTCGACGGGGACCGCATCCCCGGCTGGTTCACCCTCGAGGGCCCCAAGCTCTACCGGCACGACGGCTGGTTCTGGATCCTCGCCCCCGCCGGGAGCGTGGAGACCGGCTGGCAGGGCGCGTTCCGCTCGCGCGGCTTCTTCGGGCCGTACGAGGAGAAGATCGTCCTGGAACAGAAGGACACCGACGTCAACGGGCCCCACCAGGGCGGCTGGGTGCGCACCCCGTCCGGCGAGGACTGGTTCCTGCACTTCCAGCAGCGGGGTGCCTACGGGCGTGTGGTCCACCTCCAGCCGATGCGATGGAGCTCGGACGGCTGGCCGGTGATCGGTGCCGACGGTGCCCCCGTCGCCGTGCACGACGAGCCCGACCTGCCACCGCAGCCGGCCGCCGCCCCGGCCACCGACGACGACTTCCCCGGCGGACGCTTCGGCCGCCAGTGGTCGTGGACCGCCAACCCGCAGGACGGCTGGGCCACCCAGCACTCCGGTGACGGCCTCAGGCTGTCCTGCGTCCGCTCGGCAGACGCGCACGACCTGCGCAAACTGCCGAACGTCCTCACCCAGCGGCTGCCGGGCACCCCGGCCGCCGTCGAGGTGGACCTGACCCTGCACGGCGAGGAGCCGGGAGCGCGGGCCGGACTCGCGGTCCTCGGGGACGCCTTCAGCTGGATCGGACTCCAGCGGGGCGCCGACGGCACGGTCCACCTCGTCCACCGGTTCGCCGAAGCCGTCGCGGAGCGGGAACGCGACGCCGACCACCCGCGTCTCGCACCCGAGGGCCGGGCCCGGCTCCGTATCGAGATCGGCGCGGGAGCGCGCTGCCGCTTCCTCTACGACGTCGGCGAGGGCTTCAGGCCGTCGGGTCCCGTCTTCGCCGCCACCCCCTGGCGCTGGGTGGGCGCCCTGCTCGGACTGTTCGCCCTCGCCCCCACCGGACCGGGCCACGCCGGCGCGGCGAGCTTCGAGACATTCCGGATCACCCCTTCCTGACCCACGTCGACCCACGCACCGCACGACACCCGTACGCCTTTGGGAGCCGCAATGACGCACCTCCATGGCAAGCGCTTGCCGAGCCTTGGTCCCGGCAGAGTCCTGGCCACCGTCGTGGGCCTGGTCGCCGCCCTCGCCCTCGGGGCGATCGGGGAAGCGAGGGCCGTACCCGCCTTCCAGCCCCGGACGCCGGCCGCCGAGCAGACCCCGACCGTGGCCGCGGACCGCTGGACCGACCGGCCGCACGGTTTCGCCTCCCTCGACGGCGGCACCACCGGCGGCGCGGCAGGCAAGGTCGTGACGGTCACCGACCAGGCCGCGCTCGCGACGTACGCGGCGGCCGAGGAGCCGTACGTCATCCGGGTGGCGGGCTCGATCGCCGTCGAGCCGTTCGGCTCGGACATCGTCGTGGCCTCGGACAAGACCATCATCGGCGTGGGCGACACCGGTGAGATCGTGCACGGGGAACTCCACCTGAACCCCGGCACCCACAACGTGATCATCCGCAATCTGACGATCCGGGACTCGGCGATCGCGGGCAACTGGGACTGCAAGGACACCGACTTCGACGGCATCCAGATGGACACCGTCCACCACGTGTGGGTCGACCACAACCGCTTCTCGAACATCTGCGACGGGCAGCTGGACGTCCGCAAGGACAGCGAGTACGTGACCGTCTCGTACAACCGCTTCGAGAACAACAACAAGACCTTCGGCCTCGGTTGGACGACCAACGTCAAGACGCAGATCACGATCGACCACAACTGGTTCGCGCACACCAAACAGCGCAACCCCTCGGTCGACAACGCCGCCTACGCGCACCTCTACAACAACTACCTGACCGCCCAGGTCGACCCCGGCGATCCGGTGTGGACGTACGGCAACTGGTCGCGCGGCAGAACCAAGATGGTCATCGAGAACAGCTACTACCAGGACGTCCAGCACCCTTACCAGGCCGACGCCACCGCGGAGCTGGTGCAGCGCGGATCGATCCTGAGGAACACGACCGGCCGGCACGACGAGTGGGGCACCGCCTTCGACCCGCGGGACTTCTACGCCTACCGGCTGGATCCGGCGGCCGCCGTCCCGGCGCTGGTCCGGCGGTTCTCCGGGCCGCAGCAGCGGATCGGGGTGACCCTGCACGTCCCGGGCGACCACCCCACCGTGCAGGCCGCCGTGGACGCCGTGCCGGACCAGAACTCCGAGACGGTGACGATCGCCGTCGCGCCGGGCACGTACCGCGCCAAGGTCCACATCCCCGCGACCAAGCCGAACATCGTGCTGCAGGGGACCGGACACGACCGGTCCGACACCGTCATCGTCCACGACACGCCGGCCGAGTACGGCGGTTCGACGGGGAGCGCGACCGTGCGGATCGCGGCGAACGACGTCACCGCCCGCAACCTCACCTTCAGCAACGACTTCGACGAGGCCGCGGTCGAGCTGAAGGGCGAGCAGGCCCTCGCCATGAAGACGACCGGCGACCGGATCGTCTTCGAGGACACCGCCTTCCTGGGCAACCAGGACACGCTGATGACCGACAGCCCCAAGCTGGACGTGATCAGCCGGGTCTACATCCGCGACTCGTACATCGAGGGCGATGTCGACTTCGTCTACGGACGCGCGACCACCGTCGTCGAGCGGTCCGTCATCCGCGCGCTGAGCCGCGGCTCGGCCACCAACAACGGGTACATCACGGCGGCCTCGACGTGGACGGGCAACCCGTACGGGTTCCTGATCACCCGGTCGAGGATCGTCAGCGACGCGCCCGCCGGGTCCTTCCACCTCGGCCGGCCCTGGCATCCGGGCGGTGAACCGGAGGCCGTCGCCCAGGTGCTGATCCGGGACACCGCACTGCCCGCCGCGATCAAGTCCTCCCCGTGGACCGACATGGGCGGCTTCTCGTGGCACGACGCGCGGTTCGCCGAGTACCGCAACTACGGGCCGGGCGCGGCCGTGACCGCGGACCGGCCGCAGATGAGCCCTTCGGAGGCGACATCGCACACCGTCGCCGACTACCTCGAAGGCACCGACGGCTGGGCGCCGTACGCCCGCTGAGTCCGGTGCCGGAACCACAGACCCCCCACAACTTCACAGCTCAGCAGGATCCAGAAGAAGAGAGCCGACCAATGAAGATCAGCATCCGCAGAAGCAGGCGCGCTGCCATAGCCGTCGCCCTGGGCTCCGTCCTCGCGCTGACCGCCACCGCCTGCGGTGACGACGGCAGCGGCACGGGCGGCGACAAGGGCGCCGAGGGCAGCGGCAAGGGCAAGATCGTCTTCTGGGACAACAACGGCGGTGTGCGCACCGACATCTGGAAGGAGGTCATCGCCGACTTCGAGAAGGCGAACCCGGACATCAAGGTCGAGTACGTCGGGATCGCCTCCACCGAGTACCAGTCGAAGGTCGACACCGCCATCCAGGGCGGCGGCCTGCCGGACGTCGGCGGTGTCGGCGCCGCGATGATCGCGTCGATCGCCGCGCAGAACGCGCTGGAGCCGCTGGACGACCGGCTGTCCAAGTCCTCCCTGAACGGCAAGCTCAACGAGGACATGGTCAAGTCGCTCAAGGCGGCCGGCGGCCGGGACGACACGCTCTACTCGATCCCGACCTCCGCCAACAACGGTGTCCTCTACTACCGGACCGACCTGTTCAAGAGGGCCGGCCTGGACGCGCCGACCACCTGGGACAAGTTCTACGACGCCGCGAACAAACTGACCAAGGCGAACAAGAACGAGTTCGGCTACACCATCCGCGGCGGTGCCGGTTCCATCGCCCAGGCACTGGACGCGATGTACGGGCAGTCCGGCATCACGTCGTTCTGGGACGCGAGCGGTGAGAAGACCACCGTCAACGACGTGAAGAACGTGGCGGGGCTGGAGAAGTACGCGGCCCTCTACAAGAAGGTCACTCCGGCCGCCGACCTGAACAACGACTTCACGAAGATGGTCGCCCAGTGGGATTCCGGCACGATCGGAATGCTGAACCACAACCTGGGCTCCTACCAGGACCATGTGAAGGCGCTCGGCGTCGACAAGTTCCGCGGTATTCCGCAGCCTACGGGGCCGGGCGGAAAGCGCGTCCAGGTGTCCAACCCGGTCGACGGGCTCGGGCTGTTCAAGGCCTCCAAGAACAAGGAGGCCGCCTGGAAGTTCATCGAGTTCGCCACGTCGCACGAGGAGAGCTCGAAGTTCAACGAGTCGGCGGGGCAGGTGCCGTCGAACACCGACGCGGCGAAGGACGCGTGGATTTCGAAGGCGGAGCCCACGAAGCTGGCGGCGGACGCGCTGAGCGACGGGTCGACCTCGATTGTGCAGCTGCCGTACTACCTGCCTGACTGGGGCACCATCTCCAAGTCGGACAACGAGCCGAACTTCCAGAAGGTGCTGCTCGGAAAGATGAGCGCGAAGGACTTCCTGGACACGCTCGCCGAGCAGCTGAACAAGGCGCAGGCGGAGTGGAAGGAACAGAAGAGCTAAGAGCTCTCCTCTGGTCGGCACATCAAGCACAGCCCCGCGCCCCTTTGGGGCGCGGGGGGCACCATCCATGTGAAAGGCCCTCTATCTCGCACCACCATTGAGAAAGGCACACCGTCGTGTCACTCACCCGCAGACAGGTCACCACCGCGGCTCTTGCCGCTGTTCCGCTGGCCGTCGGTTCGACGGCACCCGCGTTCGCGACGTCGGGAAAGCGTCGCAGGATCAGCACGGTCTATATCGCCGGTGACTCCACCGCCGCCCAGAAGTACGCCGACGCCGCCCCCGAAACCGGCTGGGGCATGGCACTTCCGTTCTTTCTGCAGCCGGACCGGCCCGTTGCCAACCACGCGGTGAACGGCAGGAGTTCGAAGAGCTTCATCGACGAGGGCCGGCTCGACGCCATTCTCGGCGCCATTCGACCGGGTGACTTCCTGGTCATCCAGTTCGGGCACAACGACGAGAAGGCGGAAGACCCCACTCGTTACACGGAGCCCTGGACGACGTACCAGGAACACCTGCGCCAGTACATCGAGGGCGCGCGGGCCCGTGGCGCCCGGCCGGTGCTCGCCACCTCCGTCGAGCGCAGGAAGTTCGACACGAGCGGCAACGCCGTGCCGACCCACGGCGACTATCCGGCGGCAATGCGTGCGCTCGCCCGGGAGGAAGGCGTCGCTCTGCTCGACATCCAGGCCCTGTCGCTCGCGCTGTGGCAGGAGCTGGGGGTCGAGAAGACGAAGACATACTTCAACTGGACCGCGACCGAGCAGGACAACACGCACTTCAACCCGCCGGGCGCGATCGCGGTGGCCCGGCTGGTGGCTCAGGAACTGTTGCGCACGCGGGTACTGGCCCCGCGGGACGTCCGTCGGCTGTACGACGAGATCCCCGAGTCCTGGATCACCTGGCCGCAGGCCGCCGCGTAACCATCCGCCGATCCGAAAAGAGAGCCGCACCATGAACACACACAAATGGCATGGGCATGCCACAAGAATCGCCCTGGTGGGCTGCACCGCCCTCGCCCTGACGGCCGTCGGCCCCGCCGCCGCCCAGGCCCAGCCCCGCGACCTGGCCCGGCAGACCCTCGCCGCGAACGACGGCTGGGCCTCGTACGGGACGGGAACCACGGGCGGTGCCGCAGCCGACGCCCAGCACGTCTACACCGTGACCACCTGGGCCGAGTTCAAGGCCGCCCTCGCCGCCGGCGGCAGCGCACCGAAGATCATCAAGGTGAAGGGGACGATCGACGCCGTCTCGGAGGGCTGCGACGCGTTCGCCGCGCCGGGCTACGACTTCGACGCCTACCTGGAGAAGTACTCGCCCGAGAAGTGGGGCCTCGACACCGACCTGAGCGCCGAGCCCGACGACAGTCCCGAGGGGCTGCGACGGACCTCGGCCGCCGCTCAGGACCAGGCCATCAAGGCGAACATCCCCGCCAACACCACCATCATCGGCATCGGCAGGAACGCCGGCTTCAAGGGAGCCAGCCTCCAGATCAAGGCCGTGGACAACGTGATCGTCCGCAACCTCGCCTTCGAGAGCCCGATCGACTGCTTCCCGCAGTGGGACCCCACCGACGGTGCGAACGGCAACTGGAACTCCGAGTACGACACCGCCGTCGTCTACGGCTCGACGCATGTGTGGCTGGACCACAACACCTTCACCGACGGCAGCCACCCCGACAGCGCGGCCCCGACGTACTTCGGGATGCTCTACCAGCAGCACGACGGCGAACTGGACGTCGTCCGCGGCGCCGACTACGTCACCGCCTCCTGGAACGTCTTCACCGAGCACGACAAGACGATCCTCATCGGCAACAGCGACAGCGAGTCCACGGCGGCGGGCGACCGGGGCCACCTCAAGGTCACCTTCCACCACAACCTGTTCTCGAACCTGGTCGAGCGCGCGCCCAGGGTCCGCTTCGGGCAGGTCGACTCGTACAACAACCACTTCGTGGCCGGTGACGGCTACTCCTACAGCTACGGCATCGGCAAGGAGTCCCGACTCGTCGCCGAGCACAACGCGTTCACGCTGCCCGCCTCGGCCAGCGCGGCGAAGGTGCTGAAGAAGTGGAGCGAGGCGCCCGTCACCGCCGCCGACAACCAGGTCAACGGCAAGCCCGTCGACCTGATCGCCGTGCACAACGCGGAGATCCCCGCCGAGACCCTCCAGTCGGGCGCGGGCTGGACGCCGACCCTGCGCACCAAGGTCGACCGGACGACGTGCGTCCCGGCGATCGTCGACCAGGGCGCGGGCGCCGGCCGACTGCGCTGACGCCCTTGTGCATCGGGCCGGGGCGGACGGGCCGCCCCCCCACGCGAGGAACCACCGCCCCGGCCCCCTGCACGTGAGGAACGACTGCCCCGGCCCCCGCGCGAGGAACCGCCGCCCCGGCCCCCCACACGAGGAACCATCGCCTCTGGCCCGCGCCCCCACGCAAGGGCCCCGGCTCTTTCACCCCTGCACGCGAGGAACCACCGCCCGAGCCGTATCCCCACGCAAGGGCCCCGGCCCTTTCACTCCTGCACGCGAGGAACCACCGCCCGAGCCGTACCCCCAAGGAGCACCCGCATGCCCTCGCCCCACCCTCAACTCCCCTTGTCGAGAAGGGGGTTTCTGCTCGCGAGCGCCGGTCTCGGTGTCGGTGCCGCGCTCGCCGTCGGGTCCCCGGCGTCCGCCCTGGCCGCCGGCCGGCCGCGCCCCTTCGGCCGGTACGGGTCGCCCGCTGCCCGTCTCGGCCCGCAGACCCTCTACGTCGACCCGCACGGCCACGGCGACTTCACCTCCGTCCAGGCCGCCGTGACGGCCGCGACCGGCAGCGGGTGGACGCTGGTCCTCGCCCCGGGCGTGTACCGGGAGACGGTGGCCGTCGACGTCACCCGGACCGAGGCGACCTGGATCGGCGCCTCGGAGGACCCCCGGGACGTAGTGATCGTGTACGACAACGCGGCCGGCACCCCCAAGCCCGGCGGCGGCACCTACGGCACCACCGGATCGGCCACCACGACCGTGCAGGCCGCCGGCTTCACCGCCCGCTGGATCACCTTCGCCAACGACTGGCTGCGCGCCGACCACCCCGGCATCAGCGGCACCCAGGCCGTCGCCATCAAGGTCCAGGGCGACCGCTCGGCCTTCCACCACTGCCGCTTCCTCGGCCACCAGGACACCCTGTACGCCGACTCGACGGCGCTCACCGCCTTCGCCCGCCAGTACTACTCCCACTGCTACGTCGAGGGCGACGTCGACTTCGTCTTCGGCCGGGCGACCGCCGTCTACGAGAACTGCCACTTCCGCACCCTGAACCGCACCGACCTGACCGCCGCCCCCTACGGCTTCGTCTTCGCGCCCTCGACGGCGGGCGCCAACCCGCGCGGCTACCTGGTCGTCCGGGGCCGGATCAGCAGCGAGGCACCCGACGGCTTCTACAAGCTCGCCCGCCCCTGGGTGCCCAGCTCCGACACCACCGCCCGCCCGATGCTGACCGTCCGCGACACCTGGATGGGCCCCGGCATCGACGCGACCGCGCCCTACACCAACATGTCGGACACCTTCCCGTGGCAGAACCAGCGGTTCGCCGAGTACCGCGACACCGGGCCGGGAGCACGGATCACGGTTCCGGAGAACCGCCCCCAACTCACGCCCGAACAGGCGAAGTCGGCGACCCGGGCGGCCTACCTGGGGGACTGGACTCCCTGGAAGGGGGCGCACTGAGATGCGCAGGCGCACCCTCCTCGCGGGCATCACCGCCGGACTCGTGGCGACCGGTGCGGGCGCCGGCCCGGCTCTGGCCACCGGCGCGGCTCCCGCCACCAGCTCATCTCCCGCCACCGGCCGCCGTGTCCTGCACGTCCGCCCGGGCGACTCCGTGCAGGCGGCCGTGGACGCGGTGACCGGGCCGGGCTGGACGATCGTCGTGCACCCGGGGACATACCGAGAGGTCGTCGACGTCCCGCCCGCCACGGCCGAGTTGACCCTGCGCGGCGCCACCCGTGACCCGCGTGACGCCGTCATCGTCTACAACAACGCCAACGGCACCCAGAAGCCCGACGGTTCGGGAACGTACGGCACGGCCGGCTCGGCCACCTTCACCTCGGCGGCGCCCGGACTGACCGTCCGCGACCTCACCCTCGCCAACGACTGGCTGCGCGCCGACCACCCCGAGATCACCGGAACCCAGGCGGTGGCCGCGTACACCTACGGCGACCGCACCCACTTCGAGAACGTGCGGCTGCTGGCCCACCAGGACACCCTCTTCGTCGAGACGACCGCGCTGGACGTCTTCGACCGGCAGTACTTCCACGGCTGCTACATCGAGGGGGACGTCGACTTCGTCTTCGGCCGGGCCACCGCCGTCTTCGAGGACTGCCACTTCCACACCCTGCGACGGGACGTGGCCTTCACGCCCAAGGGCATGGTCTTCGCCCCGTCCACGGCCCGCGCCAACCCGCACGGCATCCTCGCCCTCCGCTGCCGGATCACCTCCGGCGCCGAGGACGGGGCGTACAAGCTGGCCCGGCCGTGGGTGCCGACGTACGAGACGACCGCCTGGCCGTCCCTCGTCGTGCGCGAGACACGGATCGGGCCGGGGATCGACGCGGTGACGCCGTACACCAACATGCGGGAGGCGTATCCCTGGCAGACCATGCGGTTCAGGGAGTACCGCAACACCGGGCCCGGAGCCGCGATCACGGTCCCGGAGAACCGGCCGCAACTGACCGCCGCCGAAGCCGGGTCGCACACCAAGCGCACCTACCTGGGCGACTGGCGGCCCCATGCGTAAGGTCATCGCTCTCCTGGCGTGCGCCTGCCTGGGCCTGCTCCTCCCGGCTCCGGCCTCCGCCGCCGGGCGCGCCCCCGTCGGCTGGGCCGCCCCCGCCGAGCGCGCCCCCGTCGGCTGGGCCGCCACCGGCACCGGCACCACCGGAGGCGCCGGCGGCACGATCTGGACGGTGCACACCCGCGCCGAACTGAAGGAGGCCCTGGCCAACGGGGGCGACCCCACCGCACCCAAGGTGATCCGGGTCGTCGGCGCGGTCAACGGCCATGAGGCGGACGACGGTTCCCTGCTCGGCGAGCAGGACTACGCGCCCGGATACGACCTGGCCCGGTACCTGTCCTGTTTCGGCGAGGACGGCTCGACCTGGTCCGACACCCGCTACGACTACTGCAAGCAGCAGCGCGCCCTGCGCCAGACCGGGTCGAACAAGGAGAAGGCGCAGATCCAGCTGACGGTGCCGAGCAACACCACGCTCGTCGGCGTCGGCGGCGACGCCCGGCTCCTCGGGGTGTTCCTGACGGTCAACACCGGTACGAACATCATCGTCCGGAACCTCCGACTGGAGGCGCCCGTCGACCACTTCACCAGCTGGTCCCCGGACGACGGCACCCAGGGCAGCTGGAACGCCCGCTTCGACGCGATGACCGTGATCACCGGGAAGAACATCTGGGTCGACCACTGCACCTTCACCGACGGCCGCTTCCCGGACCGCGAGGCGCCCCTCGGCTTCCACGGGAAGCACGTCCAGCGGCACGACGGACTGCTGGACATCGAGGACGGCTCCGACTTCGTCACCGTCTCCGACAGCCGGTTCGCCGACCACGACAAGGCGCTCCTCATCGGCTCGGGGGACGGGCGCGGCGACCGCGACCGCGGGCACCTCAAGGTGACCTTCGTCCGCAACCTCTTCACCGGCATCGTGCAGCGCGGCCCCCGGGTCCGCTTCGGACAGGTGCACGTCGTCAACAACGTCTACCGGGGGCGGGCCGCCGACACTCTCTACGCGCTCGGCGTCGGCGTGGAGTCGTCGATCTACTCCGAGCGCAACGTCTTCACCTATCCGAAGGGCTCCCCGTCCCTCGCGATCGCGGCCTACGGCGGTGCGCACGTCCGGGACACCGGCTCCTGGTTCAACGGCCGCCCCGCCCGCCTGAACGCCGTCGCCGGCGGACTCGGCCTGAGCACGGAGGTCGGCTGGGACCCCGCCGACGCCTACGCCTACCGGCCGCTCACGTCCCGGTCGGCGGTCGAGCACTACGTCCTCAGCCACGCCGGAACCGGGAGGCAGTATGACTGAGTTGGGCCGTCGGACCTTCGTCGCGTCAGCCGCGGCCGCCGCGTTCCTCACCGGCGCCGGGGGAAGCGCCGAAGCGGCGGGGACCTCCGAGGCCGCGGGAGACTCCGGAACTGCGGGCATCTCCGAATCCGCAGGCATCTCCGGATCCGCAGGCATCTCCGGATCCGCAGGCACCTCCGACGCCGCAGACCTCGTGGGCGGCAACCTCCCCGACTTCCACCCGGCCCTGAAGGCCGAGCTGACCTTCCCCCTCGCCTGGGGCACCTCACCCGTCCGGGACTTCCGCGCCTGGCGCCGTGCCGCCCGTTCCACGGTCGAGGAGCACCTCCTCGTCGACCGGCAGCACGGGACGCCGCACGCGCCGCAGTTCACCGCGGGGCCCCAGGGCGAGGGATACACACGGCAGTTGGTGACCCTCTCCCTCACCCGCTACGAACGCGTCCGCGGGACCCTGCTCACCCCGGATGGCCCCGGCCCCTTCCCGGCCGTACTGCTCCTCCACGACCACGGGGCCAAGTTCGACATCGGCAAGGAGAAACTCGTCCGCCCCTGGTACGACGACACCCGGCTCGCCTCCGCGCAGGTCTGGGCGGACAAGTACTTCAGCGGACGTTTCGTCGGCGACGAACTCGCCCGGCGCGGCTACGTCGTCCTGTGCCTGGACGCGCCCGGCTGGGGCGACCGCGGGCCCGTCACCTACGACCAGCAGCAGGCCCTCGCCTCCAACTTCTACAACCTGGGCTCCTCCCTCGCCGGTCTCATGGCCCGCGAGGACGCCCGCGCCGCCGGGTTCCTGGCCGGCCTCGACCGGGTGGACGCACGCCGGGTCGCCGCCGTCGGGTTCTCCATGGGCGCCTACCGCGCCTGGCAGACGGCCGCGCTGACCGACGACATCGCGGCGGCCGCCTCCGTCTGCTGGATGACCGGCCTGAAGGAAATGATGGTGCCCGGCAACAACACGCTGCGCGGGCAGTCGTCGTACTACATGCTCCACCCCGGGCTCGCCCGGCACCTCGACATCCCCGACGTGGCGAGCATCGCCGCCCCCAGGCCGATGCTCTTCTTCAACGGCGCGCTGGACACCCTCTTCCCCGCCGACGGCGTACGGACGGCCCACGACAAGCTGCGCGCCGTCTGGCGCTCGCGCCACGCCGAGGAGCGGTTGCACCTAAAGACCTGGCCCGACCTCGGCCACGTCTTCGTCGACCGCATGCAGGACGAGGTCTTCACCTGGCTGGACCGCGTCCTCTGACCCCCACAACACACCCCACAACACATCCCCACAACACACCCCCACGACACACCCCCACGACGTAAAGGACCGCACTCCATGTCTCGTCGTACCGCTCTCACCACCCTCGGCACGGCCCTCGCCCTCGGCGCCGGCCTCGCGTTGCTCCCCACCCAGGCCCAGGCCGCGACCGTGGTCGTCAGCAACTCGACCGACCTGTCCAACGCCCTCAAGAACGCCACCGCCGGCACCGTCATCCAGGTCCGGGGCGGCACCTACTACCCGACCGCCACGCTCCAGTCCACGGCCAACGGCACCTCCTCGGCGCCGATCACGCTCACCGCGTACGGCTCGGAGACCGTGAAGATCGACGGCTCGTCGCTGCCCGACGGCGACTGGATCTTCAAGCTGACCGCCGACTACTGGAACGTCTCCAACATCACCTTCCAGAACTCCCCGGACAGCGCGGTCGTCTGCCAGTCCTGCACCGGAACGGTGTGGAACAACATCAAGACCATCAACGGCGGCGACTCCGGCTTCACGCTCACCGGGGACGGCACGGTCAACAACACCGTGAAGAACATCGACAGTTACGGCCACTACGACGCCGCCAACCACGGCGAGAACGCCGACGGCATCGCCGTGAAGTTCGGCTCCGGCACCGGCAACCTCATCACCGGGGCCCGCCTCTACAACAACTCGGACGACGGTCTGGACTTCTGGTCCTTCTCCTCGCCCGTCACCGTCGAGCACACCTGGGCCATGGGCAACGGCAAGAACCGCTGGTCCGACTCGGCCTTCGCGGGCGACGGCAACGGCTACAAGCTGGGCGGCGACGGCGAGGTCGTCGCGCACGTCATCAACAACTCGGCGGCCTGGGACAACGCGGGCAACGGCTTCACCGAGAACTCCAACAAGGGCGCGATCGTCATCAACCGCACCACCGCCTACGCCAACGCCAAGTGGGGCTACTACTTCGCCACCGGCGTGGCCAAGCTGGGCAAGAACCTCGCCGTGAGCAACGGCGGCGGCTCCGTCAGCAAGAACTCCTCGGTCGCCTCCTCCGGCAACAACTGGGACAGCGGCATCAGCACGCCCGCCTTCAAGTCGACGGACGCGAGCAGCACGTACAACGCCCGCAGTTCGAGCGGCACATTGCCCGCGACCACGTTCCTGACCACGGGCTCGACCACCATCGGCGCGACGATGAACTGACGACGGACCGTCCCGCTCAGGGCGCTTGACCCGTTTTTTGCCTGTGAGAGAGGTATCGATCGGGCAACGGGTCTCGCGTCCACCGGGGTGACGCGCGTAGAAACCTGTCATGCATAAGCCACTGCGTATCGCGGCCATCGCCGCCGCCTGTGCCCTCGCCGGCGGTGCCCTCTACGGCGCCGGTGCGGCCACCGCCGGTCAGTCCACGGCGAACTCCACGCACGAGCCCTACAACATCGGGCTCCTGGTGAAGGACATCGACACCTACTACGGCACCGCCGCCGACGCGAACGGCGTGTACCAGGCGTCCCCGGACAGCCCGTACGCCAAGGACCTCGCGCGGATCGACTCCGCCGCGAAGAAGTACATCGACCAGGCGGCCCGCAAGGCCCACCACAGGGGAGAGAAGCCCGCGGTCGTCTTCGACATCGACGACACGCTCCTGCTCAGCCTCGACTACGAGAAGCGCTACAACTACACGTACAACGCCACCACGTGGGCCGACTACGTCAACAGGGCCGACCGCCCGGGGGTCTTCGGCAGTGCCGAGCTGGTGAAGTACGCCGACGAGAAGGGCGTCGAGGTCTTCTACAACTCCGGCCTGAGCGAGGCGCAGCGCTCCGCCGCGGTCGAGAACCTGAAGAAGATCGGCGCCGATGTGAACCTCGACGCCGACCACGTGTTCCTCAAGGACAAGGCCAACCCGCCGTCCTACCTGAGCGCCTGCGCCACCCCCGGCACCTGGACCTGCACGACCGTGCAGTACAAGGGCGGCACCCGCAAGCACATCGAGAAGGACCTCGGGTACGACATCGTCGCCAACTTCGGCGACCAGTACTCCGACCTCGACGGCGGCTACGCCGACCGGGCGTACAAGCTGCCGAACCCGACGTACTTCGTCAGCTGACCTTCCGTACGGGGCTGATCGACCCCAGCGTCGGCACCACCGGCTTGATCGTGCCGTCCGCCGCGAACTCCATGCGGTCGACGGTGGTTTCGCGGTGCATGCCGTCGCCGCCCGGCTTCCCGGGGCCGTTCAGGGCGAACCGGTGGTAGACGATGTACCAGTCGTCGGTGCCGGGGGTGTTCACCACCGAGTGGTGGCCGGTGCCGAGGATGCCGTACTCGGGACGCTTGGACAGGATCGTCCCCCGCTTGGTCCACGGGCCGAGCGGGGACGGTCCGGTCGCGTAGGCGACGTGGTAGTCCTCGCTGCGGGTGTCGTCCTCGGACCACATGAAGTAGTACGTGCCCTTGCGCTTGATCACGAAGGATCCCTCGCGGAAGTTGTCCGGGGTGATGTCCTCCACCTTCGAAGCGTCGTACGACGTCATGTCGTCGTTCAGCGGCACCACGTACCCATGCCCGTTGCCCCAGTAGAGATACGACGTCCCGTCGTCGTCCGTGAAGACCGCCGGGTCGATCATCTGGCCGCTGAGCGAACCGCCCTTCGCCACCAGGGGCTTGCCGAGCGCGTCCTTGAACGGGCCGGCGGGGGAGTCGGCCACGGCCACACCGATCTGCTGCTCGGCACAGAAGTAGAAGTAGTACTTGCCGTTCCGCTCGGCGATCGCCGGCGCCCACGCGTTCTTGTCGGCCCAGCTCACGTCCGGACCGAGGTCGAGGATGACGCCGTGGTCCTTCCAGTGGACGAGGTCCTTGGACGAGTACGCCTTGAACCGCGTACCGCTCCAGCCCTGGAAGCCGTCCGTCGTCGGATAGATCCAGTACTCGCCGTTCAGGTAGTGCACGTCGGGGTCGGCGTTGAGACCGGGCAGGACCGGACTCCGGGTCACCGTCGCCTCGACCGTCCAGGTGCGTTTCGTTCCGTCCGCGCCCGTCACGGTGTACGTCTGCGGCGTGCGGAAGTCCCGTCGGGTACCAGACCGGGGGCTGAGGGTCGCGCCCTCACCCACGTGGATCGTCGGAGCGAGACCGCGCACATCCGCGCCGGGCTCCATCGGCAGCACGACCTTGGAGGCGGCGTCGGTGACGATCGCGTAGCCCTTCTGCCCCTTCGCCGTCGCGTCCATGACCGAGGTGGGGGTGGCGGGATAGGCGGCCAGCAGCCGGTCGTACTCCTTCTGCGTCACCGGCAGGACGGTGCCGTGCCGGGGGCTGGCGGGCAGCTGGTAGTTCGTGGACGGGGTCCACTTGCCCGAGTCGAGGTCGGTGGTCTCGAAGGGGACGTAGCCGCGGCCGCCGTACTCGTCGATGAACAGGTACCACTTCTTCTCGGTGTTCGACTTGAACACCGTCGGGCCCTCGCCCCGCTCCATCGCGCCGCTGCCGATGCAGTCCGCGACGAAGTCGTACTTGGTCGACGTCAGGCTCGTCGACTTCTCCCCGGTGATGAACTTGGCGCAGGGCGAGCTGGAGGTGGGGTCCCGCTCGTCCTTGGTGTAGCGGTAGTAGGTGTCCTTGTACTTGACCACCGTCGAGTCGATGACCGAGTAGCCCGGGTCGTTCCAGACCTTCGGCGCACTGAAGGTGCGGAAGTCCTTGGTCGTGGCGTACATCATCTTGTTGTACGTCGATCCCGTGTGGCCGGGGTCGTCGTCGGCGTACAGCTTCGACGCCCAGAAGACGACGTACTCACCGAGGGAGTCGTCCCAGTAGGCCTCCGGGGCCCAGGTGTTGCCCGCGCTGTCCGGGGAGACCTTCACCAGCCGCTGGTCGGTCCAGTGGACCAGGTCCGTCGACTCCCACACCATGATCGACTTGCTGCCGTGCCGCTGGACGTCGTCCCAGCTGCCGCTGCTGTTCTGGTACATGCGCAGGTCGGTCGCGATCAGATAGAACTTGTCGCCCTTGGGGGAGCGGATCACGAACGGGTCGCGCAGGCCCTTCTCCCCGATCGTGGACGTCAGAACCGGCTTGCCGGCGTTGAGCTCACGCCAGTGCAGCGGGTCGTTGCCGCGGCTGAGGGCGTAGCGGATCTGCTCGCCGTCGGCCGTGCCCTCGCCGGTGAAGTAGGCGAAGAGATACCCGGCGTACGGGGACTGCTTCACGGGTGGGGCTCCTGACTGGGCGGTGCTGGGGGGGATCGCGAGGGCGGAGAGCAGGAGGGCGAGACAGGCGAGGAGCGCGGCTCGTAGGCGCATTGGGTAATCCTGTCGGAGCGTGGGGGTTTCTGTTGGGTGTTGTGCATCGGAGTGTCACCAGTGGGATTCCGCGCGTCAATCGGTGAGAGCGGGATGAGGACCGGCGAAACTTTCGATCGTTTTTCGCTCGGCCGCGGCAACCTCTTCCGGCCCGGGCGGCGACTGGTGTGCGCAGCATCCCCCTAGGAAAGGAAGCGCCCCGTGCGTCGTGGCACCGGACGGCACCGCAGGACACGCACCCTCTCGATCGGCGCGGCGGTGGCCGTCGCCGCGGGGGCGGGCGGCGTCCACCTCGGCCTCACGGGCTTCGGCGCCGAGGCCGCGTCGACGACGGTCACCGTCTCAACCACCGCGCAGCTGGAGTCGGCCGTCAGGAACGCCGTCGCCGGCACGGTCATCGAGGTCCGCGCCGGCACGTACACCCCGGCGGCCACCCTCGAGTCCACGGCGAACGGGACGCCTTCGGCACGGATCACCCTGCGGGCGTACGGCCGCGAGAAGGTGCGGATCGACGGCTCCAGGCTGCCCGACGGCTCCTGGCTCGCCGGGATCCACGGCGACTACTGGACCGTGCAGAACCTCACCTTCCAGAACTCCCCGGCGCAGGGCTTCGTCGCCACGTCCTCCGTGGGCGGTGTCTTCAGGAACCTGGTCACGGCGGACAACGGCGACACCGGGTTCACCCTGCGCGGCGACGGCACGACCGGCAACCTCGTGCAGAACCTGGACAGTCACGGCAACTACGACCCCGCCGGGCACGGGCGGAACGCCGACGGCGTCGCCGTGAAGTTCGGCTCCGGCACCGACAACCGGATCACCGGGGCCCGGCTGTACGGAAACTCGGACGACGGGATCGACCTGTGGCAGTTCTCCTCGCCGGTGACCGTCGAGCACACCTGGGCCTTCGACAACGGGGAGAACCGGTGGGGGGACACGGCGTTCGAGGGAAACGGGAACGGGTTCAAGCTGGGCGGCGGGGGCGCCACGGTCGCGCACGTCGTGAACGACAACGCGGCCTGGGCCAACGCGTCGGACGGGTTCACGGAGAACTCCAACGCGGGAGCGATCGTGCTGAACCGCAACACGGCGTACGCCAACGGGGGGACCGGTTTCTCCTTCGCCACGGGGAAGGCCCGGCTCGCCCGGAATCTCGCCGTGCGCAACAAGGGCGGCCTCGCCGAGCTGAGTGCGTCGGCGGTGTCCGCGGCGAACACCTGGGACCCTGGTGTCGGCACCCCCGCCTTCAGATCGACGGATGCCGCGAGCGCGTACGGTGCCCGCGGCGCGGACGGTTCGCTGCCCGCCACGACCTTCCTGACGACGGGCTCGACCGCCATCGGTACGGCCATGAAGTGACCGTACGGACCGATGAAACGCCCCGCCGGTCGTCACCGGCGGGGCGTTTCTGTGACCGGTCGAAGGGGGTTCGACCAGTGCTTCCGGTCGGCCCAAGGGGGGCTTCGGCCGACCGGCGCCTCGTGCGGGCGAGAGGAGGCCCGCGCTTCCTCGTCGCCACCGGTGCGCAAAGGGTTGCCGCGTCTTCGGAACTTTTTCAGGAGGCTGTTCCACGACTCGCGCCGTCGTCGGCCCTAGGAGTCGCCCTCGTCATCGCCGTCGTCGTCGTGCGCCGCGAAGTCGCCCGCCACGGCCAGCCGGTCGCCGCCGGCGCGGGCGGTGATCGAGTAGCTGTCGTCCTTCGCGTCCCGGCCGCCGCGGTGGTGGTCGTACTGGCCCGCGAACACCCACTGCCCCGGCCACACCGTACGGCCCTCCTTGAGCACCCAGGTGTAGACGAGGAAGCCGTCCCGCTCGGTGACCGTCGTGGTGAAGTCGGCCTCGGGCGCGGACCGCCAGGCGCCCGCCGAGGTGACCCCGCCGGTCTGCCTGACCTTCAACTCGACCGTGAGGGCGGTGAGTTTCTCACCGGTCTTGAGGGTGACGTCGCTCTGCGCCCAGAAGTCGTTGCTGTGCGGGTCCACCGAACCGTCCGACCACAGCGGACCGTCCTCGGTGCCGGAGGCGGGCGGCGGCGTCGTCACGGTGGCACTCGGGGACCGCGGGGGCGACGTGCTCGGTCTGCCGGTGTCCGGCGGAGCGCTCGGCGTCGGATCCGCCGGCGGGGCGGGCGCGCGGCTCGTCGCGTCCGGTGACGGGGTGGGGGTCCGAGAGACCTCGACCGTCTGCTGGGCGGCGGGAGTCCCGTCCTTGACCGCGGAGGCGACCGCGTACCCGCCGACACCGACCACGCAGGCGACCGCGGCCGTGGCGCTGACCACCCGCACCCAGCCGAACACCGGCGGGAGGGCGGCCCGGTGGTCGGGGCGGGTCTGCTCGGTCATACCGCGCTCGATCCGCGCCAGGATGCGCGCGCGGTCGGGCTCGTGGCCCCCGGCCGCCTCGTGCAGCCGGGCGCGCAGCTCGTCGTGCACGTCCCGCCGCATGGTCATCGGTCCCCTCCTCCGGCCTCACCGGTACGCGCCATCGCCGCGTGCACCTTCTGCGGAGCCGCCTGCGTTCCGAGCAACCGCTGCAATTCGGCCATTCCCTTGGAGGTCTGGCTCTTCACCGTACCGACCGAGACGCCCAGGGTGAGCGCGGTGTCCTTCTCCGAGAGGTCGAAGGCGTGCCGCAGGACCACGCAGGCGCGTTTGCGGAACGGGAGTCTACGCAAGGCATCCTGCACGTCGACCACGCCCGCCACGTCCGGGTTCTCGGTCTTCTCCTCGCGCTGCGACCAGAACAGGGCCACCCGCCGCCGCTCGCGGACAGCGCTGCGGATCCGGGTGCGGGCCAGGTTGGCGACCACCCCGCGCGCGTACGCCGCCGGATGGTCGGCCGCGCGGACCCGGTCCCAGCGGTTCCACAGGGCGAGGAGCGCGTCCGCCGCCAGGTCGTCGGCGGCGTCCGCCTCACCGGTCAGCAGATGGGCGAGACGGGACAGTTCGGCGTAGTGACGCTCGAAGAAGGCGTGGAATTCCACGGAGGCGGCGTCGTCGACGGCTGTGCCCACGGGCGACCTCTCCTCACGGCGGCTCGGGCACCCTCAGGGTGCCTGTGCGTGTCATGTGTCTGACATGTGATCATCCGGAGGGGCCCGGACGAGATCCGGAAGCGTAGCAGCGTTCGTGCGCTTGGTTCGTACGGGTCTTCGAACGCCGTGTGGTCGGCCGACCCCCGGCCGCCCCTGAACCGCCTCCGGGCCGACCCCGATTCCGTAACACGGGGAAAACCTGAAAGTGGTTCAACGCGGGAACAATCCAGCCAGCATCCGCACACCGATCATTCAGGCACCAGGGAGCGACAACCATGTCCGAGACGCAGAAGGTGGCCGACCGGCCGACCGGCCCGCCACCGACCGGGAACGGCGTCGACCGGTACTTCAGGATCTCCGAGCGGGGATCCACCTTCGGCCGGGAGATACGCGGCGGCTTCGCCACCTTCTTCACGATGGCCTACATCCTTGTCCTGAATCCCATCATCCTCGGCAGCGCCAAGGACAAGTTCGGCCACCAGCTCGACGCGGTCCAACTGACCACCGCCACCGCCCTGGTGGCCGCGGTGATGACGATCATCATGGGCGTCGGCGGCAACCTGCCCCTCGCGCTCGCCGCCGGCCTCGGGCTGAACGCCGTCGTCGCCTTCCAGATCGCCCCGCTGATGAGCTGGGACGACGCGATGGGCCTGATCGTCCTCGAGGGCCTGCTCATCTGCGTGCTGGTCGTGACCGGACTGCGCGAGGCGGTCATGCAGGCCATCCCGCAGTCGCTCAAGCAAGCGATCAGCGTCGGTATCGGCCTGTTCATCGCCTTCATCGGATTCGTCGACGCCGGCTTCGTCAGCCGGATCCCCGACGCGGCGAACACCACCGTCCCGGTCCAGCTCGGCGGCACCGGCACCCTCACCGGATGGCCGATTCTCGTCTTCTGCCTCGGAGTCCTGCTGACGATCGGCCTGCTCGCCCGGAAGGTCAAGGGCGCCATCCTGATCAGCATCGTCACCATGACGATCGTCGCGATGATCATCAACTCGATCGCCGACATCAAGGCCTGGGGCCTGACCACGCCCGCGTGGCCCGACAAGGTCGTCGACACCCCCGACTTCGGACTGATCGGTCACTTCAGCCTGTTCGGCGCCTTCGGCGCGCCCGGCGTCGGCGTCGTCACGGTGGTCCTGCTGGTCTTCACGCTGATCCTGTCCGACTTCTTCGACACCATGGGCACGGTCGTCGGCATCAGCGCGGAGGCCGGACTGCTGGACGAGGAGGGCAAGGTGCCGAACCTCGGCCGCGTCCTGCTCATCGACGGCGCCGCGGCGGTCGCGGGCGGCGCGGCCTCGGCCTCCTCCGCCACGTCCTACATCGAGTCGGCGGCCGGCGTCGGCGAGGGCTCACGCACCGGCTTCTCGAACCTGGTCACCGGCGGGCTGTTCGCGCTGGCCCTGTTCCTGACGCCGCTGCTCACCATCGTCCCGCTCCAGGCGGCGGCCCCGGCCCTGGTCGCCGTCGGCTTCCTGATGATGACCCAGGTCAAGCACATCGACTGGGACCGCTACGAGATCGCCATTCCGGCGTTCCTCACCATCGCCGTGATGCCGTTCACCTACTCCATCACCAACGGCATCGGCGCAGGCTTCCTCTCCTACGTCCTGATCAAGACGGTCCTCGGCAGGGCCAAGGACATCCACTGGCTGCTGTGGGGGACGGCCGCGCTGTTCCTGGTGTACTTCGCGATCGATCCGGTCGAGCAGATCCTCGGCGCCAAGTGAGGTTCGGGGACAGCTCCTCGGGGAGCTGTCCCCACGCACCTACTTCCCGAGGGCAGCCCGCATCATCGCCTTCGCGACCGGCGCCGCCAGCCCGTTGCCGCTGACCTCCGAGCGCGCCGCGTTGGACTGCTCCACGACCACGGCCACGGCGACCTGCTTGCCGTCGGCCTTCCCGTAGGACGTGAACCAGGCGTACGGCGTCTGGCTGTTGTTCTCGCCGTGCTGGGCCGTGCCCGTCTTGCCGCCCACCGTCACGCCGGAGATCCGCGCGTTCGTGCCCGTGCCCTCCTCGACGACCGTCCGCATCGCCGACTGCAACTGCTCGGCGGTCGAGGAGCTGACGATCTCCGACGTGTCCGTCCGGTCGTCGTAGTTCTCCAGGACGTCGTCACCGCTGTCGGTGATCTCCGACACCATGTGCGGCGAGACCAGCTTGCCGCCGTTGGCTATGGCCGCCGACACCATGGCCATCTGCAGCGGTGTGGCGGTGACGTCGAACTGACCGATACCGGTCAGGGCCGTCTGCGCCCTGTCCATGTCCTTCGGGTACACGCTCTCGTACGCACGCACCGGCACGTCCTGTTTCGCGTCGTCGAAGCCGAACTTCTCAGCCATCTCCCGGACCTTGTCCTGTCCCAGGTCGACGGCCATCTTCGCGAAGACGTTGTTGCAGGAGTACTCCAGCGCCACCCGGATCGTGGCGTTCCCACAGGGCGCCGACGGGTTCTCGTTCGCCAGGTCCTTGTTCGACTGCGGCAGTCTGTACGGGTTCGGGCTGGCCGTCCTGTCGTCCACCGACGAGTACAGCCCGTCCTCCAGCGCGGCCGCCGCCACCACCAGCTTGAACGTCGAGCCCGGCGGCAGCGGCTGCCGCAGCGCACGGTTGGTCAGCGGTTTGTCCGCGTCCTTGGTGAGCTTCGTCCAGGCCGACCCGGCGGTGTTGGCGTCGGTCAGCGAGGTCGGGTCGTACGACGGCGTCGACACGACCGCGAGGACCTTGCCGGTGCCGGGGTCGATGGCGACGGCCGCGCCCTTGTTGTCGCCGAGCGCGTTGTACGCCGCCTTCTGCACAGCAGGGTCGATCGTCGTGACCACGTTGCCCGGCTCGGCCCGCTGGTTGGTCACCGTGTCCATGACGTTCTTCAGCCGGCTGTCCGTGCCGTTGAGGAGCTCCTGGTAGATGCCCTCCAACTGGGTGGGCGCATACGCCTGCGAGGCGTAACCCGTGACCGCCGCGTACAGCGGCCCGTCCGTGTAGGTGCGTTTGTACTTGAGATCGCTGCCCTTCGTCGCCGCGGAACCGGTGATCGACTTTCCGGCCACGATGATGTTTCCGAGCGGTTCCGCGTACGTCTCGATCGCGTTGCGCCGGTTGTCCTTGTCGTCCGCGAGCGCCTGACCGTCATAGAACTGCACCCAGGTCGCCCGCACCAGCAGGGCGAGCACCAGCAGCAGTGTGAAGACGGAGGCACGCCTGATCGTCTTGTTCATGCCGCCCTGACAGACGAACGAGGAAGAGTGGATGGTTCCCTTCCGTCGGAATTCTCATCGGGTGTTCATGGACACGCTGCCGTCCGGGGACGCCCTCATTCCTTCAGGGAGAGCACGACCTCGTCGATCTCCTCGCCCCGGGCGTTCGCGAAGCCCCGGGCGGTCGCGGTGATCCGGAAACCGCACTTCTCCAGCACCCGCAGCGAACCCTGGTTGTCGGCGGCGGCGCGGGCGTACAGCGGGCGCTCCGGCACCTCGGCGAGCAGCCCGCGCAACGCGGCCGTGGCGACTCCCCGCCCCCAGTAGGCGCGGTCCACCCAGTACGTCACCTCACGCTCGCCGGGCTCCCCGTACACGGCCGCGCTGCCCACCACGTCACCGTCGGCCAGCACCGTCCGCGCCACGTCCTGCGAGGACCGTATCCGTTGCCACAGCGCCGAGAAGGCGCCCCAGTCGGCAGGGTCCTCCGCGGTGAAGGCCGCCATGCGGGCGGCCTCCGGATCGTTCATCTGCCGGAAGAAGACCGGCAGGTCGCTGTCGTGGACCTCGCGGAGTACGACCTCCATGGCCTCAGAGCCTCCGGGTGGCGAGCGTCAGCCGGTCACGGGCGTCGAACAGGGCGTCCTTCACCATCTGCTCGTGCGCGGGGGTCAGCCGGGCCACCGGCACGGAACAGCTGATCGCGTCGCGCGCCGGCGTGCGGTACGGGATCGCCACGCCGAAGCAGCGCAGCCCCAGCGTGTTCTCCTCGCGGTCGACGGCGAAACCCTGCTCTCTGACCTGGTGCAGCTCCTCGATGAGTTTCTCCCGGTCGGTGATCGTGTGCTCGGTCAGCGCGGGCAGCGTCTCCGGGAGCATCTTGCGCACCTGCTCGTCGGAGTACGTGCTCAGCAGCGCCTTGCCCAGGGAGGTCGAGTGGGCGGGCAGCCGGCGGCCGACCCGGGTGAAGGGGCGCAGGTAGTGCTGCGACTGCCGGGTGGCGAGGTAGACCACGTTGGTGCCGTCCAGGCGGGCCAGGTGGATGGTCTCCGTGGTGTCGTCCGAGAGCCGGTCCAGGGTCGGCCGGGCCGCCGCGACGACTTCGTCGCCGTCGATGTAGGACGTCCCCACCAGGAGCGCCCGTACGCCGATCCCGTACCGTGTGCCCGTCGCGTCCGTCTCCACCCAGCCCAGCTCCACGAGCGTGCGCAGTAGCATGTACAGACTGGACTTGGGGTAACCGACGGCCTCCTGGACCGCCGCCAAGGAGTGCATACCGGGGCGACCGGCGAAGTATTCGAGCAGTTCAACCGTCCGTACCGCGGACTTGACCTGCGCCCCGCCGCCTGTCTCGGCTGCCGACATCGCCCTTGACCCCTTCGTTGGACGGGAACCTGAAGATATAGTCTCCGACAGCATATTCATCATCAGAGACAGCGTTCAGCATATCGAACGACCCTGGTGGATGACCTAGATACTGCGGCAAAACAGCGGCAATACATACCTGGAGGGACCCGCGGTGGCAGCAGCACCAGTCTGGAGTGTCGACCCCCGAACCGGGAAGCAGCGTGAACAGGTTGCGGTGGAGGCCACTGCCGAGGAGGTGGACGCCACCGTCCGCGCCGCCCACGCCGCACGCGGCTCCCTCGCCGACCGCACGGTGCGCTCGGCGTTCCTGCGCGCCGCCGCCGACGAGCTGGAGGCGTCCAAGGACCACCTCGTCGAGGCCGCCGACGCCGAGACCGCGCTCGGTCCGGTCCGGCTGACGGGCGAGCTCGCCCGCACCTGCTACCAGCTGCGGGCCTTCGCGGACATCGTCGACGAGGGCGCCTTCCTCGACGTCGTCATCAACCACCCCGACGACACCGCGACCCCGCCCATTCCCGACCTGCGCCGCTACAAGGTGCCGCTGGGCGTCGTCGCCGTGTACTCGGCCTCCAACTTCCCCTTCGCCTTCTCGGTCGCCGGCGGCGACACCGCCAGCGCGCTGGCCGCGGGCTGCCCGGTCGTCGTCAAGGCACACCCCGACCACCCGGGCCTGTCCGAGCTGGTCGCGTCCGTGCTGCGCCGGGCCGCCGCCGCTCACGACATCCCCGAGGGAGTCGTCGGCCTCGTCCACGGCTTCGAGGCGGGCATCGAACTGATCAAGCACCCGCTGGTCTCCGCGGCGGGCTTCACCGGCTCCATCCGGGGCGGGCGCGCACTGTTCGACGCGGCCGCGGCCCGTCCGGTGCCGATCCCGTTCCACGGCGAGCTGGGCTCGCTGAACCCCGTCGTCGTCACCGAGGCCGCCGCCACCGAGCGGGCCGCGGAGATCGGCAGCGGGCTCGCCGGGTCGATGACCCTGGGTGTCGGACAGTTCTGCGTCAAGCCAGGTCTGGTGCTGGTGCCGACCGGCGCCGCCGGAGACGGCCTGGTCAAGTCCCTCACCGACGCGGTCAGCGACACCGACGCCGGGGTGCTGCTCGACCACCGCATGCGGGACAACTTCATCGCCGGGGTCACCAAGCGCACCGAGCTGCCCGACGTGGACTCCCCGGTGACGCCGGGCGCGGGCGGCGAGCACACGGTCAGCCCGGGCTTCCTGACGGTGCCCGCGGACAAGCTGGCGCAGGAGGGCGAGTACGACCTGCTCCTGGAGGAGTGCTTCGGGCCGGTCACCGTCGTGGCCCGCTACGAGGACGACGCCGAGGTGAAGTCGGTACTGTCGCGGCTGCCGGGGAACCTGACGGCGACGGTGCAGCTCTCCTCCGAGGAGGCGGCCGGTGAGGGCCGCGGGGCCGAGATCCTCCAGGAGCTGACCCCGCTCGCCGGGCGTGTGCTGGTGAACGGATGGCCCACGGGGGTCGCCGTGGCGCCGGCCCAGCACCACGGCGGGCCGTACCCGGCGACGACGTCGACGTCCACTTCTGTGGGTGGTACGGCCATCGAGCGGTGGCTGCGGCCGGTCGCCTATCAGAACGCGCCGGAGGCCCTGCTGCCGCCGGAGCTGAAGGACGACAACCCGTTGGGGCTGCCCCGTCGGTTTGACGGGCGGCTCGAGCGATAGCGGCTCCGCGTCCCCAAGGGTCTCCACCGGGCCTGAGAGAATCGGTTGATGGACGTCGAACTTCCCGAACTGCCCTTCCTCCTGCGTACGTACGGACCGGAAGGCAACTGGTCGCATGAGGACGGCGTCCTCACCGGATGGGCGGGCCCCCGGCAGGACCGGTTCGTTCCGCCCATCGGGGAAGCGCTGGACCCCGCCTCCGACGCGCCCCGCCTCCTCGGGGCGCCCGAAGGGGACTTCCAGCTGATCGCTCGCGTCACGGTCGGGTTCGCCGGGGCCTTCGACGCGGGAGTCCTGTACGTCCATGTCGGGGAGCGGGCCTGGGCCAAGCTGTGTCTGGAGTACTCCCCGGACGTGCCCACCGTGTGCACGGTGGTCACCCGGGGACACTCGGACGACGCCAACTCCTTCACCGTGGACGGCAGTTCGGTCTGGCTGCGGGTGAGCCGGACCGGGCGGGCCTTCGCCTTCCACGCCTCCCGGGACGGCGAGCGCTGGACCTTCGTCCGGCTCTTCACGCTCGGCGACGAGAAGGAGACCGGCGCCGCCCTGGTCGGCTTCATGACGCAGTCGCCGATGGGGGAGGGGTGCGTCGTGACGTACGACCACCTCGAGTTCCGCCCCAGCTGGCCGGACGACCTGCGAGGCGGCAGCTGAGGGCGAAGGTCACCGCGAGCAGGACCGCGCTGACGACCAGGCTCAGCCGCATCCCCTCGACGAAGCCGTCGGAGACCAGGGCCCCGAAGACGGCGATCCCCAGGCCGCCGGACACCTGACGTGCCGCGTTGAGCATCCCGGCCGCGAGGCCCGCCCGCTCGGCGGGCACGGCGTCCATCATCGCGGCGGTCAGGGGCGGCACCGTCAGGGCGCAGCCCAGCGCCATGGGGACCAGGAGCGCGGCCACCACACCCGTCGGCGTGCCGGCGTCGACGTACAAGAGCCCGAGCAGTCCCACCACGGCCAGCCCCTGCCCCAGCAGCATGGGCAGGCGCGGGCCGTGGCGGCCGGCGAGCTTGCCCGCCACCACGTTCGTCACCGCGATCAGCCCGGTCATGGGCAGGAACATCAGCCCGGCGGCCAGGGCGGAACGGCCCTGCACCTGCTGGAAGAAGAGCGAGAAGACGAACACCATGCTGTAGAAGGCCACGCTGACCGCCGCTCCCGCCGCGACCGTCGCGGTCACGGTCCGATCGCGGAAAAGGCCGAGTGGCACGACCGGGTGCGCCTGGCGCCTCTCGATCCGCAGGAACGCGGCACCGGCGACGACGGCCACGGCTCCCGCGGCCCAGCCCGCCGTCCCGCCCTCGATCACCGCGAACGCCAGCGCCGTCAGGGCCAGCACCGCCGTCACCTGGCCGGGCAGATCCAGCGGCGCCGGCCGGCGCCGCGAGCGTGGGGCCCGTACCAGCAGGACCAGGATCGCCACCCCGATCGGCACGTTGACGAAGAAGATCCCGCGCCAGTCCCACGCGGTGGTCAGCGCACCGCCCGCCACCGGTCCCAGGGCCACCGCCACCGAACCCCCGGCCGCCCACAGGGCCACCGCGCGTGCCCGCCGGGCCGGATCGGCGTACGCCTGCCGCACCAGCGCCAGCGAGGCCGGAAGGACGACGGCCGCCGCCACGCCCTGCGCCACCCGCGCGCCGATCAGGACCGGCAGGTTCGGTGCCAGTCCGCAGGCCACCGAGGCGAGCGTGAACACCGCGGTGCCGAGTCCGTACGCACGGCTCGCACCGGCCCGGTCCGAGAACGCGCCGGTGGACAGCATGAGTGAGGCGAACGCCAGCGTGTAGGCGTCCACCACCCACTGCAGACCGGACATGCCGCTGCCGAAGGAGGAGCCGATCGCGGGCAGCGCCACGTTCACCACGGACGCGTCGAGGCAGATCAGCGCGAAGCCGAGGAGGGCGGCGGTGAGAGTGAGCACGGACGAGGAACGCTTGGGCCTCAACCCACGCCCACCCGAGGCAACTTGATCGGTCTGGAGGGTCTGCTTCATGGACATGACTCCATCCTGCGGACGACCACCGCCGTACAGTAGTGGCCGGATTGCCATATGCCCGGAGGTTCTGGCCATGCCCCAGTCGGTCACCCCGCACCCCGTCGCGGTCACCCCGCACCCCGTCGCGGTCACCCCGCACCGTGTCGCGGTCATCGCGCCCTCACCCGTCGCGATGTTCAACCTCGCCATCCCCGAGATGCTCTTCGGCAAGGTCGAGCGGGACGGGCGACCCGGGTACGAGGTGGTCATCTGCGCGGCCGAGCCGGGACCGGTGCCCACCACCGGCGGCCTCGACCTGTACGTACGGCACGGTCTCGACGCCGTACGGGAGGCGGACACGGTGATCGTCGCGGGCACCGGGGCGCCGTACGAACCGCACCCGCCGATCGTGGCCGCCGTCCGGGCGGCGGCTGCCGACGGCAAGCGGATCGCGTCCCTGTGCACCGGAGCCTTCCAACTCGCCGAGGCGGGCCTGCTCCACGGCCGCAAGGCCACGACGTACTGGACGCACGCCGAGAAACTCCGCAGCCTTTACCCGCAGGTAGACCTGTGCGCGGACGTGCTGTACGTCCAGGACGGCCCCTATCTGACGGCGTCCGGCTACGCCGCCGGCATCGACCTGTGCCTGCACATCATCCGTACCGACTACGGCGCCGCGGTAGCCAACGAGGTGGCCCGCCTCGCCCTCGTCGCCCCCGTGCGCCCGGGCGGCCAGACCCAGTTCACCCAGACCCCGCTGCCACCCGAGCGCGGCACCGCCTGCGCCGACACCCGGGGCTGGGCCATGCGCAACCTCGACAAGCCGCTCACGCTCACCGACCTGGCGCGGCACGCGGGAGTCTCCGTCCGCACCCTCACCCGCCGCTTCCACGCCGAGAGCGGGGTCAGCCCCCTCCAGTGGCTGCTCCACCAGCGCATCGAGCGGGCGAAGGAACTCCTGGAGACCACCACCCTCCCCATGGACCAGGTGGCCCGCGCCTGCGGCCTCGGCACGGCGGACTCCCTGCGCACCCACGTGACCCGCCGCACAGGCCTGCCCCCGAGCGCCTACCGCACGCAGTTCAGCCGCCTGGGAACCACGGCAGCCACCGTCGCGTGAGACACCCCGCCGGTCGGTCCGCACTCCGGGGGAATGAAACCGGCTGCTTGAACGTTCATCCACCCGGCGGAGGGAGCCTCCGTACCCGTACGACCTGGAGAGCCGAGACCATGCGCGTCGAAATCTGGACGGACATCGCCTGCCCCTGGTGCTATGTCGGAAAGGCCCGCTTCGACAAGGCGCTGGAGGCCTTCCCGCACCGCGACCAGGTCGAGGTCGTGCACCGCTCCTTCGAGCTGGACCCGAGCCTCGCCAAGGGCGACGTCCAGCCCGTGATCAGCATGCTCACCAAGAAGTACGGCATGAGTGAGGCGCAGGCCCAGGCCGGCGAGGAGAACCTGGGCGCGCAGGCCGCCGCCGAGGGCCTCGCGTACCGCACCCGGGGCCGCGACAACGGCAACACATTCGACATGCACCGCCTGCTCCACTTCGCCAAGGAGCAGGGCAGGCAGGACGAGCTGATCCAGATCCTCTACCGGGCCAACTTCGCCGACGAGCGGTCCGTCTTCTCCGAGGGCGACGAGCGCCTGGTCGAGCTGGCCGTCGCCGCCGGCCTGGACGCCGACGCCGCCCGCACGGTCCTCGCCGACCCGACCGCGTACGCCGACGACGTCCGCGCCGACGAGCGCGAGGCGGCCGAGCTCGGCGCGAACGGGGTGCCCTTCTTCGTCCTCGACCGCAAGTACGGCGTCTCCGGCGCCCAGCCCACCGAGCTCTTCGCCCAGGCACTGACGCAGGCCTGGGGCGAGCGTCCTCCCCTCAAGCTGATCGACGAGGGTGACGCGGAGGCCTGCGGCCCGGACGGATGCGCGGTGCCGCAGGCCTAGGGCCCTGCAAAGCGCAGGTCGGGGCGGACGTATAAGCGTCTCTTGGCGAAGCCACGTGGAAATCCGCAATGGACTGAGGGGTGGCCGGGGGTCAGAGTGGACCCATGGAGACCTTCGAGAGCCTCGTCCGCGCCGAGTTCGCCCCGAAGAACACCTATCTGAACACCGCGAGCACCGGGCTGATGCCGGCCCGGACCGTGGCCGCCATGCACACCGCCGTGGAGGCGTCGGCGGCCGGGCAGCCGACCGACATGTTCGCCGACGTGGAGGCGGCCCGGGCCGCCTTCGCCCGGCTGACGGGCGTTTCCGCCGACCGGGTGGCGGCCGGGGCCTCGGTCGCCGTCTACAGCGGCCTGATCGCCGCGTCCCTGCCCGAGGGCGCCGAAGTCCTCACGGCCGAGGGCGACTTCAGCTCCCTCGTGAACCCCTTCCACATCCGCCCCGACCTCAAGGTGCGCACCGTCCCGCTGGAACGCGTCGCCGAGTCGGTACGGCCCGGCACCGCGCTGGTCGCGGTGAGCGCCGCCCAGTCGGCGGACGGCCGGGTCGCCGAGCTCGCCGCGATCAGGGCGGCGGCCCGCGAGTACGGGGCGCGGACGTACGTCGACGCCTCTCAGGCCGCCGGATGGCTGGACTTCACGGCCGACGCCCACGACTACGTCTCCTCGGTCGCCTTCAAATGGCTGCTGTGCCCGCGCGGGGTGACCTTCCTGGTCGTTCCGGAGGACCTCGGCGGCCTCCCGTCGCTGTTCGCGGGCTGGGTGGCGGGGGAGCACCCCTGGGACGCCTGCTACGGCCCGGTCGACGAACTCGCCCGCTCCGCACGCCGGTTCGACGAGAGCCCGGCCCTCTTCTCGTACGCCGGCGCCCGCCGCTCCCTCGCGCTGCTGGAGGAACTGGGCGTGGACGCCGTACGCGCCCACGATCTCGCCCTGGCCGACCGTTTCCGCGCCGGCCTGCACAGCCTCGGCCACGAACCCGTGCCGTCCCCCGGCTCCCCGATCGTCTCCGTCCCCGGACTCGGCCACCGCCAGGGCGAGCTGAGCGACGCCGGGGTCCAGGTCTCCGACCGTGCGGGCAACCTGCGGGCCGCGTTCCACCTGTACAACACTCCGGCCGACGTCGACCGTCTGCTGGACGTCCTGTCGTCCTGAACACGGGTGCGGGCGGCGTCACCGGCGTGGCTGTGAAGCCGCTCCCGCCTGTGACACCGCCCGCACCATCCGTTCCTCAGAACGCGGGGCTCACTTCACCGGCGTGAAGTCCCGCGCCCCGATGCCGCATGCTCCGGGGGCAACCCCCGGACCCCCGGCCGGGCTCCACTCATCGCACAGGAGTGAAGTCCCGCGCCCCGATGAACTCGGGCCGCCGTACCGGAGCCGAGAACGGCTCGACCGCCTCGTTCTCCACGCTGTTGAACACGATGAACACGTTGCTGCGCGGGAACGGCGTGATGTTGTCGCCCGAGCCGTGCATGGCGTTGCAGTCGAACCAGGTCGCCGAACCGGCCTTGCCGGTGAACAACCTGATGCCGTACTCGGACGCCATCTTGGTCAGCGCCTCGTCGGAGGGCGTGCCCGCGTCCTGCATCTGCAGGGACTTCTTGTAGTTGTCCTTCGGCGTGGCCCCCGCACACCCGAGGAATGTCCGGTGCGACCCCGGCATGATCATGAGGCCGCCGTTGGTGTCGTAGTTCTCGGTGAGCGCGATCGACACGGACACGGTCCGCATGTTCGGCAGACCGTCCTCGGCGTGCCAGGTCTCGAAGTCGGAGTGCCAGTAGAAGCCGCTGGCTCCGAAGCCGGGCTTGACGTTGATCCGCGACTGGTGGACGTACACGTCCGAGCCGAGGATCTGCCGGGCCCGGCCGACGACCCGCTCGTCGCGGACCAGGCGCGCGAAGACCTCGCTGATCCGGTGCACCTCGAAGACGGACCGGATCTCCTGCGACTGCGGCTCGACGATGGAGCGTTCGTCGGCGCGGATCGCCGGGTCCGTGACGAGCCGCTCCAACTCGCGCTGGTAGACGCCGATCTCGTCCGGGCCGACGAGCTGGTCGATGGCGAGGAAGCCGTCGCGCTCGAACGCCTGGAGGTCGGTGTCGGAGACCGGTCCGGCGGTGCCGGGCGGCGACCAGACGACCGGGTCCTGGCGCGGAACAGCCACCTCGGTGGCGCCGCGGCTGGGGTAGAGATCCGTGACGGTGGTACTGGGCGTGGTGCCTGGCGTGGTGGTGGTCATGGTGATGTCACACCTCCTCGGGTTCGGTGAGCAGCGGGTAGACGCCGTTCTCGTCGTGGTCCTCCCGACCGGTCACGGGCGGGTTGAAGACACAGATGCAGCGGAAGTCCTCCTTGATCCGCATCGTGTGCCGCTCGTGGCCGTCGAGCAGGTACATGGTCCCGGGCGTGATGGTGTACTTCTGCCCGGTCTCGTCGTCGGTGAGCTCGGCCTCGCCCTCGACGCACACGACGGCCTCGATGTGGTTCGCGTACCACATCGACGTCTCCGTGCCCGCGTACAGGGTCGTCTCGTGCAGCGAGAAGCCGACCCGTTCCTTGGCGAGGACGATGCGTTTGCTCTCCCACGTGCCGGACGCGGCCCTCACGTGCCGGTCGGTGCCTTCGATGTCCTTGAACGAACGGACGATCACGGTGCTGCGATGCCTCCTAGGTGGATGTGCTGATGCGATGCGCCGGTCTGCCGGTCAGACCGTTTCGCGGACGGCGCGGGCCAGGATGCTCAGACCCGCGTCCAGTTCCTCGGGTGTGATGGTGAGCGCCGGGAGGAGCTTGACGACCTCGCTCTCGGGACCGGACGTCTCGACGAGCAGCCCGAGTTCGAAGGCCCGCTTCGCGATGCGTCCGGCACGGTCCTTGTCGTGGAACTCCATGCCCCAGACGAGCCCGCGACCCCGGTACTCCTTGATGTCGGCGAGGTTCTCCTCCGTGATGGCGATGAACGCCTGCTCGACCTGCTCGCCTCGCTTGCGGGTCTGCTTCTCCATCGCGGAGCCGTCCGCCCAGTACGCCTCCAGCGTGGCGGTGGCCGTCACAAAGGCGGGGTTGTTGCCGCGGAAGGTGCCGTTGTGCTCGCCCGGCTCCCAGATGTCCAGCTCGGGCGTGAACAGGCACAGCGACATGGGCAGGCCGTAACCGCTGATGGACTTGGACACGGTGACGATGTCCGGGGTGATGCCCGCCTCCTCGAAGGAGAAGAACGCACCGGTCCGCCCGCAGCCCATCTGGATGTCGTCGACGATGAGCAGCATGTCCTGTCGCTCGCACAGCTCCTTCAGCGCGCGCAGCCACTCCGGGCGGGCGACGTTGATGCCGCCCTCGCCCTGCACGGTCTCCACGATCACCGCGGCGGGCTTGTTGAGGCCCGAACCCTGGTCCTCCAGGAGCCGCTCGAACCAGAGGAAGTCCTCCACCGTGCCTTCGAAGTAGTTGTCGAAGGGCATCGGCGTGCCGTGCACCAGCGGGATGCCGGCCCCGGCCCGCTTGAAGGCGTTGCCGGTCACGGCGAGCGAGCCGAGCGACATGCCGTGGAAGGCGTTGGTGAAGGACACGATCGACTCGCGCCCCTTCACCTTGCGCGCCAGTTTCAGCGCGGCCTCCACGGCGTTGGTGCCGGTCGGACCCGGGAACATGACCTTGTACGGCAGGTCGCGCGGGCGCAGCACGTGGTTCTGGAAGGCCTCGAGGAAGGCCCGCTTGGCGGTGGTCGACATGTCGAGCCCGTGCGTGACGCCGTCCCGCTCCAGGTAGTCGATCAACGCCCGTTTCAGGACGGGGTTGTTGTGTCCGTAGTTCAGTGAGCCGGCGCCGGCGAAGAAGTCGAGGTACTCGTGGCCGTCCTCGTCGTACATGCGGCTGCCCTGAGCACGGTCGAAGATGACGGGCCAGCCGCGGCAGTAGCTGCGTACCTCGGACTCGAGGGTCTCGAAGACGCTGAGGTCGGGCTGGGTGATGGTCACGCGAATCGCTCCTCGTTGCGTGGGGGGATGCAGGGGGAGTGGCAGGGGGGTGGTCTGCAGGGTGGGGCGGTCAGGCGGAGGGAGTGGTCAGGCCCAAGGAGTGGTCAGGCAGGGGGCGTGAGGGACAGCGGCCCGATGCGGTAGAGCACTTCCGGGTCGTGCGGCCCGTCCGGGAACAGGCCCGCGTCGAAGAGCACCTCGCGCTCCAGCCGGGCGCCGTGGCGCTCGGCGAACGACGTGAACAGGCGCTCCGAGGCGGTGTTGCCCGGGGTGATGGTGGTCTCGAGGGTGGTCAGCCCGCGCTCGGCGACGGTCCGCGCGACCAGCCCGTCCAGCAGCGCGGCGGCGAGCCCGCGCCCGCGGTGCGCCTCGTCCACCGCCACCTGCCAGATGAGCAGGGTGTCCGGGCGGTCGGGGCGGACGTAGCCGGTGACGAAGCCGATCGGTTCCCCCGACGCGTCGCTTTCGTCGCGTGCGACGGCCGACGTGGCGGCGAAGTCGCGACACCACAGCAGATAGCTGTACGAGGAGTTCAGGTCGAGGACCTTCGAGTCCCGGGCCATCCGCCACAGCGCGGCGCCGTCCGCCACCGACGGACGGTCGATTTGCAGGTCTGCTTGTGCGGCAGTCATGCGAAATGAATTTACCGAGGGAAATTGAAAAATGCATCGCCGGGTGGGGTTACGTCCGGACGCCGACTGTGTTAGCGCGTGGGCACGTGCGGAGATATGTGCTGTTTTGACCCGAACGTATAGGTAGAAATGGGACGCGCTGTGTAACGCGTCACAACCATGTAACCTGCACGAGATCTGCCCGAATTTCCCTGCTTGGCGTTCGCAGAATCTTTGCGTTTAGGTTGAGAAAAAGCGGGCAGGAGAATACGGGAAGCTATGCATTAGTAGTTTCCCATAATTACCCGTGAATTATGCTCCGGTTACCCCGTCGATTCGCTCCCGGAGAATGTCCGCGTGCCCGTTGTGCCGTGCGTACTCCTCGATCATGTGGACGTACACCCAGCGCAGACTGACCTCCAGGCCGGCCATCGGCCCGTCCGCTATCCGCCCGAGGTCGTCCAGTGACCGCCCGGCGCACAGTTCCTCGCCGCGGGCGATCTCCCGCTTCCAGGCGGCGAGCGCGTCGTCGAGCCCGTGCTCCGGGTCGAGGGCGTATCCGTTCCCCTTCTCGTACACCGGCGGTACGTCGAGCCCCGCGGCCACCCGCTGGAACCAGTTCCGCTCGACCTCCGCGAGGTGCTGCACCAGCCCGAGCACGGTGAGCGACGACGGCTCGGCGGAAGCGGTGCGCACCTGCGCGTCGTCCAGCTCCGCGCACTTCAGCTCCAGCGTGGCGCGGTGGAAGGCGAGCCAGCTCTCGAGCATGGGCCGCTCCGCACCGGTCATGAGGGGGACGGGGCGGCCGTCGGGGAGGGTGAGAGGTGTGTCGGTGGTCATGAAGCCGAGCATGCCACGGGCGTTTTCGGCTCGACCGGCGTTTCGGACAAGGCCGTAGGGCGCGGTCGGCGTCTGGGCCTGGGAGGGGTGGCCAGATCACTGGCGGCACAGCCGGCCGGTCACGCGTCGGCCCGCGCAGCCGTCGGTCAGGCGGCAGGGTGCACAGCTGGCCGGTCAGGCGTAAGGCCGCGCAGCCGTCGGTCAGGCGGCAGGGTGCACAGCCATGGGTCAGGCGTGAGGCCGAACAGTCGTCCGGTCAGGCGTAAGGCCGCGCAGTCGTCCGGTCAGGCGGCAGGGCGCACAGCCGGCCGGTCACGTGCCCGGCCGCACAGCCCAGGGGGCCTCGGCCACCCCTACTGCCACGCCTGCTCCGCCGCCCGCAACGCCCCCTCCACATCCACGCGCAGCCCCTTCGCGGCCAGCGCCGCGCCCAGCGCCGACAGGCTCGCCCGCACAGCGCCCCGGGTCGCGTCCACTCCGTAGTGGTTGACCCGGATCATCTCCTTGGCCAGCGCGCCGCCGCCCGCCGCCAGCGGCGCCGCCGGATCCGACTCCAGCGCCCGGGTCACCAGCTCCGACGCCACCACGCCCGACGGTGCCCTCAGCGTCGTGGCGACCGGGGCCGCGTCCCGGTCCTCGTACACGTACGGCTCCAGGCCGCCGCCCAGCGCCCGGGCGCCCGCGCGGGTCGCCGAGGCCGCGCGGCGGTGCCGGGCCGTCACCGCGTCCAGACCGTCCGCCTCGATTCGCTCCACGCACGCCTCCAGCGCCAGCATCTCCAGTTGGGCCGGTGCGTGCGGCAGCGTCGTGCGGCCGCCGTCGAGCCACCGTTCCTTCCAGTCCAGCAGCGAGAGGTACGACCGTCGCGGCGCCCCCGGGTTCGCCGCCATCCGCGCCCATGCCCGCGCGCTCACCGACACCGCCGACACACCCGCCGGTCCGCCCATCGCCTTCTGTGCCCCGATCACGCACAGGTCCACGCCCCACGCGTCCGGCAGCACCGGCTCGGCCCCGACCGACGCGACGGCGTCCAGGTAGAAGAGGGCACCCCGCTCCCGTACGACCTCGCCGATCTCCGCGACCGGGTTGGTGTTGCCGGTCGCGGCCTCCGCGTGGACCAGGGACACGAAGTCGATCTCCGGGTGCTCGGCGAAGGACTCCCGTATCTGCTCGGCCGTGACCGCAGTGTGGAAGGGCACCGCGAGGTCGATCACCGTGGCGCCGCAGTCCCGCAGCCAGTTCCCGAAGGTCTGCCCGTAGGGGCCGGTGATGACGTTCAGTGCCGTCGTGCCGGGACCGGCGGCCGCACGGATCGCGCCCTCCAGCGGCAGCAGCGCCTCGCCCTGCATGATCACGACGTCCTGCTCGGTGCGCAGCAGCCGTGCCACACGGTCCTCGACGGACGCGAAGCGCGCCGCGGTCAACGGGGCCAGATCCAGGAACGGGTGCGTCACGGCGGTGCTCTCTTCACTCACGGACAACGAGCTTCACTCACGGGGTAACGAGTCTCACTCACGGGGTAGACGAGACGAGGGTAACCGGCCTCCTCGTACGTACGGGCGCCTGTCACCCTGTCCGGCGGCCGGCGATTTCGTAGGTCGGGCAGCTTCGTAGCCATCGGATTGGTTTGAGCAACTCAAACTTTTCCTTATAACCTGAAACCGGTAGTCCCCAAGATCCCCACAGGAAGGCCCGCCGTGAACACGCTCCTCGGGCGCCGGACCCGCGTCCTGGCCGCCATCACCGCGACGGCCGGGCTGGCGCTCGTGTCCGCCTGCACCTCCACCGACGACGGCGGCAGCGGCTCGAAGACCGCCGCCGGCGGGGTCGAGGTCGTCAAGGCCGGGCAGCTCACCACCTGCACGCATCTGCCGTACCCGCCCTTCCAGTCGGAAGTCGACGGCAAGGTGCAGGGCTTCGACGTGTCGCTGATCGACCTGGTCGCCAAGGACCTGGGCGTGAAGCAGGTGATCCGTGACACCCCGTTCGAGAACTTCAAGACCGGCGCCTTCCTGAACTCGGGTGGGTGCGATCTGGCCGCGGCCGGCATGACCATCACCGAGGAACGCAAGAAGAACGTCGACTTCTCCGACCCGTACTTCAACGCCACCCAGGCCGTCCTGGTCGACAAGAAGAGCGGCGTCAACTCCCTCGCCGACGTGAAGGCCAAGAACGTCAAGCTCGGCGCCCAGGCGCAGACCACCGGCGAGGAGTACGTTCAGAAGAAGGGCTTCGACGCGGTCTCCTTCGAGTCCTCCGACGCCGTCCTCAACGGCCTGCGCACCGGCCAGGTCAAGGCGGTCGTCATCGACTACCCGGTCGTGCAGGGCTGGCTGAAGACCAAGGCCAACGCCGACGCCTTCAAGGTCGTGGACAACCTCAACACCGGTGAGCAGTACGGCTTCACGGTCAAGAAGGGCAACACCAAGCTGCTGGCCGCCATCAACAAGGCGATCAAGGACGCCAAGGCCGACGGCACGTACAAGAAGCTGTACGAGAAGTGGATCGGCCCGTACGACGCGTCCGCGGCCTCGCCGTCCGCCTCATGACCGCTCCCGCGAAGGTCGAGGACCCGCCACGCAAGAAGGGGATGACCCGGCGGCAGAAGCGCCGCCTGTCGCGCGGCGCGCAGTACGTCGTGTTCGTCGCCGCGGTGATCGCCTTCGCCCTCTCGGCGGACTGGGGGCGCCTGAAGAACCAGTTCGCGCAGGCCGACATCGCCGAGCAGATGTTCCCGGACGTCATCACGCTGGCGCTGAAGAACACCGTGCTGTTCACCGTGTCCGGCTTCGCCGTCGGACTGGTGCTCGGCCTGGTCATCGCGCTGATGCGGCTGTCGTCGGTGGGTCCCTACCGCTGGCTCGCCGGGATCTACATCGAGATCTTCCGCGGCCTGCCCGCCCTGCTGATCTTCATCTTCATCGGCGTGGCCGTGCCGCTCGCCTTCCCGGGCACGGAGATCATCGGCGGCACCTACGGCAAGGTCGCCCTCGCGCTCGGCCTGGTCGCTGCCGCGTACATGGCGGAGACGATCCGCGCGGGCATCCAGGCGGTGCCCAAGGGCCAGATGGAAGCGGCCCGTTCCCTCGGCTTCTCACCCGCCCGCGCGATGATCTCGATCATCATCCCGCAGGCCTTCCGGATCATCCTCCCGCCGCTGACCAACGAACTCGTCCTCCTCTTCAAGGACTCCTCGCTGGTGCTGTTCCTCGGTGTCACCCTGGAGGAGCGCGAACTGTCCAAGTACGGCCGCGACCTGGCCAGTACGACCGCCAACTCCACGCCGATCCTCGTCGCCGGCCTGTGCTATCTGCTGGTCACGATCCCGCTCGGCTTCGTCGTACGCCGCATGGAGGCGAAGGCCCAGGAGGCCGTGAAATGAGCGAGAACACTCCTGGGGCGCACCCGGAGATCCAGGTCCGGGGCCTGCACAAGTCGTTCGGCGACAACGAGGTGCTGCGCGGCATCGACCTGGAGATCGGCCAGGGCGAGGTCGTCTGTGTGATCGGCCCGTCCGGTTCCGGCAAGTCGACGCTGCTGAGGTGCGTGAACCTCCTGGAGGAACCCACCAAGGGCCAGGTCTTCGTCGGCGGGACCGAGTTGACGGACCCCGATGTCGACATCGACGCCGTACGCCGCCGGATCGGCATGGTCTTCCAGCAGTTCAACCTGTTCCCGCACGTGACCGTGACCGAGAACCTCACGCTGCCGCAGCGGCGGGTGCTCGGGCGCGGCAAGGCCGAGGCCGCGAAGGTGGCCGCCGAGAACCTGGAACGCGTGGGTCTGGCCGAGAAGGCCGACGCGTACCCCGCCTCGCTCTCCGGCGGCCAGCAGCAGCGCGTCGCGATCGCCCGCGCGCTCGCCATGGGCCCCGCGGTGATGCTGTTCGACGAGCCGACCTCGGCGCTCGACCCGGAGCTGGTGGGCGATGTCCTCGCGGTCATGCGCATGCTCGCGCACGAGGGCATGACGATGATGGTCGTCACCCATGAGATGACCTTCGCCCGCGAGGTCGCCGACCGGGTCGTCTTCATGGACGGTGGAGTGATCGTCGAGGACGGCACCCCCGAGCAGGTCATCGGCGCCCCCCGCCACGCACGCACCCGCCACTTCCTCTCCCGCCTCCTCGACCCGGCGATGGCCGAGGTGGAGGAGGGGAGGCCGGACCAGACGGGCGAGGCCGGGCGGTAGCTCACTAAGGTGCCGTACATGAGCGATCAGGCGGTGCTGCACGTGAAGGGCAGGGTCCTCATCGGACCCGAGGACGTCCGCGACGAACTGTGGGTGGTCGACGGCCGCGTCTCCCACGACCGTCCCCTCCTCGCCCGTGACGTCCGTACGGTGGAGGGCTGGGCGCTGCCGGGCCTGGTCGACGCGCACTGTCACGTGGGCCTCGGCCCGCACGGCCCGGTGGACGAGGACGTGGCCGAGAAGCAGGCGCTGACCGACCGCGAGGCCGGCACCCTGCTGATCCGCGACGCGGGTTCGCCCTCCGACACCCGCTGGATCGACGACCGCGAGGACCTCCCGAAGATCATCCGCGCGGGCCGGCACATCGCCCGCACCCGGCGCTACATCCGTGGCTTCGCGCACGAGATCGAACCGGAGGACCTGGTCGCGTACGTCTCCCGGGAGGCCCGCCGCGGCGACGGCTGGGTCAAGCTGGTCGGCGACTGGATCGACCGCGAGGTGGGCGACCTGACGCCCAGCTGGCCCCGGGAGGCGGCCGAGGCCGCGATCGCGGAGGCACACCGCCTGGGCGCCCGCGTGACGGCCCACTGCTTCGCCGAGTCGTCACTGCGCGACCTGGTGGAGTCGGGCATCGACTGCGTCGAACACGCGACGGGCCTGACGGACGACCTGATCCCGCTGTTCGCGTCGCGGGGGGTGGCCATCGTCCCGACGCTCGTCAACATCGCGACGTTCCCGAAGCTGGCCGAGGGCGGCGAGTCCAAGTTCCCCCGCTGGTCGGCCCATATGCGCCGCCTCCACGAACGCCGCTACGACACGGTCCGCAACGCCTATGACGCCGGCATCCCGGTGTACGTCGGCACGGACGCGGGAGGCACCCTGCCGCACGGCCTGGTGGCGGCGGAGGTGGCGGAACTGGTGACGGCGGGGATTCCTCCGGTGGAGGCGCTTTCGGCGACGACGTGGGGCGCCCGGAAGTGGCTGGGGCGGCCGGGGCTGGAGGAGGGGGCGGCAGCAGACCTGGTGGTGTACGAACGGGACCCCCGCACGGATGTCCGCGTGCTGGGGGCCCCGTCGCGGGTGGTGCTGGAGGGGCGGGTGACGGGGTGAGCGAGCCCCGGCCGACCTCTGCCCGACATCTGGGACGGGGGCTCGGGCCCCGCATGACCACGGGCTGACAGGCCCAGCGCCCGGGAGTGCGGCGCGCCCCTCGACGAGACGGCTGCGCCGATGCCGGCTCGGTTGCTCTGTCGCCCGCGCGAATGCCGCATCCGACTGGAGGGGGCATCGAGGGCCGTGTCGGTCCCTCTGCGGTGAGTGCCGCGCGACCGGCCGAAGTCAGCCAGGTCAGCGACATCTCGCAGGCGACTCGCCACGGTTGAGTTCACCGGCCAAAGCCCGGCGAGTTCCGGACCGCGAACGAGTGCCCGTACGTCCTTGCGCCGCCGCCACGCCATCGTCCAGCCGGCTCGGCGACCGGACGGGAGGGTCCGGCCCTCAACAGGGCTTCTGTGTCAGGACTGTTGACGGCGGAATGAAAACGTTTTAACTTCCCCTCACTCCAACTCCGAGACCCGAGGGGGGCCCGTGGCCGCTGTACTACGGGAACATGCAGGTACAGAGGAGGTTGACGTAACTCCTCACCGAACGGGCGGCGCGCATCCGAAGCGAAAACGCTTTCAAGGACGCTCCGGCAGTGCCCTGTTTCTGCTCATGCTGCCCGGCCTCGCCTACTTCCTGCTGTTCCACTACGGCGCACTGGTCGGCAACGTCATCGCCTTCAAGGAGTACGTCCCCTTCGACGGCCTCTGGGGCAGCCCGTGGGTCGGCCTGGGCAACTTCCAGCGGATGTTCGAGGACGGGGAGTTCTGGGCCGCCGTCCTCAACACCGTCTGGATCGCCGTCCTCCAGCTGGTCTTCTACTTCCCGGTGCCGCTCGGCCTGGCGCTGCTGCTGCACAGCCTCACCCGGAGCTCGGTGCGCCGGTTCGTGCAGTCGGTGGCGTATCTGCCGCACTTCATCTCGTGGGTGATCGTCGTCGCCCTCTTCCAGCAGCTGCTCGGCGACACCGGCCTGCTCAACTCCTCGCTGGACGGCATGGGGTTGCACAGCGTCGACATCATCGGCAACCCCGACGCCTTCAAGCCGCTCGTCGTCGCCCAGGTCATCTGGAAGGACGCCGGCTGGGGCACGATCATCTTCCTCGCCGCGCTGGCCCAGGTCGACGAGCAGCAGTACGAGGCCGCCGCGATCGACGGCGCGGGCCCCTGGCGGCGCTTCTGGCACGTCACCCTGCCCGCCATCCGCCCCGTGGTCGTGCTGCTGCTCATCATGCGGCTCGGCGACATCCTCTCCGTCGGCTTCGAGCAGATGCTGCTCCAGCGCGACGCGGTCGGCCCGGAGGCCTCCGAGATCATCGACACCTTCGTCTACTACCAGGGCATCGTCGGCGGCGACTACGGATTCGCCGCCGCCGCGGGCCTGTTCAAGGGCGTCATCGGCGCCCTCCTCGTCTACGCCGCCAACAAGGTCGCCCACCGCCTCGGCGAACAGGGGGTCTACAAGTGAGTGCTCACGCCCGGCCCGGCTGGATGGAGAAGCCGAAGCCGCTCACCCAGGCCGCCAAAGCCCTCGCGCTCGTCGCCGTCGTGCTGCTGGTCTGCGTGCCGTTCCTCGTCATCGTGTCGACCTCGCTGGCCTCCACCGACGAGGTCGTCGACAACGGCGGCTGGGTGCTGTGGCCGACCGAGCCGACCCTCGACGCCTACCGCGACATCCTCGAGGGCGGGATCGTCACCCACGCCCTCGGTGTCAGCGCCGGCGTCACCATCGTCGGCACCCTGCTCAGCCTCGCCTGCACGGTGACCCTCGCCTACGCGCTGTCCCGCCCCGGCGTCTTCGGCGCCCGGCCCGCGCTGCTGCTGATCCTGTTCACGTTCCTCTTCCCGCCCGGCATGATCCCCGGCTTCCTGCTGGTCAAGGAGCTGGGCCTGCTGGACAACTACGCCTCGCTGGTGCTCCCCGTCCTGGTGAACGTGTTCAACCTCGTCGTGCTGCGCGGCTTCTTCCAGGGCATCCCGGAGGAGCTGTACGAGGCCGCCCGGCTCGACGGGGCGGGGGACTGGCGGGTGCTGGTCTCGATCGTCCTGCCGCTGTCCAAGGCGGCGCTCGCCGTGGTCGGCCTGTTCTACGCGGTGGCGTACTGGAACTCCTGGTTCTACGCCTCGCTCTACCTGGAGAGCGACCACTGGCCCCTCCAACAGGTGCTGCGCACCTACGTGGTGGCCGGATCCGGACTCACCGACGCGACGACCGGTGAGGGCACGGTCACCGCCCCGCAGACCGTGCAGATGGCGGTGCTGGTGATCGCCACCGTGCCGATCCTGCTCGTCTACCCGTTCCTGCAGAAGTACTTCACCAAGGGCGTGCTCACGGGCGCCATCAAGAGCTGACCCGGTCCATCACCGAGAGCTGACCCGCTCCCCGAGAGCTGACAAACCGTCAAGAGCCGTGCTCAGAAAGGTCAACGCTCATGCCCAGCATCTCCCGCCGTACCCTGCTGCGTTCCGCGGCCGCGGTCGGCGCCGCTGTCTCCGCCCCCACCCTGCTCACAGCCTGCTCCACCGGTTCCGGCGACAGCGACGTCTCCAACGCCGGCAAGAAACTCGCCCCCTGGCCCGCCTACCGGCCCACCACCACCGCCCCCAAGCCGGACCTGGCCCCCACCGACGCCGGTGTCCAGGCCGGGTACACCGCCTACCCGTCCGACCTGGTCAAGTCCGTCTCCCGCACCCCCGGCGACGGCTCCACCATCAAGGTCATGACGGTCTCCTTCGGCACCCCGCCCAAGCCCGCCTCCGCCAACCAGTTCTGGGCAGCGGTGGAGAAGGCCCTCGGCGTGAAGATCGAGTACACGATCGTCTCCCAGGCCGACTACCAGAAGAAGATGGCCACCGTGATGGCCGCCGACCCCGACGCCCTGCCGGACATCATCAACCTCTTCTCCGGGTTCGTGCTGCCCCGCGAGGCCGAGTTCGTGCAGCGGCGCGCCGAGGACCTCACGCCGTACCTGTCCGGTGAGGCCGTCGCCGACTACCCGAACCTCGCGAACATCCCCACTCACGCCTGGCGCGACATGGGCCGCATCGGCGGCCGCATCTACGGCATTCCCCTGGAACGCCCGCTGCCCGGCTCCACCCTCTGGCTCAACCAGGAGATGTTCGCCGGCGCCGGGATGAAGGAGGGCTGGACCGCCGCCGACTTCGCCGCCGTCGCCAAGCGGGCGACCAGCGGACGGACGTACGCGCTCGGCGCCGCCCAGGGCTCCCTCTTCGGCAACGCCGTGCACTCCGCCGCCCACAACGCGCCCCAGGAGTGGGCCGTCACCAAGGACGGCACCTTCCAGCCGGGCTGGGCCGACGAACGCTTCAAGGCGGCCGTCGCCTTCCAGTCGGAACTGCGCAAGGCGGGCTCCTACCATCCGGACGCCACCTCCATCTCCCAGATCGACCTGACTACCCTCTACTACAACGGCACGGTCGGCTCCATGCAGGACGGCTTCGGCGCCTACCTGCCCAAGTACCGCGAGTCGAAGGGCAAGCTGACCCCGGCCGCCGCGCTGCCGTACAGCGTCGACGGCACGCCCGGCGGTATCGTCGCCGCTCGCCGCTCCTTCGGTTACACCGTGCTGAAGAAGGCGAAGAAGGAACGCATCGAGCTGCTGCTGCGCATCCTCGACTACCTCGCCGCCCCCTTCGGCAGCAAGGAGTGGGAACTCGTCCACTACGGCGTCGAGGGCACCCACTTCACCCGCGGCACGGACGGCTCCCCTCAGCCCACCAAGCTCGGCGAGGTGGAGAACAACACCAACCTGCCCCTGAAGTACCTCGCCGAAGGCCCCCAGGTGCTGTTCGTGCCGGGCATGCCGGACGCCGTACGGGCGCTGCACGCCTGGCAGCTCAAGACCGTCCCGCGCGCCATCCGCAACGCCTCCTACGGCCTGCAGTCCCGCACGAAGAACGCCCAGGGCACGACACTGAAGGCGCTGCTCGAGGACACTGTGACCGGCATCGTCGCCGGTCGCGTCCCGCTGTCGGAGTGGGACGGGGCGGTGAAGAAGTGGCGCTCCCGGGGCGGCGACAGAATGGCCGAGGAGTTCGCCAAGGACTACGACGCCAACACGTGACCGGGTGCCGGTGCGAGACGGGTGCCGGTGGAAAAGGAGACGCGGGGGATGGGGAGCGACATGGAGTCCAAGCGGCGGGTCACGATCCGGGAGGTCGCCGAGCGGGCGGGCGTGTCGATGGCCACCGCCTCCCGCGCCCTGAGCGGCAACCACCCGGTGCCCGCCGCGACCCGGGCCCGGGTGCTGCGCGCCGCCCGCGACCTCGACTACGTCGCCAACGCGCACGCCCGCGCCCTGGTCGGCGGCGGCCGCAAGATGGCCGCCGTCGTCGTCCGCCAGGTCACCAGCCCGTTCTACGCCCAGGTCGCCGAGGGCGTGGAGGCGGAGGCCGCCGACCGGGGCTGGCTGTGCGTGGTGGGCGCGACCGGCGGTGACCCGCAGCGCGAGATGGAGTTCGTGCAGCTCATGCGGGAGGAGGGCGCGCGGTTGGTGATCCTGGTCGGAGGAGTCGTCGAGGACGACGCCTACCGGGAGCGCGTCACCCACTACGCGCAGGCCCTCGACGCCACCGGCGCCCGGCTGGTGCTGTGCGGACGGCCCGCGCCCGATCCCGACATCCCCGCGCTGGTCGTCGAGTTCGACAACGAGGCGGGGGCGCGGGCCATCACCGGGCATCTGCTGTCGGCCGGTCATCGCCGGATCGTCTTCCTCGGCGGGCTGCCCGGCAACACCGCGCTCGACGCCCGCGTCACCGGCTACCGGGCCGCGCTCGCGGAGCACGGGTTGCCGGCCGAGGCCGCGCATGTCGTCGACTGCGGGCTGGGCCGTGCGGCCGGCCTGCGGGCGATGACCGATCTCCTCAAGGAGACACGGGAGTTCACCGCCGTGTTCGCCGGTGACGACATGGTCGCCGCGGGGGCGCTGCGCGCGATCGCCGATGCGGGGCTCACCGTCCCCGACGACATGTCCGTCGTGGGTTACAACGACATTCCGCTCGCGGAGGACTTCAATCCGCCGCTGACCACGGTGCGCACGCCCGCGGAGGAACTCGGGCGTGCCGCGGTACGCATCGCCCTGCGCGACCCCGAGCACGCCGCCGGCAGCCACCATTTGCTCGGCACGCACATCGTTGTGCGCCGGAGCGTCGCGGCTCCGCCGGAAGGGTTGTGAGTTCGCTGCGGGTGATCTGTGGCTGGTCGCGCAGTTCCCCGCGCCCCTTAGGGGCGCCAAGCCCGCCCCCTGACCAACGGAGGACCGAACCCCGTATGACCGCGCCGCACGTGTCGCTCCCCGGCGACCCGACGCATCTGCTCCCGCCCCCCGACCACCTCTCGTCTCCGATCACCGGCTGGACCCGCGCCCACTGGGAGGCGATGGCCGACCGCCTCCTCGACGGGCTGCTGCCGTACGCCTCGCCGGGTCTCGCCCAGTACCGGCTGCCCGGGCCGGCCAGCCACTCCGGGCCCTGGTCGGACGGACTGGAGGGCTTCGCCCGTTCCTTCCTCCTCGCCGCCTTCCGCATCGCGGGCTCGGACGGCCGCGTCGGCCCCGCTCTCATCGAGCGGTACGCGGCCGGGCTCGCCGCCGGTACCGACCCGCGCGGCGACGAACGCTGGCCGCCCATCACCGACCGCGCCCAGCCCATGGTCGAGGCCGCCTCGATCGCGATCGCCCTGCACGAGTCGCGCCGCTGGCTGTGGGACCACCTCGACGACCGCGTACGCGGGCACGTCACCGACTGGCTGGGCGGGTTCGTCGGCGCCGACGTCAACGACTCCAACTGGCGTCTGTTCCAGGTCATCGCGGAGGAGTTCCTGGCCTCCGTCGGCGCCCCGCACCGCCGTGCCGAGATCGACGCCGGGCTGGCCCGCCTGGACGACTGGTACCGGGGCGGCGGCTGGTACACCGACGGCGACGGCCGCAAGTTCGACTACTACAACGCCTGGGCCCTGCACCTGTACCCGGTGCTGTGGGCGCGCATCGCGGGCCCGCGCGCGAACCCGGAGACGGTGGCCCGGCACCGTAACCGGCTGCGTGAGTTCCTCGCCGTCCACCAGCACTTCTTCGGCTCCGACGGCGCCCCCGTCCACCAGGGCCGCTCCCTCACCTACCGCTTCGGGACCACCGCCCCGCTGTGGGCGGGCGCCCTCGCCGACGCCACCCCGCTGCCGCCCGGCCGCACCCGCCGCCTCGCCTCGGGCGCCCTGAAGCACTTCGCCGAACGCGGGGCGCCCGACGAGCGGGGGCTGCTCAGCCTCGGCTGGTACCGGCCCTTCCTCCCCGTCACCCAGCCCTACTCGGGCCCCGCCTCCCCGTACTGGGCGAGCAAGGCATTCCTCGGGCTGCTGCTGCCCGAGGACCACCCGGTGTGGACGGCACCCGAGGAACCCGCCCCCGTCGACACGGCCGACGTCCGGCTCGCGCTGCCCGCACCGGGCTGGCTCCTGCACTCCACCGCGGCCGACGGGATCGTACGGCTCGTCAACCACGGCAGCGACCGGTTCCCGCCCCCGCCGGCGACCGCCGAGGAAAGCCCGCACTACGCCCGGTTCGCCTACTCCAGCGCGACGGCCCCCGAAACACCGGACGCGACGCCACCGGCCACCGGACCGGACAACCACCTCGCCCTGCTCGGCCCCGACGGCACGCCGTCCCCACGCGGCCGCATCCACCCGCTCGGCGCCTCGGGCAACCGCGCCGCCTCCTGGCACCGGGCGCTGGGACACCGCGTCGAGACGGTGAGCGTGGTCCACGGCCCGTGGGAGGTGCGCGTGCACCACCTCGACGTCCCGCCGGGAACCCCGGTCCGCGAGGGCGGCTGGGCCGTCGCCGACGACACCGCGCCGCCAGTCGCGCTGGCCGGCCCCGGCCAGGCGTCGGCCCGCCGCGCGGACGGCCTGACCAGCGCGATCGTCGGCCTGTACGGCTGGGACGGCGCCCGGGGCAGGGTCGTCACGGCCGTCGACGGCAACGCCGTCGGCCACCACTCGGCGACACCCGTGCTCGAACTGGGCGACGCCGGGCGCCTGTTGGTCACCCTGGTGGTGCTCGGCGCCGACCCGGACGCGCCACGCGCGGGAGCGGCGGCGTCGGTCGCCGAGGACGGAACCGTGGAGATCCGCTTCCCGGACGGAACCCGGGAGCGGGTGCCGCCAGGGCTCAGCGACGTGTCAGAGCCAACGCCCGCTCCAGCGCCCGAAGGAACGAGTTGACGGTCGCCCGGTCCCGCACCGCCAGCCGCAGCCACTCCTCGTCCAGCCCCGGAAAGGTGTCCCCGCGCCGGACCGCGAAACCGAGATCGCGCAGGTGCGCGCGTACGGCGTGGGCCTTCGGCAGTCGTACGAGGACGAAGGGGCCCTCGGCCGGGCCGGCCACCCGCAGCCCGTCGGCGGCGAACTCCTCCAGCCCCGCGACGAGATGGGCCCGGTCGGCGGCGACGCGGTGGGCGGCGTGGGCGGCCTCCGCCAGCGCTCGCGGGGCCACACACGCCTGTGCCGCCGCGAGGGCGGGGCTGGACACCGGCCACAGGGGCTGGGCGCGTTCCAGGTCCGCGATCGTCTCGGGGGCCGCCAGCACATAGCCGATGCGCAGACCGGCCAGCCCCCAGGTCTTGGTCAGGCTGCGCAGCACCACCAGCCCGGGCACGTCGGTCCGCCCGGCCAGCGCCTCACGCTCGCCGGGCACCGCGTCCATGAAGGCCTCGTCCACGACCAACGTCCGCCCCGGACGGGCCAGTCCGGCGATCGCGGCGGCCGGGTGCAGCACGGATGTGGGGTTCGTCGGGTTGCCGATCACCACCAGGTCCGCGTCCTCAGGTACGGCCGCCGGATCCAGCCGGAAACCGTCCTCCTCCCGCAGCAGCACCCGGTCGACCGTGTGCCCCGCGTCCCGCAGGGCCGCCTCCGGCTCGGTGAACTGCGGGTGCACGACCACCGGCCGGCGTACCTTCAGGGCGCGCGCGAGCAGCACGAACGCCTCCGCGGCGCCCGCCGTCAGCAGCACCCGCTGCACCGGGAGCCCGTGCCGAGCCGCCACCGCCGCCCGAGCGACCCGCCCGTCCGGATAGGCGGCCAGACCGGTCAGCGACTCGGCGATCCGCTCCCGCAGCCACGCCGGCGGGGTGTCCGCGCGGACGTTCACGGCGAGGTCGACGAGGGCCGAGCCGTCGTCACGCACCTCGGCGTCGCCGTGGTGCCGCAGGTCGTGGCCCTCAGTGCGCATGGGAGTGTGCGTGTCCCCCGTGGTGGTGGTGCCCGTGGTGCTCCTCGTCGTCCGGGTGGAAGTGCGGCTGCTGCGGCAGGCCGACCTTGTCCTCGAACCCGGGCAGCGCGATCCGGTACACACACGAGTCGCAGTTCATCCGCAGATCGCCCTGGACGGCCTCCGCGTACCGCTCCATCACCAGGTCGAGCAGCTCCGGCTCCGGACCGATCACGTCGGCCGACCGCACCTCGACCTCCGGGTGCGCCGCCGCCCAGCCCTCCGTCTGCTGCCGCACCCGGTCCGGAAGGATCCCGGTGAACAGGAAGTAGGGCAGGACGACGATCCTTCGCGCCCCGAGCTTCGCGCACCGGTCGAGGCCGCTCGGCACGTCCGGCGCCGCGAGCGACACGAACGCCGTCTCCACGCCCGCGTAGCCGCGCCCCTCCCACAGCAGCCGGGCCGCCTTGTGCACCTCGGCGTTGGCGTCCGGGTCGGTGGAACCGCGCCCGACCAGCAGCACGGTCACGTCGGCCCGGTCCGCCGGCGTGCGCGCGGAGGATCCGAGCGCGTCGTCCAGCCGCCGCTCCAGCACGGCCAGCAGCGCGGGGTGCGGGCCCAGCGGACGGCCGTAGCTGTACGAGATCCCGGGGTGCCGCTCCTTCTCGCGGGCCAGCGCCGCCGGGATGTCGCCCTTGGCGTGCCCGGCGGACACCAGCATCAGCGGGACGGCGGCGAACCGGCGTACTCCCCGCTCCACCAGCTCGGTGACGGCGTCCCCCAGCGGTGGCGGGGACAGCTCGATGAAGCCGCCCGCGACGGGCAGTTCCGGGTGGCGGGCGCCCAGCTCCCGGACGAAGTCGCGGAACGCCTCGGCTCCGGCATCGTCCCGGGTGCCATGGCCGGCGATGAGCAGGGCGGGCGGCGGGGTGGTCACGATGTCTCCTCGGACTGGGAAAGGGGGTGGTACAGCAGGGCGTTGAGTGCGGCGGCGGCGACCGCCGACCCGCCCTTCTCGGACACGTTGCTGACAGCGGGCAGCCCGCTCTCGCGCAGCGCGGCCTTGGACTCGGCCGCCCCGACGAAACCGACGGGCAGACCGATGACGAGCGCGGGGGAGACGTCCAGGGTCAGCAACTCCTCCAGGGCGGTGGGCGCGTTGCCGATCACCCACAGGGCGCCGGGCCCGACCTGTTCGTACGCCAGCCGGATCGCATGGGCCGAACGGGTCAGTCCGGGCCCGGCCTCGGCGTCCCTGAGCCGGCACACGGTCCGCCGCCGGGTGATCCCGGCGGCGACCATCTCGACGTCGACGACCACCGGCGCCCCGGCGTGCAGCGCGGCGTGCGCCTTCTCCAACCGGCCCTCGTCCATCACGAGATCGCTCGCGTAGTCGAGGTCGGCCGCGGAGTGGATCACCCGCTCCACGACCGCCCGGGTCAGCGGCGGGAAGTGCGAGGTGTCCAGACGGGCGCGCAGCCGCCGGTAGGACTCCTGCTCGATCGGATGGACCACCCGGTCCACGCCGTGCACAGCGTTCATTCGGCGCCCTCCTGGCCCGCGGCGGAGCCGCTGTTCGATGCGGCCTGCCAGCGGTAGCCGCGCGGGGTCACCATGCGCCCGGCGATCCGCCGGGTCGCCGTGTTGCCCACGGTCACGACCGTCATCATGTCGACCGTCGCCGGGTCCAGGTCCGCCAGTGTCGTCAGCCGGCTGGACTCGTCCGGCCGTGACGCGTTCCGTACGACACCGACCGGCGTCGTCGGCTCCCGGTGCCCGGCGAGGATCGCGAGCGCCTTCGGCAGCTGCCAGTCCCGGCCCCGGCTGCGCGGGTTGTAGAACGTCACCACGATGTCCGCCTCGGCCGCGGCCCGCACCCGCCGCTCGATGACCTCCCACGGGGTGTGCAGGTCGGACAGGCTGATCGACACGTGGTCGTGCCCGAGCGGGGCGCCGAGGACGGCCGCGGCCGCGAGGGCGGCGGTCACCCCCGGTACGCCGATCACGTCGATGTCGTCGGAGGCCTCGGCGAGCGCGGGGGAGGCCATGGCGTAGACGCCGGCGTCCCCACTCCCGATCAGCGCGACGGCCTGCCCCTTGCGGGCCTGAGCCACGGCCGTCCGCGCCCGCTCCTCCTCGGCCCCGAGCCCCGACTCCAGGACGCGGGTGCCGGGCCGCAGCAGATCACGGATCTGGTCGACGTACTGGTCGAGCCCGACGAGCACCGAGGCGCGCCGCAGTTCGGCCTTGGCGCGGGGGGTGAGCAGATCCCGGGCGCCCGGCCCGAGCCCGACCACCGCGAGCCGCCCGCGCCCGGGACGCCGTACGACGGCACAGGTCGCCATGGCAGGAGTCGCGGCCGACTTGCGCTTCGGGACGAGGAGTTCACCCCCGCGTACGAGCGCGGCGGCCTCCGCGACCGAAGGTGTGCCGACGGCCGCGAGGGGCGCGTCGGACGGATTGGGCACGTCGACGGCGGCCAACTCCTCGGCGGAGTAGGTCACCAGCGGCACCCCGAGCCGTTCGGCGGCTTCGACGATCCCGGGCTCCTGGGCCTTCGCGTCGACGGTCGCGAGCTCGGCGACGCTCCGGGCGGACAGCCCCGCGTCCCGCAAAGCGCCCTCGACCAGCTCCAGCACCTCGTCGACAGGGGCGCCCTTGGAGGCGCCGACGCCGACGACGAGGGAGGGCGGCCGCAGGAGCACTTCGCGGTCGGCGGGCCGGGCGGCACGATCCGTCACCCTGATCGAGTACGTCCCCTCGGCGGTGACCCGGAGAGGGGGCAGCGGCCAGCTCACCTCGGCCTCGAGCGCGACCGGTTCGCCGTCCAGCAGGGCCCGCGAGACCCCGGCGACATCCCCCTCCACCGGGAAACCGAGCATGTCGAGACCCGGCATCCCCACCGCGTCCGTCGCCGTCGTCACCACGGGCTCCGCCCCCAGCAACTCCCCGACCTCGTGAGCGAGTTCGTTCGCCCCGCCCCCGTGCCCGCCCACCAGCGACACGGCGAACCGCCCGCCCTCGTCGACGCACACCACACCCGGGTCGCCGGCCTTGTCCCCCAGCAGCGGCGCGACCAGCCGTACGACCGCTCCCGTCGCGAGGAAGCACACGAGCTGCTCGCACTCCGCGAACGCGGCCCGTACGGCGTCCCCCACGGGACCCTCGTACACACGCGTCCGCTCCGGCCAGGCCGCGGCCAGCCGGTCCCGCGCAGCCGCGCCCGCCGAGGTGGCGGAAATGAGGCCGATCACTGAGCTACTCCTTCGTCAGCGGATGCCGGGGGCCGTACGCCCCACAGCAGGAAAACGGGATTGGTCGCCGCGAGCCGGGTCACGTCGCCCGGCAGCGGCGCGAGCCGGGAGGACTGCAGGAGTACGCCCTCGCAGTCGAACCCGGCGCCGGTGAGCGCGGCGCGCGCGGCCGGCACCCGGTCGAGCGCGGCCATGGCGACCACGACGGCCCGCCGGGCCCGCCGCGCACACGCCGAGACGACGGCGGGCAACTCGCGCCCACCGCCGCCGACGAACACCGCGTCGGGGTCGTCGAGTTCGGCGAGCGCGTCCGGTGCCGTCCCGTGCACCACCCGCACATCCACCCCGTGCGCGGCGGCGTTCGCACGGATCCGTTCGACGCCGTCGGCGCTCTTCTCGACCGCCGTCACGGCCGCACCGAACCGCGCGCACTCCACGGCCACGGACCCGGACCCCGCGCCGACGTCCCAGACCAGATCGCCGAGACGCGGGCCGAGCCGGGCCAGCGCCAGCGCCCGTACCTCGAACTTGGTGATCATCGAGTCCCGGTGGGCGAAGCCGCCCTCGTCCAGGGCCCATCCGGCGGGCCCCGCGGGCGCCCCGGCCACCGTCCGTACGGCACCGGGCGCCCGATCCTCGTCCAGGCACAGCACCACGCTCACCGCCGAACCCCAGTCCCGGGCCGCGGCCTCGGCCGGAGTCACCTGTTCCACGCGTTCCTGCGAGGAGCCCAGCGCCGAAGCGACGACCAGAACCCGGGCGGAGGACCGCAGTGCGGCACCCAGCTCCGCCGGCCCCGCCCCCGGCCCCGTCAGCACGGCGACCTTCGGCCGCGCCCGGCACACGTTGACCGCCGTCCGCAGTTCCCGCCCGTGCGCGCTCACCACCACGGCGTCGTCCCAGGGCAGCCCGACCCGCGCGAACGCCGCGGCCACCGAGGAGACCCCGGCCCGCACCTCGAGCCGCTCGGCACCGAACCGCTCCGCCAGCACCCGTACGATCCCGAAGAACCCGGGGTCTCCCGAGGCCAGCACGACGACCCGGCGGTCCTTCGTGACGTACTCCTCCATGGCGTCGAGGGCGGCCGCCAGCGGCCCGAGCACGATCGACTCGGCAGCCTCGGGCAGCCGAACGGCGTCCAGATGCCGCCGCCCGCCCACGACGAGGTCCGCCCCCGCGAGGACGTCCTGGGGCGGTGGCGCTCCCGTGCCGGTGCCGACGACCGTGATCACGTGCTCGCACCCCGGGAGCGCAGGGCCTTGCGGGCCTCCGGGTCCGCCTTGCGGTAGCCGTGGAAGTGACCGGGGTGGTAGAGGTGCGAGCGCGTGCCCTCGGCGTCGAGCGCCGGGCCGACGAGGAACAGGGTGTGCTTCCAGAGCTTGTGCTCCTTGACCGTCTCCTCCAGCGTGCCGATCGTGCACTTCACGATCAGTTCCTCCGGCCAGGTCGCCTGGTAGGCGACGACGACCGGCGTGGTCGTCGGATAGCCGCCCTCCAGCAGCTCCCGCACGAGCTGCCCGCTGCGGGCGGCGGACAGGAAGACCGCCATGGTGGTGCCGTGCTTGGCGAACTCCCGCACCTCCTCCCCGGGCGGCATCGGCGTCTTGCCACCGCCGAGCCGGGTCAGGACCACGGACTGCGCGACCTCCGGGATGGTCAGCTCGCGCTGGGCCAGCGCGGCCACCGCGGAGAAGGCGGACACCCCGGGGACGACCTCCGTCTCGATGCCGATCCGGGCACACCGGTCGAGCTGCTCCTGCGTACCGCCCCACAGGGCCGGGTCGCCGGAGTGGATCCGGGCCACGCGCAGGCCCTCCGCCCGGGCCCGCTCGTACACGGCGACCACGTCCTCCAGGGACATGGTCGCCGAGTCGAGGATCTCGGCACCTTCCCGCGCGTGTTCGAGAACCTCCGCCTGGACCAGGCTGGCCGCCCAGATCACGACATCGGCCTGGGCGATGGCCCGCGCGGCGCGGAACGTCAACAGGTCGGCGGCGCCGGGGCCGGCACCGACGAAGGTCACCTTGCCGGTGGGGGCATCGGCCATGGGTTCGGGTCCTCTCGTAGGGAAGTTCAGTGCTGCGGGGGTCGGATGTGCGTGAGCGGGGCTTGATCGGATACCAAGAGCACATGGCGGTCTTCGTCGCGCTCGGCGCGTTCCTGATGACGCTGGCCGGCGGCTGGACGGCACTGCGCGTGACCGACCGCCGCCATCTCGTGCTGGGCCTGGCCGGCGGCCTGATGCTCGGCGTGGTCGGCCTCGACCTGCTGCCGGAGGCACTGGAGGCGGCCGGCACCGAGGTCTTCGGCGTACCCGCCGCTCTGCTCCTGTTCGTGGCGGGCTTCCTGCTGGCCCACATGGTGGAACGGCTGCTCGCGGTACGGCAGGCCGCGCACGGAGCGGAGGAGAGCGACGGCCGGGCGCCCCAGGTGGGCCTGACGGCGGCCGCCGCGATGGTCGGCCACAGCGCCATGGACGGCGTGGCGATCGGCGCGGCCTTCCAGGTGGGCGGCGGCATGGGCGCCGCGGTCGCGCTGGCCGTCGTCGCCCACGACTTCGCGGACGGCTTCAACACGTACACGATCACGAGCCTGTACGGGAACGCCCGCCGCCGGGCCCTGACCATGCTGTTCGCGGACGCGGCGGCTCCCGTGCTGGGCGCCGCCTCCACCCTGCTGTTCACCATCCCGGAGCAGCTGCTCGGCGGCTACCTCGGCCTCTTCGGCGGCGCGCTCCTCTACCTGGCGGCCGCCGAGATCCTCCCGGAGGCCCACCACGACCACCCCGCCCGCTCGACACTCCTCTGCACGATCGCGGGAGTGGCGTTCATCTGGCTGGTGGTGGGAGTCGCCGGCTGACCCGGCGCCTCTGGACGGGCTCACAGTTTTCCGCCCCGGCCGCCGTCGCGCCGCGCGGGCGCGATGAGCGTGGAGAGATACGGCAGGGGAGCACCGTCGAGATCGGCGGCCGGCCGGATGAACTCGGACTCCAGACCCAGCGCCGACCCCCACACGGCACCGTCGAGCCGCCCTGTCTCCCGCAGCGCCTCGACGACCTCCGCCGCCTGCCGCCCGAACTTGTAGGCCACGACGGTCCCGGGCCCGTTCAACGCCTCCTTGAGCACGGCGGCCCCGGCGGTCACGGGCACCAGCGTCAGCGGCTCGGTGCCCTCGGTGAGCACGGCCCCCGACCGCGCCGCCAGATCCTGCATGGCGGTGATCCCCGGCACGGTCTCCACGACGACGCCCGGCACCAGCTCGCCGATGGTCTGCGCCAGATAGGTGAAGGTGGAGTACACGTTCGGATCACCGATGGTCGCGAAGGCGACGACCCCGCTCTGCCCCAGCAACTCCGCGACCCGCGTCCCCGCCGCGTCCCAGGCGGCCTCCCGCCGCTCCCGGTCCGACCGCTCGTTGAGCGCGAACACCACCCGGACGACTTTCTCCTCGGGCACGTAGTGCAGCACGGTCGCCTCGGCCCGGCCCCGCTCACCCCCGTCCTTGCCGTCGGACGCGGCCATCACCGGTACGACGACCACGTCGGCGGTGCGCAGAGCGTTGACGCCCTTGACGGTCACCAGCTCCGGATCCCCGGGCCCGACCCCGACCCCGACCAACCTGCTGCTGCTCATGACGTCCGGCACCTCTCCACGAACCGACGGGCGACACCGGGCTCGGACGCCCAGTGCGTGTGCAGATAACTCGCGTGCACACCCTGCTGCACGAAACCTTCGAGCCGCCGCCGCGGAGTGCGCACACCCCAGGCGGCGACCTCCCCCGCCCCGGGCTCCACGACGGTCCGGTGAAACTCGTGACCCCGCATCCGCGTCCCCGCGACGGCCAGCACACTGTCACTCACGGCCACGGCGTCCCGGTAGCCGAGCGTGAGCCGCTCGCTCATCCGCGCGGTGGCGTCGAGCACCCCGCACATGGGCTTCCCGTCGAGTTCCCGGCACAGGTAGAGGAGGCCGGCGCACTCGGCGGCGACGGGAGCGCCGCTGTCCGCGAGGCTCGCGATGGACTTGCGCAGCGGCTCGTTCGCCGACAGCTCGGAGGCGTACACCTCGGGGAACCCGCCGCCGATGACCAACCCGCGCGTGCCGTAGGGCAGTTGCTCGTCCCGGAGGGGATCGAAGGTGACGACTTCCGCCCCGGCGGCGCTGAGAAGCTCGGCGTGCTCGGCGTAGGAGAAGGTGAAGGCGGGACCGCCGGCGACGGCGACTCGTACCTTTGAGCCCGGGCCGGCAGTATTCGGCCCGTCCTCCGCCTTCGGACGCAGGCCGGCTTCAGGCAGCCCGTCCGGCGTTTGAGGACGAGGCCCGTTCAGGGCCGACAGCGGGGGTCTGGGGGCGGCAGCCCCCAGGGACGGGACGGGCAGGGGCGCAGGGGGCGAGGAAACCAACACCTCAGCCGCATCCCAAGCCGCACCCGACATCGCACCGGCACCCCGCGCAAGCCCCATCAACGCTTCAAGATCACACCCCGTGTCGACCTGTGCGGCCATCGCGGCCACCGCGTCGACCGCCGAAGCCCGCCGCTCGGCAACCGGCACCAACCCCAGATGCCGCGACGGCGTCGACACCTGCTCCACCCGCCGCAGCACGCCAAGAACAGCGACCCCCGCCTGGTCCAGAGCCTCCCGCAGCAACTCCTCATGCCGATCCGACGCGACCTTGTTGAGGATCACGCCTGCGATCCGCACCTCCGGATCCCACGAGGCGAACCCGTGCACCAGTGCCGCGACGGACCGGGACTGCGACGACGCGTCCACCACCAGCACCACCGGCGCCCGCAGCAGCTTCGCCACCTGCGCGGTGGACGCCAGTTCACCCTCCCCCGCGGCCCCGTCGTACATCCCCATCACGCCCTCGACGACGGCGATGTCACACCCGCGTGCCCCGTGCAGGAACAACGGCCCGATCAACTCCGGCCCGCACAGGTACGCGTCGAGGTTCCGCCCCACCCGCCCGGTCGCGAGCGCGTGATACCCGGGATCGATGTAGTCCGGCCCGACCTTGTGCGGGGACACGGCGAGCCCCCGCGCGGCGAACGCGGCCATCAGCCCCGTGGCGACGGTGGTCTTGCCGCTGCCGGAGGACGGCGCGGCGATGACCAGCCGAGGGACGGAAGACGTCACCACTCGATGCCCCTCTGCCCCTTCTGCCCGGCGTCCATCGGATGCTTGACCTTGGACATGTCGGTCACGAGATCGGCGAAGTCCACCAGCTTCTCCGGCGCGTTCCGCCCCGTGATCACGACATGCTGGGTACCGGGCCGGTCCCGCAGCACGGAGACGACCTCGTCGACGTCGACCCACCCCCAGTGCAGCGGGTAGGCGAACTCGTCGAGCACATACAGCTGGTACGTCTCGGCGGCCAGGTCCCGCTTGACCTGCTCCCAGCCCTCCCGGGCCTTCTCCTCGTTGCTGACGTTGTCCCCCTGGAGGCCGCGCTGCACCCACGACCACCCCTCGCCCATCTTGTGCCAGGCGACCGTCCCGCCCTCGCCGGAGTCCCCGAGCACCCGCAGTGCCCGTTCCTCGCCGACCTTCCACTTCGCCGACTTGACGAACTGGAACACCCCGATCGGCCACCCCTGGTTCCAGGCCCGCAGCGCGAGCCCGAACGCGGCGGTCGACTTGCCCTTGCCGATCCCCGTGTGGACGGCGACCAGCGGCCGGTTACGGCGCTGGCGAGTCGTCAGCCCGTCATCCGGTACCACACTCGGCTGCCCCTGCGGCATTACGCGGCCCTCCTCGAAGTCCCCTGAACATCCCTGACCAACCCGGCGATCGAGTCCGCCCGCAACTCGTCCAAGGTCACGGCCGTACCGCCCAGCTCACCCGCGAGCCGCCCGGCCAGCCCCAGCCGAACCGGCCCCGACTCGCAGTCGACGACCACGGACGCGACTCCTTCCGCCGCGAACAGCCGGGCCGCACGCCCGGCGAGAGCGACCGGCTCCGGCCCACCGGTGGCCCGCCCGTCCGTCACCACGACGACCAGCGCCCGCCGTGCGGGATCCCGCAGCCGCTCCACCCGCAGCACGTCATGCGCCTTGAGCAGCCCGGCCGCGAGCGGCGTCCGCCCACCGGTCGGCAGCGACTCCAGCCGCACGGCGGCCGCGTCCACCGACGAGGTCGGCGGCAGGGCCACCTCCGCGGCCGATCCCCGGAAGGTCACCAGCCCCACCTTGTCCCGCCGCTGATAGGCGTCGAGCAGCAGCGACAGCACGGCACCCTTCACCGCACTCATCCGCTGCCGGGCCGCCATCGACCCGGAGGCGTCGACCACGAACAGCACGAGGTTCCCCTCGCGCCCTTCCCGGGTCGCCTGCCGCAGATCGTCGCGGCGCACCACCAGCCCACGCCCGGACCGCCCGCGCGCCCGCTGATGCGGGGCCGCCGCCTGCACGGTCGCCGCCAAGTGCAGCTTCGTCAGCGCCCCTTGGGGCCGCCGCGCACCCGTCGTCCGCCCGTGCTCGGTCCGCGCCCGCGAACGCCGCCCGGCGGCACCCTCACCGATTCCCGGCACACTCAGCACCTTGGTGCGAAAGGGCTCGGCGGCCCGCGCCGGCTGCTGTTCGCCCGCGCCGCCACCGGAAGCCTGCGGCTCGCCGCCCTCCCCGGCCTCGGGCCGCGCACCGCTGTCACCGGCCCCCTCACCCGGCCCCTGCCCCTCATCGGGTCCGTCCGAAGGCGGCTGTCCACCTCCGCCGGGTCCGTCGGGATCCGGATCCTCGTCGTCGGACCCCTCCCCGAACTCCTGCAGCGTCTCGTCGAGCCTGTCCTCGTCCAGTCCCGGCGCGTCAAAGGGATTACGGCGCCTGCGGTGCGGCAGCGCGAGCAGTGCGGCCTGCCGGACGTCCTCGGCGAGCACGTCCGTCCGTCCGGCCCACGCCGCCAGCGCGGTGGCCGTCCGCGCCATCACGATGTCGGCCCGCATGCCGTCCACCTCGAACGCCGCGCAGGTCGCCGCGATCTGCCGCAGCGCCCCGTCGCCCAGCCGCACCGACGGCAACAGCTCCCGCGCCGCCACGATCCGCGCCCGTACGGCGGCCTCCTCGTCCGCCCACCTCGCCGCGAACCCGGCGGGGTCGTCGTCGTAGGCGAGCCGCCGCCGTACGACCTCGACCCGCTGGTCGGGTTCGCGCGAGGCCGCGACCTCCACGGTCAGCCCGAACCGGTCCAGCAGCTGCGGCCGCAGCTCGCCCTCCTCGGGGTTCATCGTCCCCACGAGCAGGAACTTCGAGGCATGCCGTACGGAGACGCCCTCGCGCTCGACGTACGAGGCACCCATCGCCGCCGCGTCCAGCAGCAGGTCGACCAGGTGGTCGTGGAGGAGGTTGACCTCGTCGACGTACAGGATCCCGCGGTGCGCGTCGGCGAGCAGGCCGGGCTCGAAGGCCTTCACGCCCTCCGACAGGGCACGTTCGATGTCCAGCGCGCCCACGAGCCGGTCCTCGGAGGCGCCGACCGGCAACTCGACCATCCGCGCGGGCCGCCCGGCACCCGTGCCCCTCTCGTGCGGACCGTCCGGGCAGGCGGGGTCGGGAGCGGCCGGGTCGCACGAGAAACGGCAGCCGGGGACGACCGGCACCTCGGGCATGAGCGCCGACAGCGCGCGCACCGCCGTCGACTTGGCGGTGCCCTTCTCGCCGCGCACCAGCACACCGCCGACCGCCGGCGACACGGCGTTCAGCAGCAGCGCGAGCCGCAGGTCGTCCTGGCCGACCACGGCCGTGAACGGGAACGGGGTACTCACTTGTCGTCGCCCTCCAAGTCGCCTTCCAGCTCCAGGTAGGTGGCCCGCAGCCGCTCCAGGGTGTCCGCGTCCGGCTCTGCCCACAGGCCACGGTCGGCGGCCTCCAACAGCCGTTCCGTGATCCCGCGCAGCGCCCAGGGGTTGGACTTCTTCATGAAGTCCTGGTTCTCCGCGTCGAAGACGTACTCGGCGCTGAGCTTCTCGTACATCCAGTCGTCGACCACGCCGGCCGTGGCGTCGTACCCGAAGAGGTAGTCCACGGTCGCCGCCATCTCGAAGGCGCCCTTGTAGCCGTGCCGCCGCATCGCCGCCATCCAGCGCGGGTTGACCACCCGGGCGCGGAACACGCGGTGGGTCTCCTCGCCGAGCGTGCGGGTCTTCACCTGGTCGGGGGTCGCCGAGTCGCCCACGTAGGCCTCGGGGCTGGCGCCCGTCAGATGCCGCACCATGGCGACCATGCCGCCGTGGTACTGGAAGTAGTCGTCGGCGTCGACGAGATCGTGCTCGCGGGTGTCGACGTTCTTCGCCGCGACGGCGATCCGCTTGAACGCCGTCTCCATGTCCCCACGCGCCGCCCGCCCGTCGAGTCCGCGCCCGTAGGCGTAGCCGCCCCACACCGCGTACACCTCGGCCAGATCCGCGTCGGACCGCCAGTTCCGCGCGTCGATCAACGGCAGCAGCCCCGCCCCGTAAGCCCCCGGCTTCGAACCGAAGACACGAGCCGTCGCCCGCCGCCGGTCGCCGTGCTCGGCGGTGTCCGCGTCGGCGTGGGCGCGGATGTAGTTCCGGTCGCCGGGCTCGTCCAGCTCGGCCACCGCCCGCACCGCGTCGTCGATCAGCCCGACGACGTGCGGGAAGGCGTCCCGGAAGAACCCGGAGATCCGGACCGTGACATCGATGCGCGGCCGGCCGAGCTCGTCGAGCGGGACCACCTCGAAGCCGGTGACCCGGCGTGAGGCGTCGTCCCAGACCGGGCGGCAGCCCAGCAGCGCCAGGATCTCGGCGATGTCGTCGCCCTGCGTGCGCATCGCGGACGTCCCCCACACCGTCAGGCCGACGGACTTCGGGTACTCCCCGTTGTCCTGGAGGTACCGCTGCACGAGCGAGTCGGCGAGCGACTGCCCGACCTCCCAACTCAGCCTGGACGGGATGGCCTTGGGATCGACGGAGTAGAAGTTCCGGCCGGTCGGCAGGACGTTGACCAGGCCACGCGTCGGCGAACCCGACGGGCCGGCCGGGACGTAACCGCCGTCCAGCGCCTTGAGGATGTGGCCGATCTCGTCGGTGGTCCTCTCCAGCCGGGGCACGACCTCGTCGCAGGCGAACTCCACCACCGCGACGGCCTCGGGGAGTTCGGTGCCCAGCACATCCCGGACGAGCGCACGGCTCTCGCCGGCCGCCCACCCCCGCGTCTCCATGCCCTCCGCGATCCGCCGGCACAGCTGCTCCAGCAGGTCGATGGCGTCCGCGGCCGAGCGCGCGGGCCCGTCCACCAGCTCCGTCAGCTCCACCGGGACCTTGACCGGTGCTCCCGGCTCGGCGAGCAACTCCTTCTCTTCGAGCCCGAAATGAGCGGCCAGAGAAGCCCGCAGTCCCGGCAGGGCGTTCGCCTGCCCGCCCCACACCTGCGAGGCCCGCAGCACGGCGAGCACCAGGTTCACCCGCGGCTCACCGACCGGACCGCCGCCGAGGATGTGCAGCCCGTCCCGGATCTGCACGTCCTTGATCTCGCACAGATAGCCGTCGATGTGCATGACGAACTCGTCGAACGCCTCGTCGTCCGGCTGGTCGTCGACATGCAGGTCGTGGTGCAGCTCGGCCGCCTTCACCAGCGTCCAGATCTGCGCCCGCACGGCCGGGGCCTTGGTGGGGTCCAGGTCGGAGACGAGCGCGTACTCGTCGAGCAGCTGCTCCAGCTTGGCCAGGTCGCCGTAGGTGTCGGCGCGGGCCATCGGCGGCACCAGGTGGTCGACGACGGTGGCGTGGCCGCGCCGCTTGGCCTGGGTGCCCTCGCCGGGGTCGTTGACGATGAAGGGGTAGATGAGCGGGAGTTCCCCGAGGACGGCGTCGGGGGCGCAGCCCCCGCTGAGCCCGAGGCCCTTGCCCGGGAGCCACTCCATCGTGCCGTGCTTGCCCATGTGCACGATCGCGTCGGCGCCGAACGAGTTTTCCAGCCACCGGTACGCCGCCATGTAGTGGTGCGACGGCGGCATGTCCGGGTCGTGGTAGATCGCGATCGGGTTCTCGCCGAAGCCGCGCGGCGGCTGGATCATCACGACGACGTTGCCGAACTGCAGGGAGGCCAGCACGATGTCGTCCCCGTCGACGTACAGGGAGCCCGGCGGCTCGCCCCACGCCTCCAGCATCGAGTCCCTGAGCTCCGGGTCGAGCTTGTCGAACCAGGCCCGGTAGTCGGCGAGCGGCACCCGGGCGGGCGCCGCCGCCAGCTGCTCCTCGGTGAGCCATTCGACGTCGTGGCCACCGGCGTTGATGAGCCGGTGGATCAGCTCGTCCCCGTTGTCGGGGTGCCCCTCGACGACGTACCCGGCATCCTTCAGCGCGTCCAGCACCCGTACCGCCGACACGGGCGTGTCCAGGCCGACCGCGTTCCCGACGCGCGAGTGCTTCGTCGGATAGGCGGTGAAGACGAGTGCCAGCTTCTTCTCGGCGTTCGGCTTGTGCTTCAACCGCGCGTGCCGCACGGCGATCCCGGCGACCCGTGCGGCCCGTTCCGGGTCGGCGACGTACACGGGAACGTCGTCGGCACCCTGCTCCTTGAACGAGAACGGCACGGTGATCAGCCGCCCGTCGAACTCCGGGATCGCGACCTGCATCGCCGCGTCCATGGGGGAGAGGGCGGCGTCGGACGCCTCCCAGGCGCTCTTCGAGGACGTCAGGCAAAGACCCTGCAGCACAGGGACGTCGAGGTCGGCCAGCGCCCCGATGTCCCAGGCCTCCTCGTCCCCGCCCGCCGACGCCTGCGAGGCGTGGGTGCCGCCGGCGGCGAGGACGGTGGCGACGAGGGCGTCGGCCCGGGACAGAAGCCCGTAGAGGCCCGCGTCCGCGCCACGGAGCGAACCGCAGTACACGGGAAGGGCGTTGACGCCCCGCGCCTCGACGGCGTCGCACAACGTGTCCACGAAGGCGGTGTTGCCGCTGAGTTCATGGGCCCGGTAGAACAGCACACCGACCGTGGGGCGGCCCTCCACGAAGGGACGCTCCCCGTGCACCCCGAACTCGGGCATCTTCCGCGGCTCGACGAACCCCTCGCCCGTCAGCAGCACCGTGTCGGAGAGGAACCGCGCGAGTTCGGTCAGGTTCTCCGGCCCGCCCTCGACGAGGTACCTGAGCGCCTCCGCCACCACACCCGCGGGCACGGACGACTCGGCCATCAACTCCGCGTCGGGCACGGTCTCCCCACCGAGCAGGACCGTGGGGATCCCGGACGCCCTCAGGGCGGCCAGCCCGTCCTCCCAGGCCCGCTTGCCGCCGAGCAGTCGTACGACGGCGATGTCCGCTCCCTCGACGAGAGAGGGCAGCTCCGCCGCGACGTCCACCCGGGTCGGATTGCCGATCCGGTACGAGGCACCGGCAGCGGCCCGGGCCGCCAGCAGGTCCGTGTCGGCGGTCGACAACAACAACACTGTGCTCATGCGGGCGCTCCCGGTGGAATGAAAGGCAGTCCTTGCGGCGCGCCGGACTCGATGAGCCGCCACAGCGCGTCCGTGTCCGCGTGCTGTTCGATCAGGTCGCCGAGCCGGTCGAGCTGCTCCTCGCGCAGCGCGGCGAACGAGGTGTCGGGCGCCGGCACGAACCGGCGGCCCGCGGCGAGGGCCACCTCGCGCAGGAAGGCCCGCCTGAAGCCGTCCGACTCCAGCGAGCCGTGCCAGTGGGTGCCCCAGGTCTGGCCGACCCGGCAGCCGTCCAGGAAGCTCTCCCCGCCGCCGATCTCGGCGACCCCGTGATGGATCTCGTACCCCTCGACCTGCTCGCCGAGGGCCTCACCGACGGGCCTCGTCAGGGTCTTCTCGCGGGCGAACCGCACCCGCACGGGCAGCACACCGAGCCCGTCGACATGGCCCCGCCGGCTCTCGACCTCGTCCTCGATGTGCTCGCCGAGAACCTGGAAGCCTCCGCAGATGCCGAGGACGGGCCGTGCTTCGGCGACCCTGCGCTCGATGGCCTCGGCGAGGCCCCGTTCCCGAAGCCACTCCAGGGCGCGAACCGTTCCCCGGGTCCCCGGGATGACGACGAGGTCGGCGTCCGCCAGCTCCTCCGCCCGGTCCACGAACCGGACGACGACACCCGGCTCGGCGGCCAGTGCGTCCACGTCCGTGAAGTTGGACATGAGGGGGACCGCGCAGACGGCGACCCTCAGGACGTCCTCGCCGACGGGCGGGGCGACGTTCGACTCCCGGACCGTCCCCCGCAGGGAGACCCTCAGTCCGTCCTCCTCGTCGATGCCGAGCCCGTGCCGGAAGGGCAGGACTCCGTAGGTGTGCCGCCCGGTGAGCGAGTGCAGCATGTCCAGCCCGGGCTCCAGCAGGGAGACGTCCCCGCGGAACTTGTTGACGAGGAATCCGGCGACGAGGGCCTGATCCTCGGGTGAGAGCAGCGCGACGGTCCCGAAGAAGGAGGCGAAGACGCCCCCGCGGTCGATGTCGCCGACCACCAGGACGGGCAGCCCGGCGTTCCGGGCGATCCCCATGTTGACGATGTCGGTCCGCCGCAGATTGATCTCGGCGGGCGAACCGGCTCCCTCACAGATCACCGCGTCATACGTGCCCCGCAACTCGGCGAGACAGTCGAGCACGGTCCCGAGCAGCTTCTGCTGCCGGCCGCCGTGGTAGCCGCGCGCGCTGAGTTCCCCGACCGGCTTCCCGAGCAGCACGACCTGACTGCTCTGCTCACCGCCCGGCTTGAGCAGCACGGGATTCATGAGGGCGGTCGGCTCGACCCGGCAGGCCTGCGCCTGCATGGCCTGGGCCCGCCCGATCTCGGCCCCTTCCCTCGTCACGAACGAATTGAGGGACATGTTCTGCGCCTTGAACGGCGCGACCTTCACCCCCTGCCGGACCAGCCACCGGCAGATCCCCGCGGTGACGACACTCTTGCCGGCGTCGGAGGTGGTACCGGCGACGAGGAGACCACCGTTCACGAGACACGCCCCTTCGCCACGAGTCCTGCCGTCAGTCGTGCCGTCAGTCGTGCGGTGACGCTCGCACCGAGCGCGAGCAGGCCGACCCGCCGCGAGAGCCGTACGGCTCGTTCGACGTCCCGCGTGGTGACGGCACGCCCCCGCCCGTTGAGCACGGGCCGGTGCTCGACCCGCCCCCCGTACGACAGCGTCCCGCCCAGCCGTACCCCGAGCGCCCCCGCGAACGAGGCCTCCACGGGCCCGGCGTTGGGGCTCGGGTGCTTCCCGGCGTCCGCCCGCCAGGCCCGTACGGCACCGCGCGGGTCCGGGCCGGCCAGCGCCGCGAGTACGGCGGTCAGCCGCGCCCCCGGCCACCCCACCAGGTCGTCCACCCGTGCCGAGGCCCACCCGAACCGCCGGTACCTGGCCGACCTGTGCCCGACCATGGCGTCCAGGGTGTTGACGGCCCGGAACCCGAGCAGCCCGGGCACACCGCCCAAGGACCCCCACACCAGTGCCCCGACCACCGCGTCGGAGGTGTTCTCGGCGACGGACTCCACGACCGCCCGCGCGATCCCGTCGGCGTCCAGCGCGTGCGGATCCCGCCCGCACAGATGCGGCAGCCGCGCCCGCGCCCCCTCGACGTCCCCCGCCTCAAGCGCCCGCCCGATGCTCCGGGCCTCCCGCGCGAGCGAAGTCCCGCCGACGACGGCCCAGGTGGCGGCGCCGGTCAGCGCGACGGAAGCGGCAGGGGAGGTCCGTACGGAACGCGCGGCCAAGGCGCCGAACGCCGTGACCCCGCCGGCGCACACAACGGCGTGCACCGCGCCCCACCCCCGGTGGTCACGCCACAGCACCCGCTCCACGGCACCCGCGGCACGTCCGAACACGGCGACCGGATGTCCACGGCGGGGATCGCCGAGGAGCAGGTCACCGAGGAGGCCGGCGGCGGCGCCGTACGCGAAAACGCGATCGGCACGCATGGACTCAGCCGACCGCTGTCGCAGACAGGGAGCAGCTGATCAACCTCGAACGGCAGCCGAGCATGGCGATATGTCCTCACTCAGGGTGTCCACGCCCTGGTTCGACGAGACCGGCGGTGAGAGTTCCTGGCTCCCGGGGCTTTCTACCCCGGTGACAGTGGCGGGACCGCGCCGGACTCGCACCGGCTTCCTCTCCTGCCGCCGTACATGGCCCCGGCAGTCCACCACGGGGTTGGAAGGGCCGTCAACTTGCCGTTGACCTGCGAAGGGAGAGTGTGCTGAGGCACACACACGAGTGGTCACAGCCGTCACAACGCACGTGGGGTGCGGGACGGCGATCCGTCCCGCACCCCACGTGTCGTCCGGGTGCCGCAGGTCAGGCGACGATCAGTGAGATCCCGTACGCCACCGCCGCCGCGCACGCGGCGAAGCACGCGTAGGCGCCGGTGACCGCGAGGGTGGCGGAGCCGCCCTGGGACGCGGCCCGCTCCTGGCGGGACAGGCCCATGATGCCGAGGGTGAACAGGGTCACGAGGGCCACGGTGACCACGAGGCTGACGCCGAAGACGGAGCCGAGCGCCGCCCAGTCGATCTTCATCCTGTTGCTTCCTTAGACGGTGGTCGCGGCCGACGGGGCCGCGGGGTCGGCGGTGGTGACGGTTCCGGCGGGCGCCGGGATGGTGGCCGTGAGGTCCTCGGCGACCACGCCCGCCGGGGGCGGGGTGACCGCGGCGATCGCGGCGGTCACCACACCGGCCGGCTCCACGGTCCCCGTGACGTCGGTCTCGGCGACGACGTTCGTGTGGTCGACGACCTCGCGGCGGGAGATCTTCCAGATGGCCGCGCTGGAGGCGATCAGGAAGACGGCGACCAGGGCGGTGCCGAAGTCCCCGATGCCGGTCACGTACTCGGCGAGTGCGCCGACCAGGGCCGCGGCCGGCAGGGTCAGACCCCACGCCACGAACATCCGGGTGGCCGTCGACCAGCGCACGACCCCGCCCTTGCGGCCGAGGCCCGCGCCCATCACCGAACCGGAGACGGAGTGCGTGGTGGAGAGGGAGAAGCCGAGGTGGGAGGAGGCCAGGATGACCGTGGCCGCGCTGGTCTGGGCGGCGAAGCCCTGCTGCGGCTGGAGGTCGGTCAGGCCCTTGCCCATGGTGCGGATGATGCGCCAGCCGCCGAGGTAGGTGCCGAGCGCGATGGCGAGGCCGGCGGAGAGGATGACCCAGGTGGGCGGGTCCGAGTCGGGGGCGACGACGCCGCCGGCGACCAGGGCGAGGGTGATGATGCCCATCGTCTTCTGCGCGTCGTTCGTGCCGTGGGCGAGCGAGACCAGGCCGGCCGAGGCGATCTGGCCGGCGCGGTAGCCCTTCTCCGCCGCCTTGCCGTCGGCCTTCTTGCCGAGCGTGTAGGACAGGCGGGTGGCGAGCATCGCGGCGACGCCCGCGACGATCGGGGCCGCGATCGCGGGGAGCAGCACCTTGGTGACCAGCACGTCACCGTGGACCGCGCCCATACCGGCGGAGGCGATGGTGGCGCCGATCAGACCGCCCATGAGGGCGTGCGAGGAGCTGGAGGGCAGGCCCACCAGCCAGGTCACGAGGTTCCAGAGGATCGCGCCGACCAGGGCGGCGAAGATGACCTCGGGACGTATGCCGGTCTCGTCGACGAGACCCTTGGAGATCGTGTTGGCGACCTCCACGGAGAGGAAGGCACCCACAAGGTTGAGCGCGGCGGACATGGCCACCGCGACCTTGGGCTTGAGCGCACCGGTCGAGATGGTGGTGGCCATCGCGTTGGCGGTGTCGTGGAAACCGTTCGTGAAATCGAACGCGAGCGCGGTTACCACCACGATCGCGAGGATCAGCGAGAAGTTTTCCATTTACCCAGGCAATCGTTCGAGGTCATTGGCCGGACGAACGTAAGTAACCTGGATGAACGGAAGATGAACTGAAGCAGGCCGCACGGTGTCCGGCGGTGCCGATTTTGGCACCGCCGCTCCCGGCCGGGTCCCAGCGGCCCCGTACGACCCTGGCGTCCCTTGGCTACGCGCCTCGGGCGAACTTCCTCAGTCCGCTGAGGGACCCGTTGAAGAGATTCTGGTCACCCGGCAGGGCGCCGCCGTTGTCGTACTGCCAGATCGTCCAGAACGACCACCCGCCGGGCAGGGCCCCCGCGTCCGCCGCGTCGTAACGGGCCACCCACAGCGCGTGGTTGGCGGCGAAGGCGCGGCTGCCTCCGGTGCAGGTGTTCCACCAGTGGGCGGTGGTGTAGATCACCGGGCGGCGGCCGGTGAGCCGCTTTGTCTCGTCGCTGAACGACTTGATCCAGCTGACCATCTTCGGCTTGCTCAGGCCGTAGCACTTGTGCTTCTTGTCGTACGGGTTGTACTCGATGTCGAGCGCGGGTGGCAGCGTCCAGCCGTCGCCGGTCCAGGCGCCGCCGTTGCGCACGAAGTACGCCGCCTGCGTTCTGCCCGACGACTTGTCCGGCAGCGCGAAGTGGTACGCCCCGCGGATGATGCCCGCGTTGCGCGCCCCGTTGTACTGCTGGCCGAAATACGGGCTGCGATAGGTGTGCGACTCGGTCGCCTTGACGTAGACGAACCTGGCTCCCTCGGCCTTGCTCTGCTGCCAGTTGACGTTCTTCTGGTGGGAAGAGACGTCGTGCCCCTTCGGCGGGCCGGCCGCCGAGACGGGCGTCTCGGCGAGTGTGATCCCCCCTGCGGTGAGCGCGGCCACGGACGCCGCGACAGCGCGGTTTCGGCGGCGGAACGGTGTGCGATCACGGGCCATATGTCCCCCCGGAAATGGCTACGTGCACGACAAATCTCCCAGAGATTACTGGAAGATCATCGAATAATCGGTGATCTCTGGCCAAGCGATCGAAGAAGGCTGTATATGCCTGTATGCGATCTTTCGGAGCGGTGGATTCCGGCCTAAAGTGCCCTCGCCGGGCCGCGAGTTGACGCCCGGCCTGACAAGATCTCCGCATGGCTGAGGAGCAGCGGGAACAGCAGAGGCAGCAGCGGGATGCGCGGGGCGTACGAGATGTGCGAGGGGGCGCGGAAGGAGTGGTGCGCGAGCCGCGGGGGAGGAGCGTGCGCCCCGAGGAGGCGCACGCCTGGGAGGCGCTCGTCGCGACGGCCCGCCGGACGGTGTCCGAGGGGCTGGTCGTCGGCACCTCCGGCAACGTCTCGGTACGCGTCGAGGACACCGTGCTGGTCACACCGTCGGGCGTGCCCTACGACCGGCTCACCCCGACGGACATCACCGGCGTCGACCTCGACGGCCGCCAGGTGCTCGGCACGCTGACCCCGACCAGCGAACTGCCCATGCATCTCGCCGTCTACCGCACCACCGGCGCCGCCGCCGTCGTCCACACCCACGCCGTGCACGCCACGGCCGTCTCGACGCTCGTCCCGGAGCTCCCGGTGATCCACTACATGGCCGGCGCGCTCGGCGGTCCCGTCCGGGTCGCACCGTACGCGACCTACGGCACGGACGAGTTGGCCGAGAACATGCTCCACGCCCTCGCCGACCGCTCCGGCTGCCTCCTCCAGAACCACGGCACCCTCACCTACGGCACCACCCTCGACCAGGCCTACGACCGCACGGCCCAGCTGGAGTGGATGTGCCGCCTGTGGCTGACGGCGTCCTCGGTACCGGGCCTGTCCCCGACACTCCTGACCGAGGCACAGCTGGCGGAGGCGGGGGAGCGGTTGCGGGGGTACGGGCAACGAGGGTGAGACGTCGAACCCGCCCGCGTCCCCGCGGCGCCCCGCCCACCGGCTGCCGGTCAGGGTCGGGGCTGCTGCGTCGGGCTGTCGGTTCGGTCGCCGGGTGTGGGTGGCCGTGTCGGCCTGTCGGTTCGGCTGCCGTTCACGAGCCGAGCCGCTGCGCCGGCCCGTTCGTCCGGCTGCCCGGCACGTCTTCCGCCGTGAGGCCGGTCGGCGACCCGGCAGAGCCGGTGCGGAGCCGTGCGACGAGGCCGCCGTCGGCCGCGCGCCGAGCAGGGCGAGCGGGGTCGGTCAGGCCGCCGAGCTGTCGGCGAGGCGCCGGGCCGTGTGCCGGGCCGACGGCTCGGCACACGGCCCGGCCCGCGGTTCGGTCGGCATGGGGCGCTCCCGGGGCCCGCCGCGGACCGGGAAGTGCCCGTACGTTCCCGGCGGTGCCCATTCCTCTGACGCCCACCGGGGACCGCGCCCCGCGGCACCCACCCCGTATCCACCGCGAAGCATCACTCCGAGCCGTCCGCCCGCTGGCCTGGCGCGGGATCCGCCGGGACACTGGACCCGTGCGCACTGTCACAGCAACGGCCGCCGCCGTCACCGCAGCCCTGGCCGCCGGCGCGGCGAGCGTCGTCGCCGGCCGTCTCGCCAGCGACGCCGCGCTCAAGGCGCCGCCGGGACGCCCCCTGCCCACCGAACCCCGGCTCACCGTGCACGCCACGGCCGCGGGCCGGATCGCCGTCACCCGCGACCTGGCCGCGCTGCGTCCCGGCACCTACGGCCTCGGCGGCAGCGGTTCGCACGCGGTCGTCGGCCCCGTCCTAGGCACGGAGTCCCACTCCGCGGACACGGTCGTACGGCGTCTCGAACGCGTCACGCACGGCACCGTCAAGCCCGGCGACAAGGTCTGGCTCACCCCGAACCTGTACGTCGGCAACCCGGGCAGCGCCCTCGGCCTGGACCACGCCGACGTCGACGTCCCCGGCGAACTCGGCGCTCTGCCCGCGTGGTTCGTGCCGGGAGTACGGGACACCTGGGTGATCGCGGTGCACGGCCTGGGCACCACCCGCGAACACACCATGAACGTCATGGAGTTCCTGCACCGGAACCGCTTCCCGGTCCTCGCCCTCGCCTACCGCGGCGACCTCGGCGCGCCCCGCTCGCCGGACGGGCTGAACCATCTCGGCGAGACCGAGTGGCACGACCTGGACGCGGCCATCCGCTACGCCGTCGCCGACGGTGCCCGCCGGGTCGTCCTGCACGGCTGGTCCACCGGCGCCACCATGGCGCTGCGCGCCGCAGCGCACTCGGGACTGCGCGACCGGATCGCGGGGCTCGTCCTGGACTCCCCGGTGCTCAGCTGGGAGACGACACTGCGCGCCCTCGCCGCGGCCCGCCGCACCCCCGGCGCCCTGCTGCCGCTGGCGGTGCGCGCCGCCCAGGGCCGCACCGGCATGCCCGCAGTCCAGGGCCGCACCGGCATGCCCGCCGATGACACCGACGGCGCCGCCGCCGACCCTCCCCTGGCGCCGACCCTGGTCTTCCACGGCCCGGACGACCGGGTGGCTGTCTCTTATACACATCTGACGCTGCCGACGAATAGAGAGGTGT